>NZ_AJZD02000300.1 GCF_000272105.2 Vibrio splendidus 12E03
AGTTGGTGCTGGTGTTGTAGCTAAAATCTTTGCATAAGATTTGACGAACCACTAGTAAAAAGGGCATCATTTGATGCCCTTTTTCTGCGCTAAAAAAAGAGTTGGATGTTTTGACATCGATTTTCGCTCTTAGCAAAGAATTAAACGGTCTTTTTGACTAAAATGACTGTTAGATGTGTTGTTTTGCAACGCAAAGGAATGTGCCCTGCAACAGCGGGGTTATTGTCGTCTATATTTAAGACTTATCACAGGTTGGTTTTATGAAAGCAAACGCTGAAACTCCTGATAGCTCAGGTGCAGCAGATACAATGAAGTGGATTGTCGCTTTTGTTCTGTTGGCTGCTGCTGTTGTGGGTAATTACCTGTATGGTGAATTGTCTGTTGTAATTCGCGCTGCAGGTGTAGTTGTGCTGATTGCTGCCGCACTAGGCGTTGCAGCAACAACAACTAAAGGTAAAGCTGCGATCGATTTTGCAAAAGAATCTCGTATGGAGATTCGTAAAGTTGTTTGGCCTACTCGCCAAGAAACTATGCAAACTACATTGATCGTTTTAGCTGTATGTATTGTTATGTCTCTAGTGCTTTGGGGAATTGACGGCATCATGGTCCGTCTAGTTTCTCTAGCAACTGGAGTGTAGAGGGTTCTGATTCATGAGTGAAGCTCCAAAAAAACGTTGGTATGTAGTTCAAGCCTTTTCTGGCTTTGAAGGTCGTGTTGCACAGTCGCTACGCGAGCATATTAAAATGCACAACATGGAAGAACTATTTGGCGATGTGCTAGTACCTACTGAAGAAGTAGTGGAAATGCGTGCTGGGCAACGTCGTAAAAGTGAACGTAAATTCTTCCCTGGCTACGTATTAGTTCAAATGATCATGAATGATGAATCATGGCACTTAGTACGCAGCATTCCGCGTGTTATGGGCTTCATTGGTGGTACCTCTGATCGTCCTGCACCAATCACTGATAAAGAAGCTGATGCTATCTTGAACCGTCTAGAGAAAGCGAGCGAGTCTCCACGTCCTAAGACAATGTTCGAAGCGGGTGAAGTGGTTCGTGTGAACGATGGTCCATTTGCTGACTTTAACGGTACTGTTGAAGAAGTAGATTACGAGAAAAGCCGCATTAAGGTATCTGTATCGATCTTTGGTCGTGCAACACCGGTTGAGCTTGAATTTGGTCAGGTTGAAAAACTGGACTAAAACTCTGACCTTTGAGCAAGCTGTGGATAAATACTTCATAAGTTGTTCAAAATAAAAGAGTATAAAAAATCACCTTTTTAGGGTTGTTAAAGGCGCGAATTATGATTATAATTTCGCGCCTTTTTGCTTCTGTTGAAGCGAAAAAGAGTTAATTGAATTTATGGGGAGCTCGCCTTGCGGCTAGCGTATGTACCCAAAATATTAGGAAATATCATGGCTAAGAAAGTTGAAGCTTATATCAAACTGCAAGTTGCAGCTGGTATGGCAAACCCAAGTCCACCGGTTGGTCCTGCTCTAGGTCAACACGGCGTGAACATCATGGAATTCTGTAAAGCGTTCAACGCAAAAACAGAATCTGTTGAGAAAGGTCTACCTACTCCAGTAGTTATTACTGTTTACAACGACCGTTCTTTCACGTTCGTAACTAAGACTCCACCTGCCGCTGTTCTTCTTAAGAAAGCTGCTGGCGTTAAGTCTGGTTCAGGTCGTCCAAACACTGAGAAAGTTGGTACTGTTACTGACGCTCAAGTTCAGGAAATCGCAGAAACTAAAGCTGCTGATATGACTGGTGCTGACATCGAAGCAATGAAACGTTCTATTGCTGGTACTGCTCGTTCAATGGGCCTAGTGGTAGAGGGATAAGATCATGGCTAAACTTACTAAGCGTATGCGCGTAATCCGCGACAAAGTTGACTCAACTAAAGAATACGAAATCAGCGAAGCTGTTGCTCTTCTTAAAGAACTAGCGACTGCTAAATTTGTTGAGTCTGTAGATGTTGCTGTTAACCTAGGCATCGATGCTCGTAAATCTGACCAAAACGTTCGTGGCGCAACAGTGCTACCTCACGGTACTGGCCGTGACATCCGCGTTGCTGTTTTCACTCAAGGTGCAAACGCAGAAGCTGCTAAAGCTGCTGGCGCAGATATCGTTGGTATGGAAGATCTTGCTGAGCAAGTGAAAAAAGGCGAAATGAACTTCGACGTAGTTGTTGCTTCTCCAGATGCAATGCGTGTTGTTGGTCAACTAGGTACTATCCTAGGTCCACGCGGCCTTATGCCAAACCCTAAAGTTGGTACTGTAACTCCTAACGTTGCTGAAGCGGTTAAGAACGCTAAAGCTGGTCAGGTTCGTTACCGTAACGACAAGAACGGCATCATCCACACTACTATCGGTAAAGCATCTTTCGAAGCTAGCCAGCTTCAAGAGAACCTAGAAGCTCTTCTAGTTGCTCTTAAGAAAGCTAAGCCTTCTTCAGCTAAGGGTTCTTACCTGAAGAAAGTAAGCATCTCTACTACGATGGGTGCTGGTGTTGCTGTTGATCAAGCTAGTCTTGACACTCAAGCAAACTAATTTGCTTAGGCGCAGATTTAGTGTATACTTCTGCGCCTAATATTTGTGGTTGGGTGGTTTTAAAGCAATTTGAAATCATCTATCCCAAGACCGTAGGCGCTGTCGATTTTCATTAGATTATTGATAGCTTAATAAAACCTACGTAGGCGATGTTGTGGTTTGAAATGAATTTATTCATTTTTAAATAACATCGTAAACGCTCATTACATTTTGTATTGAGTGCTGTAATCACAACCAGAGGTTAATCCAAATGGCTTTAAATCTTCAAGACAAAAAAGCAATTGTTGCTGAAGTCAACGAAGCTGCCAGTGGTGCACTTTCTGCAGTTGTAGCTGATTCTCGTGGCGTTGAAGTTGGCGCAATGACTTCTCTACGTAAACAAGCTCGCGAAGCGGGTGTTTACATGAAAGTTGTTCGTAACACACTAGCACGCCGTGCGGTTCAGGGTACAGACTACGAGTGTCTAGTAGACACTTTCACTGGTCCAACTCTGATCGCATTCTCTAATGAGCACCCAGGTGCTGCAGCGCGTCTTTTCAAAGACTTCGCTAAAGAGAATAAAGATTTCGAGATCAAAGCTGCTGCATTTGAAGGCGCAGTTACTGATGCTGAAGTACTAGCGACACTACCAACTTACGACGAAGCTATCGCACGCCTAATGATGTGCATGAAAGAAGCTTCTGCTGGCAAGCTGGTTCGTACTATCGCTGCTGTTCGCGACCAAAAAGAAGAAGCTGCGGCATAAGCCTTGCTTTTCACTGGTTGCTATTTAAACTTATTGTTGACTTAAAAGAGAATTGTTATGTCTATTACTAACGAGCAAATCCTAGACGCAGTTGCAGAAATGTCTGTAATGCAAGTTGTTGAGCTTATCGAAGCTATGGAAGAGAAATTCGGCGTTACTGCAGCTGCTGCTGTTGTAGCTGGCGGCGCAGCTGGCGGCGACGCTGCTGCTGAGCAAACTGAATTCGACGTTATCCTAACTGCTGCTGGCGCTAACAAAGTACAAGTTATCAAAGCTGTACGTGGCGCAACTGGCCTAGGTCTTAAAGAAGCTAAAGGTCTTGTAGACTCAGCTCCTGCAGCGCTTAAAGAAGGCGTTGACAAAGCTGAAGCTGAAGCTCTTAAAGCACAGCTAGAAGAAGCTGGCGCTTCTGTTGAAATCAAGTAATTATTACTTAATTTCTTAGCCGCAAGGCTAATGGCTGGTGGTTTATTAACCACCGGCCTTTTTGCGCTGTAGGGCTATGACGAATTTTCCGCTGTTTAACCGTCATAATCCGAGCAAAAAAACAGTCATTTTTTCGAAATGATTGTTCACTACAGTAAACAGCTGTTTGTCACCGCCCCCTCTTGAAGAGTGTTTTGGGTGGTTTGGGTCACTTATCAGCGAGCTGAGGAACCCCATGGTTTACTCTTATACCGAGAAAAAGCGCATCCGTAAGGATTTTGGTACTCGTCCACAAGTTTTGGACATTCCATACCTGTTATCGATCCAGCTTGATTCTTTCGACAAATTCATCGAACAGGATCCAGAAGGTCAATACGGTCTTGAAGCTGCTTTCCGTTCTGTATTTCCAATTCAGAGCTACAACGGCAATTCTGAGCTGCAATACGTTAGCTACCGTCTTGGTGAGCCAGTTTTTGACGTTAAAGAATGTCAAATCCGCGGTGTTACTTACTCAAAGCCACTACGCGTAAAACTACGTCTAGTTATCTTTGATCGAGATGCACCAGCAGGTACTGTAAAAGACATTAAAGAACAAGAAGTCTACATGGGCGAAATTCCGCTTATGACAGACAATGGTACTTTCGTAATTAATGGTACCGAGAGGGTTATCGTATCCCAGCTGCACCGAAGCCCAGGCGTGTTCTTCGACAGTGATAAGGGTAAGACCCACTCATCAGGTAAAGTTCTTTATAACGCACGTGTAATTCCTTACCGTGGCTCATGGTTAGACTTTGAGTTCGATCCTAAGGATAACTTATTCGTACGTATCGACCGTCGTCGTAAGCTACCAGCATCGATTATTCTTCGTGCGCTTGGTAAATCGACTGAAGAGATCCTAGATCTATTCTTCGACAAAGTGAACTTCGAAGTTAAAGACCAAACTCTTCTTATGGAGTTGGTTCCTGATCGTCTACGTGGTGAAACTGCGTCATTCGACATCGAAGCAAACGGCAAAACTTACGTTGAGACTGGTCGTCGTGTTACTGCTCGTCATATCCGTCAACTTGAAAAAGATGGCGTTGAGCACATCGAAGTACCAGTAGAGTACATCGTTGGTAAAGTTGCATCTAAAGATTACATCAATGAAGCAACTGGCGAGATCATCGTTGGCGCGAACCAAGAGATTAGCCTAGAAGCACTTGCTAACCTGTCTCAAGCAGGTCACAAGGCTCTACAAACTCTGTTCACGAATGATCTAGATCACGGTCCATTCATGTCAGACACTCTACGTGCAGATAGCACAGTAGATCGCATCTCTGCATTGGTAGAAATCTACCGCATGATGCGTCCTGGCGAGCCACCAACGAAAGAAGCTGCAGAGTCTCTATTCGAAAGCCTATTCTTCTCTGAAGAACGTTACGACCTATCAACTGTAGGCCGTATGAAGTTCAACAGCTCTATCGAGCGTGAAGAAGAAGAAGAGCGCGGTACTCTGGATGAATCAGACATCATCGAAGTGATGAAGAAACTGATTGGTATCCGTAACGGTATTGGTGAAGTGGACGATATCGACCACCTTGGCAACCGTCGTATCCGTTCTGTAGGTGAAATGGCAGAAAACCAATTCCGTGTTGGTCTAGTTCGTGTAGAACGTGCCGTTAAAGAGCGCCTAAGCCTTGGTGACCTTGATGCAATCATGCCTCAAGATCTTATCAACGCTAAGCCGATCTCTGCTGCAGTTAAAGAATTCTTTGGCTCTTCACAGCTTTCACAGTTCATGGACCAAAACAACCCATTGTCAGAAGTTACGCACAAACGTCGTATCTCTGCTTTAGGTCCTGGTGGTCTTACTCGTGAGCGCGCAGGCTTCGAAGTACGTGACGTTCACGTAACTCACTACGGTCGTCTATGTCCGATCGAAACGCCTGAAGGTCCAAACATCGGTCTAATTAACTCACTATCTGCGTTTGCACGTTGTAACGATTACGGTTTCCTAGAAACTCCGTACCGTCGTGTAGTAGATGGTGTAGTAACAGAAGAAGTTGATTACCTGTCTGCAATCCAGGAAGGTCAATTCGTAATCGCGCAAGCAAACACCATTCTTACTGAAGAAGGTACGTTTGCAGATGAGCTAATCACAGCTCGTCAAAAAGGTGAATCTGGTCTTCACCCACGCGATCACGTTGACTACATGGACGTTGCGACAAACCAGGTTGTATCTATCGCTGCTTCGCTTATCCCGTTCCTAGAACACGATGATGCGAACCGTGCATTGATGGGTGCCAACATGCAACGTCAAGCTGTACCAACACTTAAGGCTGATAAGCCTCTTGTAGGTACTGGTATCGAACGTAACATCGCAGTTGACTCTGGTGTTACAGCGGTTGCTAAACGTGGTGGTCAAGTTCAGTCTGTAGACGCTTCTCGTATCGTAGTTAAGGTTAACGAAGATGAATTGGTACCTGGCGAAGCTGGTATCGATATCTACAACCTAACTAAGTACACGCGTTCGAACCAAAACACATGTATTAACCAACGTCCAACTGTACTTCCAGGTGAACCAGTTGCACGCGGTGATGTTCTTGCTGATGGTCCTTCAACAGACCTTGGTGAACTTGCTCTTGGCCAAAACATGCGTATCGCATTCATGCCTTGGAACGGTTACAACTTCGAAGACTCGATCTTAGTATCTGAGCGCGTAGTTCAAGAAGACCGTTTCACGACAATCCACATCCAAGAACTATCTTGTGTGGCTCGTGATACTAAGCTGGGTTCTGAAGAGATCACAGCTGATATTCCAAACGTAGGTGAGTCTGCTCTGTCTAAACTAGACGAGTCAGGTATCGTTTACATTGGTGCTGAAGTTAAGGGTGGCGACATCCTAGTTGGTAAAGTAACCCCTAAAGGTGAAACTCAACTGACTCCTGAAGAGAAGCTACTACGTGCTATCTTCGGTGAGAAAGCATCTGATGTTAAAGATACTTCTCTACGTGTACCAAACTCTGTTTCGGGTACTATCATCGATGTACAAGTCTTCACTCGCGATGGCGTAGAGAAAGACAAGCGTGCACTTGAAATCGAACAGATGCAGCTTAAAGAAGCTAAGAAAGACCTAACTGAAGAGTTCCAAATTCTTGAGGGTGGCCTTCTTAACCGTGTTAAAGCTGTACTTCTGTCTGGTGGTTACTCTGAAGCTAAGCTTGATACTATCGGTCGTAAGCAATGGCTAGAGCAAGTTCTAGAAGACGATGCGCTACAAACACAGCTTGAGCAACTTGCTGAGCAGTGGGATGAGCTAAAAGCAGACTTCGATAAGAAGTTTGAAACTAAGCGTCGTAAAATCACTCAAGGTGATGATCTAGCGCCTGGCGTTCTTAAGATTGTTAAAGTTTACCTAGCGGTTAAACGTCGTATCCAGCCTGGTGATAAGATGGCCGGTCGTCACGGTAACAAAGGTGTAATCTCTAAGATTAACCCTGTTGAAGACATGCCATACGATGAGAAAGGTCAGCCTGTAGACATCGTACTTAACCCGCTGGGTGTACCATCGCGTATGAACATCGGTCAGATCCTAGAAGTTCACTTAGGTTTGGCTGCGAAAGGTATCGGTGACAAGATCAACCAAATGGTTAAGGAACAACAAGAACTGCATAAGTTCCGTGAGTTCCTACAGAAGGTTTACGATCTTGGTGATACTCGTCAGAAAGTTGATATTGCTGAACTGTCTGATGATCAAGTTCGTACACTGATCAAGAACCTACGTGGCGGTCTACCGATTGCTACTCCTGTGTTCGACGGTGCTTCTGAGTCTCTAATCAAGGAACTACTTAAACTGGGTGATCTGCCAGAATCTGGTCAGCTTAAACTGTTTGATGGTCGCACTGGTGATTCGTTTGAGCGTCCTGTAACTGTTGGTTACATGTACATGCTGAAACTGAACCACTTGGTTGATGACAAGATGCATGCTCGTTCAACTGGTTCTTACAGCCTAGTAACTCAGCAACCACTTGGTGGTAAAGCTCAGTTCGGTGGTCAGCGTTTCGGTGAGATGGAAGTATGGGCACTAGAAGCATACGGTGCAGCATATACTCTACAAGAAATGCTAACAGTTAAGTCAGATGACGTTAACGGCCGTACTAAGATGTATAAGAACATCGTAGACGGTAACCATAGCATGGAACCTGGTATGCCTGAGTCGTTCAACGTACTGTTGAAAGAGATTCGCTCGCTAGGTATCAACATCGAGCTAGAAGACGAAGAGTAATCCCTCCTCTTTTTAAAAGAAGATAGGATTATTTGGTAAAAGGGAGCTTGCTACAGCAGTGAGCTCCTTTAACTCCTTACAGGAGCTGAATGTGAAAGACTTATTAAACTTTCTAAAAGCACAGCATAAGACCGAAGAATTTGATGCAATCAAAATCGGTCTATCTTCACCAGACATGATCCGTTCATGGTCTTTTGGTGAAGTTAAAAAGCCGGAAACAATTAACTATCGTACGTTCAAACCTGAACGTGATGGTCTGTTCTGTGCACGTATTTTTGGTCCAGTTAAAGACTACGAATGTCTTTGTGGCAAATACAAGCGCCTGAAGCACCGTGGTGTTATCTGTGAGAAGTGTGGCGTTGAAGTTACACAAACTAAAGTTCGTCGTGACCGCATGGGCCACATCGAGCTAGCTTCACCAGTTGCTCACATCTGGTTCCTAAAATCACTGCCGTCTCGTATCGGTCTACTAATGGATATCCCTCTACGTGATATCGAACGTGTTCTTTACTTCGAGATGTACGTAGTAACTGAACCAGGTATGACTGATCTAGAAAAATCTCAGATGCTTACTGAAGAAGAGTATCTTGATCGTCTAGAAGAGTGGGGTGACGAATTCACTGCTAAGATGGGTGCTGAAGCGATCAAAGATCTGCTTGCAACAATGGACCTTCATCAAGAAGTGGAAGAAATGCGCGAAGAGTTAGAAACGACTAACTCAGAAACTAAGCGTAAAAAAGTTACTAAGCGCCTGAAGCTAGTTGAAGCGTTCATTGCATCGGGTAACGATCCGCAATGGATGATTCTGACTGTACTTCCGGTTCTGCCGCCAGATCTACGTCCTCTAGTACCACTAGATGGCGGTCGTTTTGCGACTTCAGATCTGAACGACCTTTACCGTCGTGTGATCAACCGTAACAACCGTTTGAAGCGTCTTCTAGAGCTAGCTGCTCCGGACATCATCGTACGTAACGAAAAGCGTATGCTGCAAGAGTCTGTTGATGCACTTCTAGATAACGGTCGTCGTGGTCGTGCTATCACTGGTTCTAACAAGCGTCCTCTGAAATCTCTTGCTGATATGATCAAGGGTAAACAAGGTCGTTTCCGTCAGAACCTTCTAGGTAAACGTGTAGACTACTCTGGCCGTTCTGTAATCACAGTAGGTCCATACCTTCGTCTACATCAGTGTGGTCTTCCTAAGAAGATGGCACTTGAGCTATTTAAGCCGTTCATCTACAGCAAGCTAGAAACTCGTGGCATGGCTACGACAATCAAAGCTGCTAAGAAGATGGTAGAGCGCGAAGAAGCTATCGTTTGGGATATCCTAGATGAAGTAATCCGCGAACACCCAGTACTACTTAACCGTGCACCTACACTTCACCGTCTAGGTATCCAAGCGTTTGAACCAGTACTAATCGAAGGTAAAGCGATTCAGCTTCACCCACTAGTGTGTGCGGCATACAACGCCGACTTCGATGGTGACCAAATGGCGGTACACGTGCCTCTAACTCTAGAAGCACAGCTTGAAGCACGTACACTGATGATGTCGACGAATAACATTCTGTCGCCAGCGTCAGGTGATCCGATCATCGTACCTTCTCAGGACGTTGTATTGGGTCTTTACTACATGACACGTGACAAGATCAACGTGAAAGGCGAAGGTATGTACCTTGCTGGCCCTGCTGAGGCTGAAAAGGCATACCGTACTAAGACTGCTGAGCTACACGCTCGCGTTAAAGTACGTATCACCGAGACTGTAGTAGACGAAGATGGTAACAGCACTACTGAAACGAAGATGGTTGATACAACTGTCGGCCGTGCAATGCTATGGCAAATCGTTCCAGCTGGCCTACCGTTCAGCATCGTTAACCAAAAGTTAGGTAAGAAGCAGATCTCTACTCTTCTTAACGAGTGTTACCGTAAGCTTGGTCTAAAAGATACAGTAGTATTTGCTGACCAAATCATGTACGCAGGTTTTGCATACGCTGCACTTTCTGGTGTTTCTGTAGGTATCGACGATATGGTTGTACCTCAAGCGAAATACGATGAAATTGAATCTGCTGAAGAAGAAGTTCGCGAAATCCAAGAGCAATTCCAATCTGGTCTTGTTACTGCGGGTGAGCGTTACAACAAAGTTATCGATATCTGGGCATCTACGAATGACCGCGTTGCGAAAGCAATGATGGATAACCTATCTTCTGAAACAGTTATCAACCGTGACGGCGAAGAAGAACAGCAAGAATCGTTCAACAGCATCTACATGATGGCCGACTCAGGCGCACGTGGTTCTGCAGCTCAGATTCGTCAGCTAGCAGGTATGCGTGGTCTGATGGCGCGTCCAGATGGTTCAATCATCGAAACGCCGATCACAGCGAACTTTAAAGAAGGTCTAAACGTCCTTCAGTACTTTATCTCAACGCACGGTGCTCGTAAGGGTCTTGCGGATACAGCACTGAAAACAGCAAACTCGGGTTACCTAACTCGTCGTCTAGTAGACGTTGCTCAAGACGTTGTAGTACACGAACATGACTGTGGCACGCATGAAGGTATCGACATGATGCCTCACATCGAAGGTGGTGACGTTAAAGTTGCACTTTCTGAGCTTGCTCTTGGTCGTGTAGTAGCTGAAGACGTTCTTAAGCCTGGTACTGAAGATGTACTGATTCCACGTAATACTCTGATTGATGAGAAGTGGTGTCAAATCATGGAAGATAACTCAGTAGATAGCATGAAAGTGC
Organism: Vibrio splendidus 12E03; assembly: GCF_000272105.2. Lineage (GTDB taxonomy): Bacteria > Pseudomonadota > Gammaproteobacteria > Enterobacterales > Vibrionaceae > Vibrio > Vibrio splendidus_I. The sequence goes on from NZ_AJZD02000300.1 coordinate 10,725, forward strand.
GCTCTGTAGTTACTTGTGATGCAGACTTCGGTTGTTGTGCACAGTGTTACGGTCGTGACCTAGCACGTGGTCACCTAGTGAACCAAGGTGAAGCAGTTGGTGTTATCGCTGCACAATCTATCGGTGAACCGGGTACACAGCTAACGATGCGTACGTTCCACATCGGTGGTGCGGCATCTACTGCAGCAGCAGAGAACAGCATCCAAGCTAAGACAACTGGTACTGTGAAACTTCACAATGCTAAGTTCGTAGTGAACAAAGATAAGAAACTGGTTATCACTTCTCGTGCATCTGAGATGACGATTATTGATGAATTCGGCCGTACTAAAGAGAAGCACAAACTTCCTTACGGTTCGATGCTAACCAAAGGCGACAACGCAGCAGTTACTGCTGGTGAAGTTGTAGCTAACTGGGAAGCGCATACCATGCCAATCATCACTGAAGTGGCAGGTCGTATCCAATTCGTAGATATGATCGATGGTATTACAGTTTCTCGTCAAACTGACGATCTAACGGGTCTTTCTTCAAGTGAAGTTACAGACGCAGCAGCTCGCCCAGCAGCAGGTAAAGATATGCGTCCAGCTATCAAACTTGTTGATGAGCAAGGTAACGACGTAATGATCCCTGGTACTGATATGCCAGCTCACTACTTCCTACCTGGCAAAGCGATTGTAAACATCGAAGATGGCGCTGAAGTTGGCATCGGTGACACACTATCTCGTATCCCTCAAAAATCGAGCGGAAACAAAGATATCACTGGTGGTCTACCACGCGTAGCTGACCTATTCGAAGCTCGTAAGCCTAAAGAGCCTGCGATCCTTGCTGAGCACACAGGTACTGTGTCTTTCGGTAAAGAAACGAAAGGTAAGCGTCGTCTAGTAATCACTCGTGAAGGCGGTGACGCTTACGAAGAGATGATTCCTAAGCATCGTCAATTGAACGTGTTCGAAGGTGAGAAGATTGAACGTGGTGATGTAATCGCCGACGGTCCTGAAACTCCACACGATATCCTGCGTCTACGTGGTATCCACGCAGTAACTCAGTACATCGCGAACGAAGTTCAAGAAGTTTACCGCTTACAAGGCGTAAAGATTAACGATAAGCACATTGAGACTATCGTTCGTCAAATGCTACGTAAGTGTACAATCACTCATTCTGGTGACTCTCCGTTCCTACCTGGCGAACAAGTTGAGTACCACAATGTTAAGATTGCTAACCGTAAGCTAGAAGCTGAAGGTAAAGAACTAGTACGTTTCGAACGTGATCTACTAGGTATTACTAAAGCATCTCTTGCAACTGAGTCATTCATCTCAGCTGCATCGTTCCAAGAAACGACTCGCGTACTAACAGAAGCTGCGGTTTCTGGTAAGCGTGATGACCTTCGCGGTCTGAAAGAGAACGTAATTGTTGGTCGCCTAATCCCAGCTGGTACTGGTTTCGCATACCACCAAGAGCGTCAAAAGCAACGTGAAGAAGAGCAAGAAGGTCCTTCAGCTGAACAAGCTACTGACAATCTAGCAGCACTTCTAAACGCTGGTTTCTCTTCAGAAGAGTAAGCTCTACGAGTAGTCTCTAAGAGATAAGAAAAAGGCACCTTCGGGTGCCTTTTTTGTATCTGGCGTATTGGTATTTAGATATGACTTATAAAGTGATAGGTGTGCTTATCTAGCTGGTGGGGTTGGATTTATGTCCTGAAGAGTGCTCTTTGAGCCAGTAAGATAAAGGGTAGATATGGTTAGGCTGATTAGGGTTGTAACCATATGCTTATGGCTAAAGGTCAGGGCGAGCGAGTAAGCTCTGTCTGAAAGGTTCTGGGTAGTTTGGATAAGCTTACAGACAAAACAAAAAGCTTGCACAGAGGCAAGCTTATTAAGGATTCAGCTAACTAAGCGCCTGGTGGAATCGCTAAACTGTCTGCAATAAGCTGGATAAGATTATCTTCTACTTCAAAACGTACTTCGAGTAGTTCACCTACTTTTGACATATCTCCTTCGAAGTTAGGCAACTCATCGTCTGCATTTACTTTAACGTACTTATCATTGAACTCTAGAAGCGGCTCGGTTGTAAGTACGATCTTCGCGTAAGTTGTATCAATCTCGTCATTGGTTTTAAAGCCTGTTGCTTGCCATTTTTTCATGACCATATCATAGATCTTAAAATGACCCTCTGAGATATAATCGACAACATGATCGCAGAATGAGCTTATTTCTTTAGGAGAAGGGAGTTCAACAACGTTTGATTGCCCGTTGCTAGCTGGCTGCAAGGCACCTAGCTTACAATACTCAACGATTAGAGACTGTCGAGTTTCGAGCCAATGATCGATGACCTCATTAGAGCCACCCCATTGTTCTTGTATTTGTTTGAATTTATTTAGCATGACCATGTCCTCATGATCTGATCACAACCTTGTGATCAAGTAATTGCCTAAGCAGGGTCCGTTTTATTGGTAGCTACTAAAAGTAATAGCTTGAAATATTCTCTGCTACAACTCTAGTATGAAATTAGATTGCCAGTAAAATGAACGAACTGCAAGCAATGAGGCATAGGGATGTTAAAAAAAAGTGATAACAAAATGACAGAGCAAGCTTATTGGTGCGTCGTTTCTGGTAGTGATATTTGGGTTAATAATGATCAGTTTCCGTTTGGCTGTGCTGAAGAGCTTGGGCTGAGTGTGGAGCATGCAATCTGTATTGGTCAGCATCAAGGTCGCAAGGTGTATTGGCTCAACGATTGTGATGTGGAGAATGAGCTGAGCATGGTCAGCCTAAGAGAGTTACTGCACTGGCCTGAAGTGAGTTTCTTGACTGCAAGCAAAGCCATCCAATATGGGCATATGACTCAAAGTATGCGTTTTTGCCCTCAGTGTGGTGGTCGAAATCATCTCAACCATAACCAGGTGGCGATGCAGTGTGGAGATTGCCGAACACTTCATTATCCTCGTATCTTCCCGTGCATCATTGTCGCTGTGCGAAACGACAACAAGATATTGCTTGCGCAGCACCCAAGACATAAAACAGGCATGTATACCGTGATAGCGGGCTTCCTAGAGGTCGGAGAGACCTTAGAGCAGTGTGTGGCAAGAGAAGTCAAAGAAGAAACGGGTATCGATGTCGATAATATTCGTTACTTTGGCAGCCAGCCATGGGCGTTTCCATCGAGTATGATGATGGGCTTTCTCGCAGATTATGCTGGTGGTACGCTTAAGCCTGACTACAGCGAGCTATCGGATGCTCAATGGTTTGACGTAACAAGCCTGCCTGATGTTGCTCCTGTTGGAACCATTGCGAGACAGTTGATTGAGAAAACCGTTGATGACGTGATGAAAGATGGTGTGACGGAGCAGATGCTAGAGCACTAATCTGCCTGTGATAGTATTTGGCCTATGGGTGGTCAAAAGCTAAAAAAAACCCTCCACAAGTGGAGGGGGTAAGTAAGATGTCGTTATGAGATGCTGAGTAGTGACTACTCAGATGTTATAATTGTAATTTTCGCTAGCGACAAATTTTTAACATGCTCTCGTAATTGGGTGCAAATTAAGCATTGATTTAAAAGTTAATAACTTGATCTAGGTTGCAAAGCACACAGCTTTTACCCTTCAATCAGTGTTAGAATACTTGCCATCAAAATTAGACAAGATTGAATTGGAATTTAACGGAATGACCGAATTAAAAAACGATCGCTATTTACGCGCACTTTTAAAACAGCCTGTTGATTACACACCGGTATGGATGATGCGCCAAGCTGGCCGCTATCTTCCTGAGTACAAAGCAACGCGCGCTGAAGCGGGCGATTTCATGTCTTTGTGCAAAAACGCGGAACTGGCATCAGAAGTAACACTTCAACCTTTACGTCGTTTCCCGCTTGATGCGGCAATCTTGTTCTCAGACATCCTAACTATCCCTGATGCAATGGGCTTAGGTTTGTACTTTGAAACAGGTGAAGGTCCTAAGTTTGAGCGTCCTATCACGTGTAAAGCTGACGTAGAGAAGATTGGCCTACCTGATCCAGAAGGTGAGCTTCAATACGTAATGAATGCCGTTCGTCAGATCCGTAAAGACCTGAAAGGCGAAGTGCCACTGATTGGTTTCTCTGGTAGCCCATGGACTCTAGCGACATACATGGTTGAAGGTGGAAGCTCTAAAGCATTCACTAAGATCAAGAAGATGATGTACGCAGAACCACAAACGCTGCACCTGCTTCTAGACAAGCTGGCTGACAGTGTTATCGAATACCTGAACGCGCAAATTAAAGCGGGTGCTCAATCGGTAATGGTATTTGATACATGGGGTGGTGTACTGACCCCTCGTGACTACAACCTATTCTCACTGCAATACATGCACAAAATCGTTGATGGCCTAATCCGTGAAAACGAAGGTCGTCGAGTACCGGTTACTCTGTTCACTAAGAACGGTGGCATGTGGCTTGAGTCTATCGCAGCAACAGGTTGTGATGCGGTTGGTCTAGACTGGACAATCAACATCGCAGATGCAAAAGCTCGCATCGGCGACAAAGTTGCTCTGCAAGGTAACATGGATCCTTCAATGCTTTACGCTCAGCCTGAACGTATTCGTGAAGAAGTGGGCAGCATCCTTGAAGGCTTCGGCGACGGTGGTACAGGTCATGTATTTAACCTAGGCCACGGTATCCACTTAGATGTACCGCCAGAGAACGCTGGTGTATTCGTTGACGCTGTTCACGAATTGTCTAAGCCTTACCACAAGTAATTCTGAGTAAGATTATTGAAAGCGCTGTTAGGAAACTAACGGCGCTTTTTATTATCTGCGATGAGTATTGGATAGCGGTTTAATCTTGTAGCGTGCAGTTTATTAGGCATTTGGATCATGGTAGGCCAAATGCTCCGAGATGTGCTTTCGGATGTAAGGAATAACCTCACTTTCAAACCAAGGGTTCTTCTTGAGCCAGATATTATTGCGTGGCGAAGGGTGGGGTAATGGCAAAAACTCAGGCGCCCACCTTTGCCAATCACGCACGGTTTCGGTCAATGTGCTAGTGGTTTTGTTTGTTAGGTAATGGTTTTGTGCGTACTGGCCAATCAGCAGTGTCATTTGAATATCGGGTAGAGATTGCAGCACTTTGTTATGCCAAAGCTCCGCGCACTCTTTGCGTGGTGGAAGATCACCACTTTTCCCTTTTCCCGGATAACAAAACCCCATGGGCACAATCGCGACTTTTTGCTCGTCGTAAAAAGTATCGCTATCTATCCCTAACCACTCTCTTAATCGTTTGCCACTGGCGTCGTTCCAAGGGATCGACGACTCATGCACCTTGATACCTGGCGCTTGACCTATGATCAGCAAGCGCGCGTTTGGGTGTGCTTGAATCACCGGGTTGGCACCATGTGATAGGTAAGGTTCACAAGCTCGGCATTGTCGAATCTCTTTAAGTAACAAAGAGGACATCAGTAACCTTTATCAAAATCGATGACATGATTAAGTGTAAAGCCATCTCGCCACTGTTTGTAATTCTCTGCGAAGATCTCGACCACTTGTCTTGGTTCACTGAGTGCTGCGATGTGTGGCGTGATGGTGACTTGCGGTAGTTTCCAGAAAGGGTGATCTTGCGAAAGGGGCTCGCTTTCAAATACATCTAAAAATGCGTGTTCTACCCATCTATTTTTTATGGCGAGCAACAAGGCTTTGTTGTCTACACTTTCCCCTCGACCGACATTAAACAGCAGCACGTTAGAGCAGTAACCTAATGTGGTTTGGTTTAGCAGCTGATAGGTTTCAGCTGTTGATGGCAAGGTGTTGACCACAATATCAGCCTGCTTAAGGGCAGCCTCTATCTCATTGATGTGGAACGTCTCTTTAAAGGTTTCTTGTTTGGATGGGATGCCCGTACGGTTGACACCTATGGTATGAATACCAAAAGCGGTCGCGGTTTTTGCTAAATGACTGCCGATTGAACCTGTTCCTAAAATCACGATAGTTTTGTCAGTTAGGCTAGTATAAAGCTGTGGCTGCCAGTTTCGTTGTTGTTGATGCTGGTGGTAATGAGGGAAGTGTCTACAGTGACTGATTGTGTAACCCAATACGTATTCAGCAATCGCAGGGCCGAAGATGCCCTTGACGTTGGTTAGCGTATAATCTTGACGAAGATCCGGCTGAGTGAGTTTATTGATTCCAGCATAGGTACTCTGTACCCAGTCTAGCTCTTTAAACTCGCCGAGGCGCTCTGCGATTAGAGGTGGTGACGCCAAGACAATCTGTGCTGATTTGGGGTTTTGAGTGATTTCTAGGTCGGGTAAATCCTGGTTTAGAATCAGTTGCGTATAGGTATCGTCATGCTCAGTAAGAATATAGAGCTTATTCGTAAAATTGTTCATCGGCTTACCTTTTCCCCCCAGGGTTTATCAAGTACACTTTCGCTGTCTTTTTCTGCAATTATTGAGTGACTATGCTTCAGAATCCACTGCAGGTTCGTCTTGAAAAGTTAGAACCTTGGCAACAAATTACCTTTATGGCGTGTCTATGTGAGCGTATGTATCCTAACTATGCCATGTTTTGTGAGAATACAGAATTTGCGGAAGCTCGAATCTATCGTGATGTTTTGGATAGCATTTGGGAAATCCTGACGGTTAAAACAGCAAAGGTGAACTTTGAGCGTCAACTTGAGAAGGTTGAAGAGCTATTCCCTAGCGGTGATGATTTTGATTTTTATGGTGTTTACCCAGCAATGGACGCATGCCAAGGCCTAGCAACGCTAATTCATGGTCTGCTTGACCGTGAACATATGTTGGAAGCGGTAATTAAAGTGAGTCAACAATCGGTGAAGACGGTTGCTGAGCTTGAGTTTGCTCAAGGCGCTGAAGAAGTGACGAACGAAAACCAGAAAGAAAACGAAGCGGTGTGTGAAGAGTGGGACGTTCAGTGGGCCATTTTCCGACCTCTACGTGAAACGACTGAGCGTGACTTAGAGCTGATCAAAGACCTACGCCACGAACTGCGTGAAGACCCAGTCAGTAACATTGGTGTTGCGTTATAATTCGCAATTGCACCAAGGTACGAATAAAAAACAAAGGCTCCCTAGGGAGCCTTTGTTGTATCTGACGGTATCAAATTTAGATTAAGCGTCTTTTTTGTCTTCGTTCTGCGCTTTGTCTTTTGATGCGTCGTCGTCATCCGTTGATTTTGCGTCTGAAGAGTCGTTGTCTGCTGGAGTTTCTTCCTCTAGCTCGTCCTCGTCATCGCGGTTTTCGATAACGCCGTGTGTCTCTTTCCACTTTTCCCAGCGTTGGAACGCCAGTTCTTGCATGTCAGTCGTCTTATCCGCTTCATCGACAATCTCTTCGCCCACTAGGTGCTCAAAGATGTCTTCTAGGGTGATGATGCCCTGAATAGTGCCGTATTCGTCCACAACTAAAGACAGTTGCAGGCGGTTTGCCATCATCTGGTCAAAGGCCTTAGCCAAGCCCATGTTGTTCAGCAACACGTGGATAGGGCGCATTACTTCACCCAAAGCTTTCTCACCACAACCGGCTTGCTGCAATCTAAACAGCTCTAAGCGGTGAACAAAACCGATGATGTTGTCACTCTGCTCGCTGTAAACCAGCGGGCGTGAGAATGGCGTGTCTTTATGTTGTTCTAGGAACGTATTGACACTCATTTCCGCATCAACACGGAATACCACTGGGCGCGGCGTCATTACTTGAGTTACGGGTACATCTTGAATACCCAGTAGGTTGCTCAGGATTTTTGATTCGCCTTCTGCAAACTCGCCGCTCTCTTTTGCCAAAATCGCCATTGCAGATAGCTCATCACGCATTTTTGGTGCTTGGTGGCCACGAGCAAGACGTTTGGTGATCTGTTCTGAGAACCAGACAAACGGTGTTAGGAAGAACACCATCCAGCGCAGCACGCTTGCCGAAGCAGGAGCAAGTTGACGCCAGTAGGTTGCACCAATGGTCTTTGGAACAATCTCAGACAATACCAAGATACCCAGCGTTAGTACGGCAGAGAAGACACCTAACCATTGGCTACCAAAAACGACAGCCGCTTGTGCACCTGCTGTCGCAGCACCGATAGTATGCGCGATGGTGTTGAGCGTTAAAATTGACGCAAGCGGGCGGTCAATATCTGTTTTCAGTTTGTCTAAAGACTCTGCTGCAGGGTGCCCATTTTGTTTTAGTTGAGCAATGTAGCTCGGACTAATACTCAAAAGTACAGCTTCCAAAACAGAACAAATGAAAGAAACTCCAATAGCAATGGAGACGTAAATAGATAGCAGCAGCATGTTTGCCCTTAAATTAAATTGTACGCTTTAGCAGCGATTCAGCGTGGATTATAGTGAAAAAGTAGTGGCTAGGTCATCATTAATTTTGCTCTCAGCCCCTTTTAAACAAGGGCTTGCTTAATAAAATCAGTAACAAATTGTGAGTTATTACTCATATTATGGCTAAAACTACGGCATTAGAGCTAAAGATCGACGACAAACCTTTGCCAGATGGGGCATTTATGTTTTAGAGTGAATTGAATTCAAAAATACAAAGAAGGGAAACCTAAAATGAACAAGACTCAATTAATCGACTTTATTGCTGAAAAAGCGGACCTTTCTAAAGCACAAGCTAAAGCTGCTCTAGAAGCGACTCTTGGCGGTGTTACAGATGCTCTTAAAGATGGCGATCAAGTTCAGCTAATTGGTTTTGGTACTTTTAAAGTAAACCACCGTGCAGCTCGCACTGGTCGTAACCCAAAAACTGGTGATGAGATCCAAATCGCTGCTGCAAATGTTCCAGCATTTGTTGCTGGTAAAGCGCTGAAAGATTCAGTGAAATAATCTAAACTGTACCGAGGTAGTCGTATTCCACCTCGGTACAGGTTTTTATGAAAAAAGCATTTCTTCTCGTTTCACTATTATCTACATTTCTTATTGGCTGTTCTTCAACAAGCCCTCGCAAAAACCTAGAGCAATTTGAAACTCATACCGGCGGCCAAGTCATGGGCGACGCGACAAGTTTCTACTGGGTTACAAACAAGCTAACACAACCTCATACTTCAGCTGACTACGTCACTGTCGGCGATTACGGCTGGTACCAAACTGATTATGCTTGGTCAGAAGGCGTGCTTCGCGAATTCATTCGTGAAGGCGAGCAGCGTAACTCTTCGAATGAGCTGGTTCCTTATCGTGTCCATGTGCGTTTCAATAAGTCAGGCGAAGCTGTGTATCAACAGTATCGTATTGATAGCAAAATCTTACCTATCCAAGCTAAGCAACTCGAAAACTACCAGAAAGAAGCTAAGTCGGTTCTAGAGACTACGATGAAGCAGAATGACGAAGGGCTCAGGCTGGTTCAGGGTTACTGGGATGGCAGCTTTTTTAAGACGTGCGCTGGTGGTGAATTTGATCGCATTGAATTTAACCAGGCCTTACCAAGCTTCGTGATCGACCGATTGGCATCAGTGGAAAGCTATGCGGCGTTTCTTGGCAGTGATTCACTGGGTAAGATGAGTGTGGAAGAGTTACTGATGCTGGCTGAAGACAACCATGATTGTGTCGTTAGGCCATCATTGTTGAAAGAATAGCGAGTAATCAAAGGATTGAGAGTATTTGGCCTACCATAGGTCAAGTACTTATTTATCTGTACAAGTGCAGACCTCTAGAAAGATTGAGTAATAAAAAGGCGCCTATCGAGACGCCTTTTGCTGTTATTCGTTTACTATCATTTGCTTACTGTTATTGGGAAGTAAGCGAGTAACAAGATTGATTACTGCTCTTGCTCGCGCGCAATCGCACGGTAACCAATGTCATTGCGGTGGAACATACCATTCCAGCTAACCTGCTTCGTCAACGCGTAAGCGCGCTCTTGAGCTTCAGAAACCGTGTTACCCAGTGCCGTTGCACAAAGTACACGACCACCGTTTGTCACCACATCGCCAGCTTCGTTATTAGTCGTACCCGCGTGGAAAACCTTTTGGCCTTCAACTTCGCTTGTTGGTAGTGAAATTACGTCACCTTTTGCGTAGTCAGAAGGGTAACCGCCAGCCGCAAGAACAACACCGATAGAAGCGCGTGGATCCCACTTTGATTCTGCTTCGTCTAGTTTCTCGTCGATAGCCATTAGGCAAAGCTCAACAAGGTCTGACTCCATACGCATCATGATAGGCTGCGTTTCTGGATCACCGAAGCGGCAGTTGTATTCGATAACCTTAGGTGTGCCGTCAGCATCGATCATTAGGCCAGCGTAAAGGAAACCCGTGTAAGGTGCGCCTTCTGCGTCCATACCACGTACCGTTGGGTAGATAACTTCCTCAAGGATACGATTGTGGATTTCAGGCGTCACAACTGGAGCTGGGGAGTAAGCACCCATACCGCCAGTATTAGGACCCGTGTCTTTGTCGCCAACACGTTTGTGATCTTGGCTGGTGGCCATAGGAAGAACGCTAGAACCGTCAACCATTACGATGAAGCTTGCTTCTTCGCCTTCAAGGAACTCTTCGATAACCACGCGGCTGCCAGCTTCGCCAAATGCGTTGCCCGCTAGCATATCTTTGATTGCGTCTTCAGCTTCTTCAAGGGTCATCGCAACGATAACGCCTTTACCCGCCGCAAGACCGTCAGCTTTTACTACGATTGGAGCGCCTTGCTCACGTACGTAAGCGATAGCTGGCTCAATCTCAGTGAAGTTTGCGTAGTAACCCGTTGGAATGTCATGACGAGCTAGAAAATCTTTAGTGAATGCTTTCGAACCTTCAAGCTGTGCTGCCGCTTGAGTTGGACCAAAGATAGGAAGACCCACTTCACGGAATGCGTCAACCACACCAATAACTAGTGGCGCTTCAGGTCCAACGATAGTCAGTTCGATTTTTTTCTCTTGAGCAAACGCCACTAAACCAGCGATGTCTTCAACGCCGATGTTTACGTTCTCAAGTTTAGGCTCAAGTGCAGTGCCTGCGTTACCTGGAGCGATGAATACTGTTTCAACGTTTGGGTTTTGTGCTGCTTTCCAACCTAAAGCATGTTCTCTACCGCCAGCACCGATGATTAAAACTCGCATTGTAAAATCCTTAATCTCAAATATCTAAATATTTAAAAAAACAAAGTTATAAGTCTTGCTCAAAGTAGTTGGTGATGTGGCTAGGCAGCAATTGAGCCCATCCCCGGGATCATAGTCCGCTATGTGACCGGGGTGGGCGAAAGCAGCTAACGACGCCACAGTGCCAAATACGAAGAGGAAATTAGTGGCGGAAGTGACGCATGCCCGTAAAGATCATCGCCATGCCGTGTTCGTCTGCTGCTGCGATAACTTCGTCATCACGCATAGAGCCGCCCGGTTGGATAACACACTTGATGCCAGCTTCTGCTGCCGCGTCGATGCCGTCACGGAATGGGAAGAATGCATCCGATGCCATTACACAACCTTCAACCTGTAGACCTTCGTCTGCAGCTTTGATGCCTGCGATTTTCGCAGAGTAAACGCGGCTCATTTGGCCTGCGCCCACACCAATAGTCATGTCGCCTTTCGAGTAAACGATAGCGTTAGATTTAACGTATTTCGCTACTTTCCAGCAGAATAGGGCATCTTTTAGCTCTTCAGCTGTAGGCTGGCGCTTAGAAACCACTTTAAGGTCATCTTCAGACACCATGCCTTGGTCGCGGTCTTGAACTAGCAAACCACCGTTAACGCGTTTCACGTCAAAGCCAGTTGTCTTAGTTGTCCACTCGCCACACTCAAGTAGGCGAAGGTTTTTCTTAGCCGCTACGACTTCTACTGCGTCAGCAGAAACTGATGGTGCAATGATAACTTCAACGAATTGACGCTCAGTGATAGCCGTTGCTGTTGCAGCGTCTAGCTCACGGTTGAAAGCAATGATGCCGCCAAATGCAGACGTTGGGTCTGTTTTGAATGCACGGTCGTAAGCTTCTAGGATGTCTTCACCTAGTGCAACACCACATGGGTTAGCGTGCTTAACGATCACACATGCTGGCTGGTCGAACTCTTTCACACACTCAAGTGCTGCGTCAGTGTCAGCGATGTTGTTGTAAGAAAGGGCTTTACCTTGAATTTGGCGAGCAGTAGAAACAGATGCTTCTTCAGGGTTTGCTTCAACGTAGAATGCGGCTGCTTGGTGGCTGTTCTCACCGTAGCGCATGTCTTGCTTTTTCTCGAACTGTTGGTTGAAAGTGCGAGGGAATTTGCTCTCTTCGTCAGCCTTCTTTCCTTCTTCATCAAGTAGAGAGGCACCGTATGATGGAACCATAGTGCCGAAGTAGTTAGCGATCATGCCGTCGTAAGAAGCGGTGTGCTCGAATGCTGCGATAGCGAGGTCGAAGCGAGTCTCTAGTGTTAGAGATTGCTCGTTCGCGTCCATTTCAGCGACAACGCGCTCGTAGTCGTGTGCGTTAACAACGATCGTTACGTCTTTGTGGTTTTTCGCTGCAGAGCGAACCATTGTTGGACCACCGATGTCGATGTTCTCAACAGCGTCAGCAAGGGTACAACCTTCTTTAGCAACGGTTTCTGCGAATGGGTATAGGTTTACAACAACCATATCGATAGGGTTGATACCGTGAGTTTCCATCACGTCATCATCTTGACCACGACGGCCTAGAACACCACCATGAACTTTTGGGTGCAGAGTCTTAACACGGCCATCCATCATTTCTGGGAAACCAGTGTAGTCAGATACTTCTGTAACAGAGATGCCTTTTTCAGCAAGCAGGCGAGCAGTGCCACCGGTAGATAGAATATCTACACCACGGTTAGCAAGAGCTTGTGCAAATTCAACGATACCAGTTTTGTCTGATACGCTGATTAGAGCGCGGCGAATTGGACGAGCGTTATTCATGCTTCCATCTTCCTCAAATTCATGGGGTTAAAATAAAGATATTTGCCAAAAAAGAACTTGTTTCTATCTTCTTAGCGTGGATTATCTTAGATACCAGTAAGAGATAAAATATTGGCCAGTTTTGGTAAAGACCTTTTGGGTTTGTCTTATGATCTAGCTATAAGATAACCAACTCCAAATTTGATGGCGCAGATTCTAACTAATTTATTACAAAAAAGCTCGCGCAATCGTTTGGCATCTCAAAATTAATTATGAAAAGTGCCATTTCAGCCTGAAAAGTAACGATAAGGTTAATTGTGGAATGGACGAAACAGTAGGAAAAAACATGTTTCAGATCGGTGAATTAGCGAAGCGATGCGGTGTGACAGCCGATACCTTGCGATTTTATGAGAAGAATAACCTGATCGCGCCAGCCAGTCGCAGTGAGTCGGGTTATCGCCTATATGATGAAAATAACCAGAAACAGGTGACCTTTATTCTCAAATCTAAAGCGTTGGGGCTGAGTTTGGACGAGATTAAAGAATTGCTTGAGATTCGACTTGAGGCCACACAGCACAGTTGCGCTGAAGTGAAGTCGATTACCTCAGCAAAATTAGAGATGATCGATGAGAAGATTACTGAGTTAACTAAGATTCGCACCGCACTTAAAAAGATTAATGATGCGTGTTGTGGACACGTAGACGACGATGCAAGCCATTGTTCGATTCTGGCAGCCTTGGACTCAGCAAACGTCAACAAAGGACGCTGTTGTCGCACTGGGGAGTAGTCAGCCATCTATCACGGTTCGACAAGCCAAAAAAAAAGCCAAACTCAAAAATGAGCTTGGCTTTCAATTCAATAAATTACGAAAGAACGATTAGTTCATGCCGTATTATCAAATAAGCCATTACTCTCAAACTCATCATATCTCACTTTAGTTCACCTAATGCCCATTGCAGCAACGGTTTACTATCCTATTGTGTCTCACCTTCTCCCGTAATATTCTCAGATGTATCAGCAATTGTGTGGTATTTGCTGTGGTAGCTAATTCCTATCACTGGCAAGTTTCAAAACAATTCTAATATTTAATATGACTCTTATGACTCTTATGACCAGACCTTTATATATAAGGGCTGAGAGGCGTCATAAGACTTGTTTTTCTTATGACGGATAATGAAAGGCTTATGACATGGCAATCAGTGACAGCAAGCTAAAAGCACTCAGTGGAAAGAAACACTACAACGCTAACCCTATAAAGATTGCAGACCGAGACGGGCTTTACGCGTTCCACTACAAAACAGGGAAAGTTTCGTTTGTACTTCGCTATAGATACAACAAAAAGCAATACGAATTAAAACTAGGCTCCTATCCCGCAACATCGCTGCTAGAAGCGAGAACGGCAGCTACCGAGCATCAAAAGCATTTAGATAAAGGTTTAGATCCAAAGGTGCAGGCACAACTCCAACGAGAGAAGACATTGGAAGCGGTAACGGTCAGGGATGCTCTCGAGCACTGGATAGATAATGATGCAGTTAAAAAACGTGCAAACTTTGAAAAGCACCGAGCTCAATTCAAAAAGCACATATATCCGTTCATTGGTCGTTTGCCTTTAGAGCTGTGTGAAACGCGGCATTGGGTTCAAGTCTTTGACGATATTACTAACGGAGCGCACTCTCGCCCCGCCCCAAAAGCAAGCGGGTATATTCTTCAAAATGCGAAACAAGCCCTTAGATTTTGCCGAAACCGCCAGTTTGCTTATTCGACAGCACTGGAAGACTTAAACATTGCTGATATTGGCGAACACCAAAATAAAAAAGATCGCGTTTTGTCGTGGCCTGAGCTTATGGAGGCTTGGAAATGGTGTGATAACGGGAAAAACCATTGGTACTACAGAAATCTAGTTCGTTTATTGGTTGTTTTTGGCTGTAGAACCCAAGAGCTGCGTTTATCAAAAATCAAAGAATGGGATTTAGATTCGATGCTTTGGACTGTTCCGAAATCTAACAGCAAAACGGGTTCTGAAATTAAGCGCCCAATCCCGATAGAGCTAGAAAGTGTTATTCGGACGCTAGTTGAAAACTCAAAAAATGAATTTCTGTTGGGTGAAGAAAAACGACCAGAGGCCGTATCTGCTTATGGTGCAGGAATTAGCAAAAAACTAGGTCATGAAAAGTGGAATTTACATGATTTACGCAGAAGTTTTGCTACCCACCTAAATGATATGGAGATAGAGCCTTATGTGGTTGAGCAGATGCTAGGGCACGCCTTAGGTGGGGTGATGGCTATCTACAACAGATCGCAGCATATAGAGAAAAAAAGAGCAGCTTTAGAGCTTTGGTTATCAAAACTAACTGACACAGAACAAGGGTCAAACGTGGTTGGATTTAAATGATCGCGGTTTTCTATGAAAAAAAACAAAAAAATAAACGTTAATATTTTCAGTTGCTTAAATTTTCAATGAAAAGAAAAACTTCATTTAAGTTAATTTTTTCAATGGCTTGTGATTTTGGGTGCGATTGAAAATGCTTTAAAGGTGCGCATAATCGGATACTTGAAGACTAACCGGAACTTACTGGGATAACGATATGAATACAGAAAAGCTACTTACATATGCAGACCTTTGTCCAATGCTAAACCGAAACTACAAAAGTATTTGGCGATGGGTACAAAATGGCACGTTTCCACAACCAGTAAAGCACCTTGGCCGTACAATTGGTTGGAGGCGATTGGATGTTGAAAACTGGATTAAAGAAAGTAGTGAATCTTAGGTTAGATAATCACTAATGAATTAATCTTTATTTTTAAGTTGTTGATTATTAATTGAAATTGTTGGATTTGGGAATTTAAAAAGGGAGCGGCTACCATGTTAAATACCAAAAGCTTTGAATTTATTGAATGAACGAAGTCAATAAAGCGGCAGAAAGAAAAAACGCCCAACAAATAAATGCTGAGCGTCCTTAAAAAATCATTGGCTAACGGTAGATTCCAGCAAGATTCGAACCATTAGCCAACGCTAAGAGTATAGAAAATTATGGCTAAAAACGCACGGACTTCCATAAGTTGCGAGCAGCGAAAGTTTGAAAAGGCTATACATGACGCCATTTGCCTAGACATGAATATTGCATTTGGTGACGCTAAACAAATCGACTTAGGCTTAATACAGGATGAGCACTATAAGCTAGTGACATCAACCTATGTAGATTTATTTGAGTACCCACACGCTCGCCCAACAGGGCAGGATGTAGCAAAAGAGATAGAACTCCAACTAACCAAAAGCGGTGCAGCAAAAGAGCACGCAGCACGTGTAGCTGACAGGGTTGAAGATTTTCACGGAATAACGCCAAACACGACTTTAATTACGCGGGCTTTAAAGGAGCTAAGAACGGACACTACAGCACCAACATATCTACATGAAATTAGCAAAAACACAGACCCAGCGGTCTATGACGAGTTGCTTACCCTTTGTAGGGAATCTACAGGGGCAACGGTTTTAAGTGAAATTACCATCGAAATTATCGCTATTATCAATTCTACGCATTCTGTTGTTTCGCATGGAGGTAAAACGCTGATTTGTGAAAGAGTCACCGATCATAAAGGGGAGGTGACTTACACTTTTTCAAGACCAGAGGAAAAAAAGCAGCTCTACGTAAATCTCAACTTTTCATACCAACAGGGCGAACAAACTAAAAAGGCAAATTGTCATGTCGTCTGGATGGGGAGTTTGTTACGAAATACTTATCACGGTGTAGTGTTCGACCCGTCCGGACGCGCTAGCAATCGTTTTTTAAATATATGGCAAGGTTTTGCGGTTAAACCTGTCAGTGGTGACGATCTCCTAGACCGGATTATGTGGCATTTAAAGCATATTATTTGTTGTGGTAATGATGAGCATTTTAGATTTTTACTGGCGTGGATGGCTCACCTGATCCAAAAACCTGAGGAAAAAAGTGGCATTTGTGTCGCTCTAAAATCGGACGCAAGGGGAACGGGTAAAAGTACCGTGTCTAGGCTGTTAAGTCGATTATTGGGGCAGCACGCAATCACTGTGCAGGATTCTAAGCATTTACTGGGGGCGTTTAATAGCCATTTAGCTAACAAGCTGTTAGTGACGATTGAGGAGGCATTTTGGAGTGGATCACCTAAGGATGCCGGCAAGATAAGAACATTAATCACTGAGAGCACGATATCTATTGAGGCAAAAGGAAAGGACGCTATTGAGGTTGACAGCTTTCATCGCTTTTTAATGATTACTAACAATGATTGGGTAGTACCTCAAACTGCTAATGAAAGACGCTTTTTTGTGTTGGAGGTTTCGGACGAAAAGGCCAATAACCGCGATTATTTCAAGCCGCTTAATGCTGACATTGAAGATGAGCAAACCATAGGGCAGTTTTTGAACTTCCTACAAGATTACAATTTATCGAGCTTCGATTTAAGAAAAGCACCAAGGACTGAGGCGACACAACAACAAGTTATGGAGTCGCTAGAACCACATGAGGAATGGCTGTCTGGAATCATAGAAAATGGCGAAATAATTGACGGGAACCAGTCATACGATCTTGAGTGTGGGTCAATCGTTCCTAAAGGTAGCTTTTTTGAATCTTATACAGGGTATTGCCAGAAATTGAGTGTTCCAGGCCATCGAATAATAAACGAGAAAAAGCTAGGGCGGTACTTGATTGGGACAGTGAATTTGATCGATGGAGGAAGGCCCACAATCAACGGCAAGCGCACCACTTGTTACAAAGTGCCATTGCTAGAAGAAATGAAAAGCGCATTTGATAAAGCTTATGAGTACCAATAATTGAGAGCGGGTAAATTGATTATGAGTGATAAGGGAAGTTTAAAGTCGTTACTGGCTGAGCGAAACGCACGAAAGGCAGTGAAGATGGCAAAGCAAAGCGGGCTATTTAGTGGTTGCGAGTATTGCGACACAAAAGCGGTTATTAAGGATTACGTTGCGGGTGATTCTCAGAACGATGAAATGATGGAAAAACTAATAACTGTGTTTGGGACCGGCATTAACTCAGCACCCTATGAGCGCGCCACAATTTACGCAACTGCGGATATTGCTCAGGCATTAAAGGATATGGGTAAATCATATGATGTAAGCCTGATTATGATTGATGTTGGATTTGACCCGTTTTGCGATCATGGATGGCGAAAAATAGTTTAAAAATAGCTGATTGGGAATATCAACCCTACGAAGTTGGGAATGTAAAAGGCTGATTTTTAGTGTCTTAATTCCCATTCGAATAACAAGAATATTGATTTTCAGATAACGAAATTAGCAAAAACGGCAAATATCGCTAAACAAACACAGAATATTGATTTTCACATGAATTATTGCCCACTAACTAACTACAAGGCATTGGTTAGATCTACTGGCAAAAAAAACACAGGATTACCATTTTGAAGCTATTAACCATTGAACAAGCGCGAGCAAAAGCAATCTCAGAACTGGCAGCTAAACTGGGCTTTGCTGTTGCTCACAATGTGGATTTAGACGCGCCTTCTCATATGCAGGAAAAGGACTCAAGTCGCGCAAAGGCTGCATTAATTGCAGGAGTAGAAAAACTGATTGAGATTAACGCTCGCGACTTGCTGACTGATCACGTTCACAGTAACTACCAAGCTCGAATTGCAGAATTAGAGGGTTCGCTAAGGGAGGCAAACAAGAATCACGAAATGGAATTACAGAAGCTAATCGAGGAAGTGGAGGGTTTGAAATGAGCAAAAAGGACAAATTACTAGAGCTGCTTAATATGTCAAAGGCCGCTGACGATGCAATTATTCAGATTATGGTCGCAAGGCACCCCAATTTCTCTTCTAAGGAACTTAAAGGTAAAAAGTTACGGCAGTGTATCGATGAGTACCTAAAAGCCGTATACGAGCGCGCAGGGCAGGAAGAGTTCAACTTAATCATGAATTATCGTGACCCATCGATTAACACGGGCGGGTTAACTGGAGTTTTACGTAGACTAAAGTAACCGACCCAAGCACAGAAACCCCAAACAAGGAAAACACATGATGAGTAATTCATATCCGCCAAAATCGAGCACTGGAAAAGATATGACCAATCCGGCCTATAAGAAAATGAACGACCACTTAGCCAACTTTTTCCCTAAATCGGTGAAGTCCGTACCACCCGAAGAAAAGAGCTAAAATACAAATTATTGAATTGAGAGAGGCGCTAGGAACGGCGCTTTTTTTGTGCCTGTCATGTTTTGGTCACGTTTCTAATATGACGGGCGTCATAAGAGCGTGTTTTTGAAACCCTTGCTACATAAGGGTTGGTCACATTAGTCACCTTTTCCACATTATTTTTTGAAAAAAACGCGGGGGATTTTTTCTGATGAGTTTGGGAGGTCGCATGATAAAAATTAATGCGCAGTTTTTAGTGTAAAAAAACGGAATTGGTAGTTTGTGTGGTAGCTATAAAATAAAAAAGCCACTCAGTAAAATGAATGGCCTTTAAAAACAATAACTTATGAATTTTTTATTAATTCATGCCGTATTTTTTAAGTTTCTTGCGAAGAGTACCGCGGTTAATACCCATCATGGTTGCTGCGCGAGTTTGGTTACCGCGAGTGTACTGCATGATAGTGTCTAGTAGTGGCTGTTCAACTTCAGCTAATACTAATTCGTATAACTCGCTGACTTCTTGACCGTTTAATTGAGCAAGGTAATTTTTCAATGATGCTTTAACTGAGTCACGTAGTGGCTTCTGCGTGATTTGGTCTTGTGATGTAACTGTAGTTACTGTCAATGCTTCTGAAGTCAGATTTTGTTCGAACATATTCGGTCTAGCTCTTCTCGTAATTATGGTGCAACGTTATCAAAAAAACCTTCTAGCGCTTCAAGCTGCAGATCACCTGCTTCGAATGCGTTGAAGGTACGGCGAAACTCACTCGCTTGTTCATGTTCTTTTAGATACCAACCCACATGCTTACGAGCGATGCGAGGGCCTAAAAACTCTCCATAAAATTCATGTAGAGCGTGCACATGACCAAGCATGATGTCTTTCACTTCCGAAATCGGGAGTGGGTCCATCGTGGTGCCGTTTTCCAAATAGTGTTGGATTTCGTTAAAAATCCAAGGACGCCCTTGGGCAGGTCGACCTATCATTAAAGCATCAGCGCCGGTGTACTCCAGCACAAACTTCGCTTTTTCCGGACTATCGATATCACCGTTAGCGATAACCGGAATAGATACTGCTTGTTTCGCTGCTTTAATGTGTTTGTATTCTGCCTCACCTTTGTACATACAAGCGCGAGTTCTTCCATGGAGGGCAAGAGCTTGTATGCCGCAGTCTTCGGCTATTTTCGCGATTTGGACACAGTTTCTATTGTCTATATCCCAGCCTGTGCGCGTTTTCAACGTTACTGGAACGTCGACAGCATTTACCACCGCTTTCAGAATGTCTTCAATGAGTTCTGGATGCTGCAGTAGGGCTGAGCCCGCAAGCTTCTTATTCACTTTTTTGGCTGGACAACCCATGTTGATATCGATGATTTGCGCACCGTTATCCACATTAAATTGAGCAGCCTCGGCCATAAGCTGTGGATCTGCACCAGCGATTTGTACTGAACGAATGCCCGATTCGCCTTCATGTACCATACGCTGCTGAGACTTTGACGTTTTCCAAACTTTCGGATTGGAGGACATCATTTCACTGACTGCCATCCCCGCACCGTAGCGAAGACACAACTCACGGAATGGTCTATCCGTTACGCCAGCCATAGGAGCGACGATTAGATTGTTCTTAAGTTGATAATTTCCGATTTTCAAAAATGTCATCACAGTTCTGTACCAGCAAGGGCGCGCATTTTACGCATTTTTTCGCTGCGTGAAAAGACTAATATTTGAGCATTTACAATTTGTTTTTGTAATTTGTTTAAATTTCAGTCAATTAGCGCCCAAAGTCTTGTCTAGCCTTGCTTGCGACCTGAGATTCGACACCATTCTTGTTGTTCAACGATCGGATCAATGTGAAGCTCATCACGATAATAAGTCGCAACATCTTCTGCTTGTGTATCTAAAACACCCGACATCGCAAGTACACCATTTGGCTTAACTAGGCCTTTGATGATGCCAGAAAGGTCGCGTAATGGACCTGCAAGAATGTTGGCAACAACAACGTCTGCTAGCAAACCTTCCGGTTGATCTTGTGGCAAGAACACCTCTAGTTGCTCAGCAACGCCATTGCGCTGTGCGTTGTCTTTTGATGCGAGCAGAGCTTGAGGGTCAATGTCGATCCCGATAACTTTTGCTGCGCCTAGTTTGATTGCAGCGATCGCTAGGATGCCGGAGCCACAACCGAAGTCGATCACGGTTTTGCCTGCCAGGTCTAAGCCTTCAAGCCACTCAAGACACAATGCCGTTGTCGGGTGAGTACCTGTACCAAATGCAAGACCTGGGTCTAGCATTACGTTTACAGCGTCAGGTTCAGGGATATCGCGCCAGCTAGGGCAAATCCATAAACGCTCACCAAACTTCATTGGGTGGAAGTTGTCCATCCATTCACGTTCCCAATCCTTGTCTTCAATTTGCTCTACTTTATGAGCAAAGTCTGCAGGGAACATGTTGCTTGCTTTAATCTGCGCTAGAACGACACCAGTATCAGTCTCAGCGTCGTAAAGCGCGAGAATGTCAGTATCACCCCAAAGGCGAGTTTCGCCCGGCAGAGGCTCAAATACAGGGGTATCTTGTGCATCCAGGAAAGTTACAGAAAGAGCACCAGTCTCTTCCATTAACATGTCGCCGATTTGTTCGGCATTTTCATTGGTAGCATTAAGCTTGATTTGAATCCAAGGCATGGCTGCATCTTCTATATGAGAAAAATTGGATGGCGAGTCTAGCAGAAAATATGAGCAAATTCACCAAAACCCCACGGAATATAATGGGGATTAAAGATTGATTTTTTCGGCGGTTCAAAAACAAAAATGCTCACCGAAGTGAGCATTTTGACTGTTCTTAAACGAACGGATTATGACAAACCAAGTTTCTTCTCAAGGTAGTGGATGTTTGCACCACCGTGTTGGAAGTTTTCGTCGTTCATAATAGACAGTTGAAGCTCAGTATTAACGTTAATACCTTCAACAATCATTTCACCCAATGCGTTCTTCATACGAGCGATAGCAACATCACGGTTCTCACCGTAAGTGATCAGCTTGCCGATCATTGAATCGTAATGCGGTGGTACAGTGTAGCCAGTGTAGATATGAGATTCCCAACGAACACCCATGCCGCCTGGTGCGTGGAAACGTTCAATCTTACCTGGTGAAGGTAGGAAACGAACTGGATCTTCAGCATTGATACGACATTCGATTGAGTGGCCGCGCAGCTTAATGTCATCCTGAGTGAATGATAGAGGCTGACCAGCTGCAATACGTAGCTGTTCTTTCACTAGGTCGATACCCGTTACCATTTCAGTAATCGTGTGTTCAACCTGGATACGAGTGTTCATTTCGATGAAGTAGAATTCACCGTTCTCGTATAGGAATTCAAATGTACCTGCACCGCGGTAACCGATCTCAATACATGCACGAGTACAACGTTCGCCAATGTACTTACGCATCTCTTCAGTGATACCTGGAGCTGGCGCTTCTTCCACAACTTTCTGGTGACGACGTTGCATTGAACAGTCACGCTCACCTAGGTGGATAGCATTACCTTGGCCATCTGCAAGCACTTGTACTTCAATGTGACGTGGGTTTTCTAGGAATTTCTCCATGTAAACCATGTCGTTGTTGAAACATGCTTTTGCTTCAGCACGAGTCATCGCGATAGCTTCTGTTAATTCTGCTTCAGAACGAACAACACGCATACCACGACCGCCGCCGCCGCCAGATGCCTTGATGATAACTGGGAAGCCAATGCGTTTAGCGTGCGCTTTGTTTTTTGCTTCGTCGTCGTCAAGAGGGCCGTCAGAACCTGGTACACAAGGTACGCCAGCTTTCTTCATTGACGTGATAGCTGACACTTTGTCACCCATCATGCGAATGGTTTCAGCTTTAGGGCCAACGAAGATAAAGCCACTGCGCTCTACCTGTTCTGCAAAGTCTGCATTTTCAGATAGGAAGCCGTAGCCAGGGTGAACAGCTACTGCACCTGTAACTTCAGCTGCGCTGATGATACGAGGGATGTTTAGGTAGCTATCGATACCACGAGCTGGACCGATACAAATGGTTTCGTCTGCAAGCAGTACGTGCTTAAGGTCACGGTCAGCAGTTGAGTGAACCGCTACCGTTTTAATGCCAAGCTCTTTACATGCACGCAGAATACGTAGTGCAATCTCACCACGGTTCGCGATTACTAATTTATCTAACATAATGAGTGCTCTCTATTATTCGATAATTACTAGAGCTTGGTCGAATTCTACTGGTTGACCGTCTTCAACTAGGATAGCTGTTACAACACCAGATTTATCAGCTTCGATTTGGTTCATCATCTTCATTGCTTCAACGATACATAGCGTTTCGCCAGCTGTTACTGATTGACCAACTTTAACGAATGGTTTTGCATCTGGGCTTGGAGCGCCGTAGAAAGTACCAACCATTGGAGAAAGAACTTGGTGACCAGCTGGAACTGCAGGAGCCGCTGCTTCTGCTGCTACAGGTGCCGCCGCAGGAGCTGCTGCCGCTACAGGTGCTGGAGCAGCTGCATATTGAACAGGTGCTACAGGTGCAGTGCTGTTACGACTGATTCGTACTGACTCTTCACCTTCAGAGATTTCTAGCTCAGAAATACCAGACTCTTCAACCAATTCGATTAGCTTTTTGATTTTGCGAATATCCATTGTTTCTTTCTCTTTATCTGTTAATTGAACTTACTCTATGACTGAGTAGGTTAGTAATAGTTCGTTGTTTATGTTTACTTTGAGTTGAGCTTGCTGAGCGCAGCGGTCAAAGCAAATTGATAACCTTGGGCACCTAAGCCACAAATCACACCTTCTGCTTTATCAGATAGGTAAGAGTGGTGACGGAATGGTTCACGCGCGTGAACATTCGATAGATGAACCTCAATAAATGGGATGGCAACGCCAAGTAGGGCATCACGCAGTGCCACACTGGTATGTGTAAAGGCTGCTGGGTTGATAATAATAAAATCAACATTTTGATAAGCACTATGGATAGCTTCAATCAGTTCATACTCACGATTTGACTGTAAGTGAGATAGCTCAACATCGTGTGCTTTCGCTTGCTCGGTCAGTGAGCTAATAATCTGGTCAAGTGTTTGAGAACCGTAGTGTGCAGGCTCTCTAAGGCCTAACAGGTTAAGGTTTGGGCCATTTAAAACTAGAATGCGAAACTTTGTAGACATCGTGGGGCTATCTTCCTTTATCGTGTTTACGAACGTGAATGTTGCCATTTCATTGAAAATTTACGGTTAATTTCCAGTGAGAAAAACCCAAATTTAAAAATTAGAACCAGATTATAGCTAATTCAGCGCAAATCGCAGCAATTTACTGGTCTAATCTCCTATTGATACAGCTTGGAATTGTTACCAACTTAACAAAAAAGCGTCTTAGCCTTAATTTGGGGCGGGATATTTGAGATCAAGATCAGCCATAAAAAAACCGCCACATAGGTGACGGTTTAGAAAGTGCTGTTTTAAACAGTGATTAGCTGCTGTGACTAGTTGCTTATGCCAGTTCGGCTTTCTCGGCAATCAGCTTATCAACCACGCTTGGGTCGGCTAGGGTTGAGGTATCACCTAGGTTACCTGTATCGCCAGTCGCAATTTTACGTAGGATACGACGCATGATTTTACCCGAACGAGTTTTTGGTAGAGAGTCGGTCCAGTGCAGTACATCGGGCGTTGCAATTGGGCCAATCTCTTTACGTACCCAGTCTTTCACTTCTTTATGAAGCTCTGCGGTTGGGAACTCACCATCATTCAGCGTGATGTAAGCGTAAATCGCTTGGCCTTTAATATCATGAGGGATACCCACAATCGCAGCCTCAGCAATCTTATCGAACGCGACTAAAGCCGATTCAATTTCAGCAGTACCCATACGGTGGCCAGAGACGTTAAGTACGTCATCAACACGACCTGTAATCCAGTAGTAACCGTCTTCATCACGACGAGCGCCATCACTGGTGAAGTACATGCCTTTAAATGTAGAGAAGTAAGTCTGTTCGAAGCGGTCATGATCGCCATGAACGGTACGCATTTGGCCTGGCCAAGAATCTAGAATCACTAGGTTGCCGTCTGTTGCACCCTCAATGATATTGCCCATGTTATCAACTAACGCCGGTTGCACACCGAAGAATGGACGAGTTGCAGAGCCTGGTTTGAGGTCTGTTGCGCCTGGTAGCGGTGCAATCAAGATACCGCCCGTTTCTGTTTGCCACCATGTATCAACAATTGGAGACTGCTCATTACCGATTGTTTTGTAGTACCACTCCCAAGCCTCTGGGTTGATAGGTTCACCCACTGAGCCCATGATTCTTAGGCTGTCACGAGAAGTACCTTCAACGGCTTCATTGCCTTTCGCCATCAATGCACGAATAGCCGTTGGCGCAGTATAAAGAATATTAACTTGGTGCTTATCGACCACTTCACTCATGCGGCTGGTGTTCGGATAATTTGGCACGCCTTCAAACAGGATGGTTTTCGCACCATTGGCAAGCGGTCCGTAAACAAGGTAAGTGTGACCGGTAATCCAACCCACATCCGCAGTACACCAGAAGGTTTCGCCTTCTTGGTAATCGAATACGTATTTGAAGGTCATGGCTGCATAAACAAGGTAGCCACCTGTAGTGTGCATTACACCCTTAGGTTTGCCTGTTGAGCCTGATGTGTAAAGAATGAATAGTGGATCTTCCGCATTCATCTCTTCTGGTGGGCAATCTGCCGATACGTTTGCGATAGCATCATGCCACCACACGTCACGGTGTTCGTGCCAAGCAACATCGCCGCCAGTACGTTTGAAGACCACAACCTTTTCGATGTTCTTCACTTCAGGGTTAGTCAGTGCTTCATCGACATTCTTCTTCAGTGGAACCGCACGGCCGCCACGCACGCCTTCATCGGCAGTGATAACGACTTTAGAATTTGAATCGATAATACGACCAGACAGTGCTTCTGGTGAGAAACCACCAAATACGACTGTGTGAACCGCACCGATACGGGTACACGCCAGCATGGCTACTGCCGCTTCTGGCACCATTGGCATGTATAAACAAACCACATCACCTTTGCGCACGCCTTGCTCTTTTAGAGCATTTGAAAATAGGCACACTTCTTTGTGTAGTTCATTAAAAGTTAGCGTTTTATCATCAGCCGGGTCATCGCCTTCCCAGATGATAGCGACTTCATCACCGCGCTCAGCAAGGTGGCGGTCGATACAGTTAGCCGAAACGTTAAGCGTGCCATCTTCAAACCAGCGAATATCAATGTGGCCAGGATCGAAAGAGGTGTTTTTTACTTGTGTGAAAGGCTTGATCCAATCAACGATTTTTCCGTGTTCACCCCAAAAGCCTTCAGGGTCAGAAACAGATTGTTGGTACATGGCTAGGTAAGTGTCATTATCCGCGTGTGTGGTTGATTTAATATTTTCTTTTACCGGATAAACGTGGGCTTCACTCATTGCATCTCTCCTTGTGCCTACATTCCTAATGAACTGGCAACTTCCTTTGTGTTCAGTTTCTAGGTCTATTACAGAACCGTCGTTGTGTTATCACTCTCGGCTAGGACGGCGATTTCCACAATTAGACTTTAGGATGAGACGCTGCTTTTCACTTACAAAATAGCGAGTTAAGTTCATTTTTGAGATGTTGCTCTCTATGTGAAGCGCCAGTGGTTGAATTAAGAATAAGAAGAGTTGAAACGGGGCAGGTCACCATGTTTCAGGCGTACAAAGATCAGCGCAGCGGAGATAGCATCTTGTAATGCATCATGTTTATTGACCGGTATCGGTAAATCGAGCTGGCGACAGATGGCGTCCATGCTGAGATCAAAATAGGCATTAGGCAGCTGTCTTTCGAGTTTGTCTTGATAGAGTTGGCTCACTTCGACTAATCGGTTAGGCAGTGGAAATCCAAGCTGTTTTAAACAGGCGCGGTCGAGAATTTTTTTATCATAGCGGATGTGATAGCCGACTAAAGGACGATTTCCAATGAAGTTCAGTAGCTCGATTAAAGCCTGTTTTTCTTCGATGCCGTGTTTTAGATCTTGATGACGAATGCGGTGGATTTTTATTGAATTGCAATCGAGCGATTGCGGGGCGCGCAACCGGACTTCAAAAGGTTGGCTGGTAATGATTCGGTTACCGATGATCTTGGTCGCGGCAATAGTGACTAATTCTGCCTGATTGGGGTCTAGGCTGGTGGTTTCACAATCGAGCGATACATATTCATGATCAATAGGCGCAGTAAACAGAGGCTGATAGAGAGAACCTTTGAGCTTGTGATGCCAGTAATAGCGAACCAACCTATTCATCGTTCAATGCCTAATCCCGTATCTGATAGTGGTAGCCGAGCCATTGCTTGAACTTCTTCACCACGTGCAGGCTATGTCGAAGCAGATCCCTGTCTGCTCGTTCCATTAGTTTGACGTTAATCTTGTTGCTGCTGTGCTGCTGAGAAAGCCTTTGGGCTAAACGCCACTTAAAGAATTGCTTGAGTGCTTCACTGAGATTATCGGCAGTACTTTGCTCTAATACTTTCTTGCTGACCAGCTGCTCAATGCGTTCGAAGGTGTTGTTTACCGTGACACCATGCTCTAGGCAAAGCGCTCTCACACCATGCACGATAGGGAAAATACCGCCTTGTTTGATATCGAGCCCTGACTTGGATTGCTTCACATTACCAAACAGGGTCAGGGGAACTGAGAAGTTAAGGGCAGGGCGGCAGAACTCCGTCAGAATCAATTCTTGTCCGAGCATTAAATCACTGAGGTGCTGCTTTACAGGTTTTAATAACTCTCTATTACCCGCTACTGCGTGTGCATCTGCCATGATCGCAATA
The DNA here is from genome assembly GCF_000272105.2 of Vibrio splendidus 12E03. GTDB lineage: Bacteria > Pseudomonadota > Gammaproteobacteria > Enterobacterales > Vibrionaceae > Vibrio > Vibrio splendidus_I. Next base: position 38,485 of record NZ_AJZD02000300.1, read on the forward strand.
TCCATCACGGTGTCTGGCGTAGCTTTTTTTACCCAATGGGTAAGGGTTTGTTTCCACTCTTGTTCTGAATGCACCCATTTCGGATTGTTGACCATCACGTTACCCGGGCACAGTGGGTAACCCAATTGTTGAAGGGTATGAGTGAGGTCGTTCATGGCACTTTGGCATTGATGCCACTCCAAACCATCTTGAATTATTAGAGCGTTGTCTTGATCGGTTTTGAGAATTTGTTCCCCACGGCCTTCGGAACCCAACACGATTAGGCAGCAATGATTATGCAGTGCAGGTGGGATCACCAACTCAAAAGCCTTCTCTATGATCTGTTCGTTGACCGCAGAAATCAGCTCCATGATAAAGCGTGTGCGAATCCCATTACTGAGCAAGCTCTCGACCAGTTGACGTTGTTTGTTGGATGCCATTGCCAATTCTTCAACGCTGGTGGCACGCGCAATACGCAAAGTAAGAACGTGGGAGTGTGTGGAGAATGCGCTGAGGATCTGTGTCATATCCACCATGCCGACCGCATTTTTACCATCACAAACCATCAACCTTTTTACTCGATTTCTGGTCATGGTAATCATGGCGTTAAATAAGAAGTCGCCTTGGTTCACGTGCATCACCGGAAACGTTGCGATCTCACCGACAGGTGCATCCAGTGGGAAATTATCGAGCATCACAGCATGCAATAAATTGGTTCGAGTGACGATTCCATACGGCAAGGAATATGATGATCCAAAAGCTTTTTGATCATCATGTTCCAAATGAACTAGGGCCGAGTCTAACCCTTGTTCTTTAAGGGTTTGAGTGACTTGGTTGATCGGTTGGTTTGGTTCAAGTATCAGTGGTGGGTGATAGATAGAGTCATCCACTTTGGTCAATATAAACTCGGCTAGATTCTGCTGTTGTTGGGCGGCTTCGATCAGTGCTTTACGTGTTGATAAGTTGCTATCAAAGTAGGCGGCGAATTGGCCATTGGCGTGGTAAAGCTCGAGAAAAATCTCGGTGGGCAGCAGATAACTTAATGTATCTTCGAGCGCGATGTATTGGTGTTTGGTGTGAGGTTCAAACTGGCTTCGGACATCAAAAATATCGTCATTGGCATAGTGTGCGTAAATCTCACCATCACTGCTCGCGCGCTCTTCAACTGCCCCTTTGATCAAAATATGCAGGTGTCGGCTCGGCCTTTCAGCTTCCAGTATCACTTCTTGAGAGCGGTAATACACCACGTCTAATGAAGAGCGAAGCTTCAACTGCTCAGAGTCAGACAGGCTATCGAAGGGTGGGTGCTGCATATTAAATTTTTCAGGCATAAGCATCACAAGAAGAAATGGGAGTCTTTAATCAGTCTGACAAAATACCAGCGAAGCTCCAGACGACTTTAGTCTAAATGCGAGTATGGGTATTGATGAGCATGAAATCTCTTGTTGAAATGCGATATTCAGACCCATTGAATATGGGAATACTATCCCAGTAATAATTCCCTTTTTCATCGTATGCGAGATAGGCATAATTGGTGCTGCCTTTTTCCGTACACTTTATAGGTCATTTATGTTTAGCCCTTCACCCTATGGCTGGATCTCTCAGTATTTTCTTGGTTTCTTTTTTGCGTATGGCGTGTACTTGCCATTTTGGGCGTTGTGGTTTGAAGACCAAGGCGTGTCTGCTGGTGATATTGGTGTATTGATTGGTATCGGCTTTGCGACGCGTTGTGTGGCTAACCTAGTGATTACGCCACGTATCCATAAAGTTGAACACTTGATGCCAGCTTTGCGCTGTTTGAGTTTCGCTGCGTTGCTGTTTGTCGGCTTCCACTTCTTCACTGGTGGCAGTTTTATATTGATGTTGTTGGCAACGGTACTGTTTAACCTCTGTTGTGGGCCGATCATTCCTCTTTCTGATGCGATGGCTAACCATTACAGTCGTTTGAAAATGCTCGACTACGGCCGAACTCGCCTTTGGGGCTCAATTGCCTTTATCGCAGGTTCAACGGTGGTTGGTTATTTGGTGGCACAATTTGGCACCGACATGATTTTGTATACTGCACTCGCCGGTGTGTTGTTGTCATTGATTCTGGCGATGAGAAATCCCAACGTGATGCCAGTAACGCAATCTGAGCAACAAGCGGTGCGACCAAAACTAGGCGAACTGCTGCGTGAGTCGTCAGTGGTAAAATTTTTAGCCTTGATGGCGCTGCTGCAAGGTAGTCATGCGGCTTACTACAGTTTTAGTGCGATTTATTGGAAAGAAGCGGGTCACTCAGAAGCGATCATCGGTTACTTGTGGAGTTTAGGTGTTGTTGCTGAAGTGGCCGTATTTGCTCTGAGTAAGCGATTATTCTCAGGTTGGTCACTGCGTACTTTGTTTGTCGTCGCGGCTATTGGGGTGATGGCGCGTTGGGGTATTACCGCATCAACGACAGCGATTTTCGCATTGGTTATGGTGCAGTTGTTGCACGGAGTGACCTTTGCGATGGCACACATCGCCGCGATTCAATACATCCAATCTGAAGAACAAAACAAGATGGTTGCGCTACAAGCTCTGTATAACGCGATTCCATTAGGTGCCTTTATTGCATTAATGACCACCTTAAGTGGTTGGGGTTATGAGCTTTGGGGTGCAAATATCTTCTGGGGTATGGCTGCAATGGGTGCACTTGCTCTGTTCATTAAGTTGGATGAAAGAAGTTCAGTGGTTGAGGTTAATCAATCAGATTCGGAACAGTCAGAATCTCACAGCAAATGCTGATAATTAGAGTCTAAAGCACAGAATTTAAGCGATGCGATTGAGTTAATCACCCATCCTTAGTTAAATGAAACCTCTCCCTTATGGAGAGGTTTTTTTATGGATGAAGAAAGGGTTTTCAATGCAAGGATGGATAGTAATTCCAGTCTCTTTAGCCTACTTGGGCGTGTTATTTCTGATCGCTTGGTATGGAGACAGGCAGGTTCGTTGGCTATCGCGTTGGCGCCCGTGGATCTATAGCCTTTCGATTGCCGTGTATTGTACCTCTTGGACCTTCTATGGGACGGTGGGTCAGGCGAGCAATAACCCTTGGTCTTTCTTACCCATTTATCTCGCACCTATTTTGGTCTTCACTCTCGGCTGGCGGATCTTAGCGCGGCTGATCTTGATAGCGAAGCGTGAACACATTACCTCTATTGCCGACTTTATCGCGGCTCGCTACGGAAAATCTCAAGGCTTGGCGGTAGCCGTCACCGTGATTGCTGTGGTCGGTATTCTTCCTTATATCGCACTGCAATTGCGTGGTATCACAATGGGGTTGGATATTGTTGCTCCGAGCCTAGCTCAAGATTTTGGCTATCAGGATTATCATGTATCTTGGTTTGTGGTCGGTGCGTTGGCCATCTTTACCATGTTGTTTGGTACTAGGCACATTGATAACACGGAACATCACCGTGGCATGATGATGGCGGTGGCGTTTGAATCCATCGTTAAGCTCGCGGCATTCCTGATCGTTGGCCTGTTCATCATGTATCTGGCGATGAGCAGCGACAAAATCGACCTGCTTGATGTGGCGGCTTCCACCTACGAATCACCGAATATTCCGACTCTAATCATTCATACCGTTTTAACCATGTTGGCGATTGTCTGTTTGCCGCGTCAGTTTCATACCATGGTGGTTGAGAACGAACGTCCTCAAGACCTGCACACCGCTCGCTGGTTGTTTCCGCTTTACCTGATTTTGATGGGACTGTTCGTGCTGCCAATTGCTTGGGCAGGACAAGGGCTACTTACTGGCATGCCTGCGGATACCTACGTGATCAGTGTGCCAATGGCAGAAGGCGCTAATCACATTGCTTTGCTGGCTTTCCTTGGTGGTACGTCTGCGGCAAGTGGTATGGTAATAGTCTCGACCATCGCCTTGGCGATCATGGTGTCGAACGATTTAGTGATGCCATTGTTACTGCGCCGTATGCGCCTAACCCAAAGAACCCATCGACACTTTTCTGGTCTGCTATTGGTGATTCGCCGCGGACTAATTTTACTGCTGTTATTGGGTGCTTGGCTGTTTTATCAAGCGCTCGATACTATTCATTCACTGTCAGCGATTGGTTTTCTTTCCTTTGCGGCGATTGCTCAATTCGCTCCAGCACTTATCGGTGGTTTGTACTGGCGTCCGGGTAACCGCAAGGGCGTGTATGTCGGTCTAATGGTTGGCTCATTGATTTGGCTGATTACCCTAATGAGCCAAACCAGCATGTTGGCCGGCGACAGTGAAAGTAACCTTTTATTGTGGATTATCACGCCACCAGAGTTGCTCAGCAGCTGGGATATCAGCAGTTCAAACTGGGGAATTGTGCTGAGTATTGTGCTTAATACCTTGTGCTATGCCGTGGTTTCGATGTCGACAAGACCAAGCCTAAGTGAGCGCTTACAATCGGCGGCATTTGTTGGCACGCCACTGCCTGAGAACGAGAATATCAGCCTCTATCAGAATCGCGTGACAGTCGCTGAATTAGAGATGTTGGCGTCGCGTTTTGTAGGCCGTAAGCGTGCCAAAAGTGCCTTACACAGCTACTGGCAACAACACGGTCAGCCGCTGCTTCCAAATCAACAAGCGCCTGCAAGTCTGATTCGACACGCAGAGCGCGTTCTCGCAGGTGTATTTGGTGCTTCGTCTGCTAAGTTAGTACTTACTTCCGCTTTGCAGGGAAGAAACATGCAGCTTGAAGAAGTCGCGACCATCGTGGATGAAGCTTCGGAACTGTACGATTTCAGCCGTGGTTTACTGCAAGGCGCGATTGAACATATTGGCCAAGGCATCGCAGTAATAGATAAACAAATGAGGCTGGTGGCGTGGAATCAACGTTACTTAGAGCTGTTTGAATTTCCTGCGGGTTTGATTCAGGTTGGGCGCCCCATTTCCGATGTGATTCGCCATAATGCCGAACAGGGTTTGTGTGGTCCGGGTGACCCAGAAGATCACGTTCGTCGCCGTGTTTATCACCTTGAGCAAGGCACTCGACATACTTCTTCTCGTATTCGCCCTGATGGTCGAGTGATTGAGGTGCAAGGTAACCCGATGCCAAGTGGTGGCTTTGTGATGAGTTTTACCGATATCACGGTATTCCGACAAGCAGAGCAAGCCCTAAAAGATGCCAATGAAAGCTTGGAATCGAGAGTGCATGAGCGAACTCAAGAGCTCGAAAAACTGAATCATCGTTTGGTAAAAGCCACGCAGATTTCGGATCAAGAATCACAATCTAAGAGTCGTTTTCTAGCCGCGGTAAGCCACGATTTGATGCAGCCACTCAATGCCGCACGTCTATTTGCTTCGTCACTTTCTGAGGTAGCAAAAGAGCAAGAGGTGAAGCAATTATCATCTCACATCGAGAGTGCACTTGGCGCCGCAGAAGATTTGATTGGTGACTTGTTGGATATCTCTCGATTGGAGTCCGGAAAGTTAGAAACCAACATTCACGCGATTGCCGTGCACGATGTGCTAACCAACTTAAATGCGGAATTTAGTGCCCTAGCGAGACAACAGAAAATTGAGTTTAAGATGATTCCATCGTCATTGTTCATTCACTCTGACCCTAAGCTGTTAAGGCGTGTGATTCAGAACTTTTTGACCAATGCGTTCCGCTATAACCCGGAAGGGAAAGTGGTACTGGGTGCGAGAAGAGTGAATGGACAGGTTCGAATTGATGTGTGGGATAACGGAACCGGTATCGATGAAGACAAGCAACAAGAGATCTTTGAAGAGTTTACCCGTGGCAGCCAAGTACGAGCCGATCAAGGATTGGGGTTAGGGCTGGCAATCTCGAAAGGTATTGCTCATGTGCTTGGTCATCAAATTTCGATGCGCTCATGGCCGGGTCAAGGCAGTGTCTTTTCTATCACCTTAGCTCGAGCGGAAAAAGTGGCTCCAGTTGTGCAAGCTTCGACGCCAATAGCGACCAGCGACATCGAACATCTCAAGATATTGTGTGTCGACAATGAACGAGAAATTTTAGTCGGCATGGAAAATCTGATTGGACGTTGGGGCTGTGAGGTTAAGACGGCGGTTGATCTGGTCGAAAGCTTGCAGTGCCTAGATGAGGGTTGGCAACCTGATGTGATCTTCTCTGATTACCGTTTGGATAATGGCAGAACGGGGCTCGAAGTATTACAGCAGTGTCGCTTGCGCCTTGGTGATTCTTTTGAAGGTGTCATCATCAGTGCCGATAGAACCGATGACATGTTGGCAGCGATAAAGGCCAACAGCTTTAGTTTTATTGCCAAGCCAGTGAAGCCACTTAAGTTAAGAGCGGTCTTGAATCGCGTGAGTTAGTTTAATTAACTCTTAGATATTAAAAAGGCCTCAGGTGAGGCCTTTTTCGATCTGTTCGCTCGGTTATGGATGACCGATTTACTTTAACCCGCGATACCGCCTTGAGTGAGTGTGGTTGGATCAAGCAACTTGCTGAGCTCTTCTCGGCTAAGATCGGTCTCTCTTTCTGCCACATCCAGAATTGGTAGGCCTTCTTTATAAGCTTTCTTGGCAATATCAGCCGCCTTTAAGTAGCCAATCACAGGGTTAAGTGCGGTCACTAGAATTGGGTTCTTTGACAGTGCCAAATCAAGATTGTCTTGGCGTACCGTGAAGGTCGCGATGGCTTTGTCCGCTAAAGCGACTGAGCTATTTGCCAACAGCTCAATGCTTTCTAGAACGTTATGAGCAATCACTGGCAGCATCACATTGAGTTGGAAGTTACCTGATTGTCCAGCTACGGTAATGGTGGTGTCGTTGCCAATGACTTGCGCCGCCGCCATAGCCGCTGCTTCTGGAATTACAGGGTTTACTTTTCCAGGCATGATAGATGAGCCTGGTTGTAGCGCCTGTAATTCAATTTCCCCTAAGCCAGCCAACGGACCAGAGTTCATCCAGCGAAGATCGTTTGAGATCTTCATGATCGCAACTGCTGCAGTTTTGAGCTGACCAGAGAGCGCAACGATCGCGTCTTGACTGCTGAGGTTAAAAAAGAAGTTTTCACTCGAGCTAAAACTGATCTTTGTCGATTGAGACAGGTTACTCGCAAATTTATCGGCAAAGCGTGGGTCAGCATTGATGCCCGTACCTACCGCTGTGCCACCTTGAGCAAGCGCCTTGATTGCTGGCAAACTGCTTTGAATGGCTTGCTTGGCGTGTTCAATCTGGAACTTCCAACCACCAAGCTCTTGAGCAAAGGTAATGGGCATCGCATCCATTAGGTGAGTACGACCTGTTTTTACTACCTCAGCAAGCTCTTGCTGTTTGATAGTGAGTGCTTCCGCAAGGTGAGTTAGTGCAGGTAACAGCTTATTTTCAGCCATCAAAGCAACGCTCACTTGGATCGCCGTTGGCACGACATCGTTACTGCTTTGCCCCATGTTGACGTGATCATTGGGATTCACGTCGCCTTGCAAGCTTCTTGAAGCAAGCGTAGCAATCACTTCGTTGGTATTCATGTTGGAACTGGTACCTGAACCGGTTTGGTAAACATCGATCGGGAATTGATCGAGATGTTTGCCCTCAATGATCTCTTGGCTGGCTTCGGCTATCGCGTTGGCAATATCACCTTCCAATAAACCCAACTGAGCATTGGTGTCAGCGGCCGCCTGCTTAATGAACGCCAGTGCTTGAATAAAACTGGTCGGCATCTTGTGCGAGCTAAACGCGAAGTTATCTGCTGCACGTTGAGTTTGTGCTTGGTAAAGCGCATCGGCAGGGACTTTAACTTCGCCCATGCTGTCTTTTTCAATCCGAAATTGTAGGGTCATGTTCTATCCTTGTTAGCCAAGTGGGGCTTGGACTTGTTGGAGTGTTTGGCTGAGATTCAAAAAACGCGCTTGGCCTTGAGGTTGCTGGCAGTAGTGGCGCTTCAAATAAAATAGTGGTGAGTGAATAGAGTCTAGGCAGATATGACGAAAGGCGAAACTGCGCTTAGGAGACTCAATCGCTTCAATTAAATGAAAGAAAACTTGGCGTAGGTACAGTTCACACAACAGGATATTTTCTTGAGCGGCATGCTTTTCATAGTAAGCCGAAAGCGTGAGTGCGCATTCGATATAGTCTCGAATCACAAACGGTTCGTTACCTTGAACTTGCTCTAATGAAGCAAAGCGATCCTGTGCTTTGTAAAATTTCGAATAGAGAACCTGCTGCTCTTTCATCATCATTTGCATCTCTTTAATGGATGTTAATGATAATTATTATCAAATGAGAATTTAAAAACAACCCTTTCTTTAGTCTTTTTATAAAATGGCAGGAAAAAAGAAAAAGCCGATACATAAAGTATCGGCTTTCTTGAGTCAGTACCTAATCCCTACAATGTAAGTACTGATTCATTTTCTAAGTGCTTCTTATCCTAGTCACTAAGTAGCGAGCTTCTTAGTGGTCGTGAGCTTCACCAGCACCTTTCGGGTAACGGATGTTCTCAACCATATCTTGTACATCTTGTGGCACTTCAGCAGTTACTTTGTTTACAGCAATCGATACTACGAAGTTTAGACACATACCTAGCGTACCGATGCCTTCTGGGCTGATACCAAACCACCAGTTTTCAGGTGTGCTTGCTGCTGGGTTAATGAACTTGAAGTAGATGATGTAGCTTGCTGTGAAGGCAATACCTGACAACATACCTGCAATCGCGCCTTCCTTGTTCATCTTCTTGTAGAAGATACCTAGGATGATCGCTGGGAAGAAGGATGCTGCGGCTAAGCCGAAGGCAAACGCTACTACCTGTGCTACAAAGCCTGGTGGATTAATCCCCAAGTAACCTGCACCGACAATCGCGACCATGGCGGCCAAACGAGCGGCTAACAGCTCCTGCTTGTCGGTCATGTTTGGTCTGAAGCCTTTCTTCAACAAGTCATGTGAAATCGACGTTGAGATTACCAATAGTAGACCCGCGGCTGTTGATAGTGCGGCTGCTAGGCCACCGGCTGCAAGCAGTGCTACAACCCAGTTTGGTAGTTTCGCCAGCTCTGGAGAAGCCAGTACGATGATGTCACGGTTGATCTTCATCTCGTTGCGCTCATCGCCCGAGTAGAACATTTTGCCATCGCCATTCTTATCTTCCCAACCTACTAGGCCAGTGCTTTCCCAGTTTTTGTACCAGCTTGGTGCGTCTGCTGCTGCGACACCTTGCATGTCAGGGCCGTTGATTGTTTCGATCATGTTTACACGAGCGAATGCTGCAACGCCTGGTGCTGTTGTGTATAGCAATGAGATGAACAGTAGAGCCCAACCCGCTGAGATACGAGCATCACGTACTTTTGGTACAGTGAAGAAACGAATGATTACGTGTGGAAGACCCGCAGTACCTACCATTAGAGCCGCACAGATGAAGAATACATCCACCATGCTCTTGTTACCTTCGGTATAGGCGGTAAATCCGAGTTCTTCGGTAAGTCCATCCAGTTTATCAAGTAAGTAAACATCTGTGCCTGATAGCGTAGAGCCCATACCAATTTGTGGAAGTGGGTTACCTGTCATCATGATTGATGTAAAGATTGCTGGAACAAGGAAGGCGAAAATGAGGACACAGAATTGAGCTACCTGCGTATAAGTGATGCCTTTCATGCCACCAAGTACTGCGTAGAAGAACACAATACCCATACCAATGATGATACCTAGGTTAATGTCGACTTCTAGGAAACGAGAGAATACAACGCCTACACCACGCATCTGACCTGCAACGTACGTGAATGATACGAAGATTGCACAGAATACCGCTACCATACGTGCTGTTTTCGAGTAGTAACGCTCACCGATGAAATCAGGAACCGTAAACTGACCGAACTTACGTAGGTAAGGTGCTAAACATAGCGCAAGTAGTACGTAACCACCTGTCCAACCCATTAGGTAAACCGCACCGTCGTAACCAACGAATGAGATGATACCTGCCATTGAGATGAATGATGCTGCCGACATCCAGTCAGCTGCAGTCGCCATGCCGTTTGCTACTGGGTGTACACCACCGCCAGCAACGTAGAACTCACTCGTAGACCCTGCACGAGCCCAGATTGCGATGCCGATATATACCGCGAAAGTAATACCGACGAGAATAAACGTCCAAGTTTGAATATCCATGTTCTAGCCTCTAGTCTTCCTGTACGTTGTATTTTTTGTCGAGCGCATTCATGCGAACAACGTAAATAAATATCAGCGCCACGAAGGTGTATATCGAACCTTGCTGAGCGAACCAAAATCCTAGCTTGAACCCGCCAAACTGAACGGTATTGAGGGCATCCACAAATAAGATGCCAGCGCCGTAAGACACTGCAAACCAGACCGCGAGCAGTGTTCCCATAATTCCCAAGTTTTCCTTCCAGTAGGCTTGAGCATGTTCCGTAGATTCGAACGCCATTGCCTTCTCCTTTATTCCGTTTTCGTAGAAACCGTTTTTGTAAAATAGCGTGTTAACGTAATGTTACGATTTAGAATGTAGCAAGGATGAGTCAAGGGATCTGTGCAACTTTAGTCGGGATGGTATTGGCGCTAATGTACTGAAATATGGGAGTTAGGAGACAGAACCATAGAAAAATGTGATGTTACAAGGTTGTTAAATTAGCCAAAGGTCTAACAAAAGTGGATGAATTAGAGTGCGAGTCATAAAATTTAACAACTAAATGACCGAGAAACGGTATTTAGTCCTGCGTATGACACGAAGGGAAACATAAGTTTGTTATAGTAACTAAAGCACTTTCATCGACCGTGCCATGCTTAGCGGCAGAAGATCAACATGCCTATATCTTGAGTTTTATTCTTTGGGGGAACGAATTGGACGCAATAACTATCAACCACTTATTTTTAACTGGTGCGGTGCTCATCACCATCAGTGTGCTTTTCTCACAAGTGTCCTCACGATTGGGCGTTCCGATTCTTTTGATCTTTTTGTTCGTTGGTATGTTGGCGGGTGAAGATGGTCCGGGTGGTATTAATTTTGATGACTACTCACTGACTTATTTGGTGAGTAACCTCGCGCTTGCCGTGATCTTGCTTGATGGCGGTATGCGAACCAAGGTCGCAAGCTTCAAGGTCGCGTTTTGGCCGTCGCTCTCATTAGCGACAATAGGCGTAGCCTGTACCGCGACTCTAACCGGTTTAATGGCG
>NZ_AJZD02000301.1 GCF_000272105.2 Vibrio splendidus 12E03
TTAGTTCCACTGAATTACGCAACAAAGCCGAACGCATGAGCTATATGCAAGATGTAGCTATATATAAAGCTATTCACGGGTTACCAATTGAAGACCTGAAAAGAGAGGAAATAGTTCTAAAGAAGTCTTCTTTGGCTAGTGAAAACTATGGATTGAATGTCGATAGTATGAAGTCATTTACTGTAGCTCTTATGTCATCAGCTAAAGCAATACAATACAGATATAGAGCAGATATGCTCAGTAAATCGGTTGATACAAACGCTGCAAGAGACTTAAAAAGTGAAATACGTCCCGCGCTAATTAAGCTTGGGAGTGAGTTAAACATGTCGATATCTGAGTATTTAGGTTCTGGAAATGTTTTTTCTGA
>NZ_AJZD02000302.1 GCF_000272105.2 Vibrio splendidus 12E03
ATGTGCGAAAAGCAAAAACGTATAGAAGAGCTCGAAATAGAGAATGTTAACCTCTATCGAACGCTCTCTGAGGCGTACAAGTTTAACGCGGAAGAGCGCAAGCTTAATGCAGAAGAGCGTAAGCTCTATGTTGAGCAACGAAACATCGACAGCCAGCTTATCTGGCGTCCATGGCAAGTTGCGTTAATTCCGATATTACTTGGCGTACTTGCATTAGTCGCTGCTATCGCTAGATAAACCTCAATTCGACTTAACCTTAAAGCCTCTATCTTAGATAGGGGCTTTTTTAATTACATCGCGCTTTGCGCACCACCCACATGGGATGTCTCCCTGGTGGGGGCATCCTTTTATTTTTTTAAGAGGAACTGATTATGCCAAATT
>NZ_AJZD02000303.1 GCF_000272105.2 Vibrio splendidus 12E03
ATTGGTGTTATCGAGGTCGTAAGTCCACGCCCCATTATCTTTAAGGTGGAGCGTGCCTAAAGCACCAGCAACATCAGTATTGGAGAAGTGCGCTTCACCGGTATCGACATCAGTAATCGTCAATGCACCGGACGTTTGAAGTTGAGTTTCTTCCGTTACTGCGCCGGAACTTGTACCACCAATGACGGCTCTGTCGTTGGTGCCATTGATAATGATAGTAATTTGATGTGGTGTACCGTCGGCAGAGTGGATGGTCATGATGTCTGTTGTTGACGAGCCTTTGCCCAAGGCTTGTACTGCTGGATTGGTGTTATCCAGATCGTAAGTCCATGCACCATTGTCTTTGAGGTGGAGTGTGCCTAGGGTACCTGCAACATCGGTATTGGAGAAATGCGCTTCTTTTGCATCGATATCACTGATGCTTAATTTTCCTGAAACCGTGAGCTTATGATCTTCAATAACTTGATCTAAGTGGGGACTTTTTCCAACAACGAAGAATGAATTTGGTGAACCTCCTGTGTTATTGGTGATCACAGCCGAATCATTGGTACCATTAATAGTAATAGTGACTTGATGTGCA
>NZ_AJZD02000304.1 GCF_000272105.2 Vibrio splendidus 12E03
GGTTTTAGTTCCACCGCCATCGACTGCCAAAGTATGGGTAATCATTGGCTAAACCGTTTGTAGTTTATTAACTTCTTGAGTTTGCTTCTTTCCTGAAAGGCACACGATTAACGATACAAATGTGCCAACACAAAGTTGATAAGGGAACGCTAAACGAACTCCTACCCAATCATCGTTAATCACGCCTATCACGCTATCCCAAACATAAGCTTGCATCAGAAGAGTGGTGAAGAAGCCTGCCATTAGAGCTAAAGCGACCGAAGTTTCGTTACCGCGCTCGGTGAATATCGCGGTGAAGTAGACGCCCAATAACCCTGTGTAAGCAAAGACCATTACACTCAAAGCAAACGACAACAGTGGCATGTCAGTGTACTGCTGCCAGTAGTAACACAGGATTCCCATACTACCTAAGGCCACAGCTGCTGCCGCCATACCAAATCGGCCAGCTTTCACGTAATGGAAATCATCTTGCACTCCTTTACGAGCTTCTAGCCAAGGCTTATAGATATCCTGAATAGCCACTGATGACATTGAGTTTAATCCAGAATTTAGCGTTGAAAGTGCCGCTGCAACAACCCCAACAGTAACCAAGCCTCTAAGACCTGCTGGCATTTCATTCAGCACGTAATACATGAAAATAGTGACGTTCTCGCCATTAAAATTTTGAACAACTTCTTTACCTTCAACGCCCATCAGTTCAGGTCTTTGGTAGAAGACATACAAGAGTAGGCCAATTGACATGAACACAAGCACAACTGGAATTGAGAAGATGATTGAGTTAATCATCGCCTTTGAACCTTGCTTAGCATCTTTACAAGTCAAAACACGTTGAGTCATGTCTTGATCAAGTCCAAACGCACCAATGTTTAACAGCACGAATCCCGTAATACATGCCCAAAAGCTGAAGGTGCCAGCAGGGCTAAAGTCGAGGTTAAAATCTAATAAGGTCAGTTTCGAAGCTTGGCCTTCTCCAGGGTTAGCCAGTACCTGCGCAATCTGGTTGAAATCAGCTGGGATTTGCCCCAGTAAATAGATGATTACCGCAATCGCAGCACCGACATAAACCACAAGTTGAATTAGGTCACTCCAGATGACGGAACGAATGCCACCCATGTAGGTATAAGCAAGACCGACAGCCACTAAAATGACAACCGAAGTCACGACGCTGCTAGGGTCAATATTGGTAAACAGAATCATGGAGACGGCAATCGCAGCCATGTACAGGCGAGCACCTGAAGCAAACACTCGACCGACCAAATACATCACGCCTGCACGTTGTTTGGTTTTCTCGCCAAAGCGTACTTTCAGTAGCTCATAAACGGTTGAGACTTTGTTTTGATAGAAACGAGGGATAAGTACCAAGGCAACGAAGATGGCACCAATAATGCCGCCAATGTTGGTCGCTAAGTAGGTTAAGTCACCACGGTAACTAGATTCTGGCCCGCCCAAGAACGTCGCAGCAGATTGTGATGTCGCGAGCACCGAGATCGCTACAACCCACATTGGCATCGAATTACCACCTAAAAAGTAGTCCTTAGTGCTTGTTATTTTTGTTCGGCTGAAGTGCCAACCGGTAAAAGCAATAATGGCGAAATATATCGCAAATACCGCCCAGTCCAGTGAGGTAAATAGTGAATTCATAGCAGCTCCGTAGCATGAATAGGGTAGAGGGTACTTATAGTTATTTTTTCAGAATGTCAGTTTGAATAATGAGTTTCAAAATCTATTCCTTGGTGGAATAGTGACCAATGCTTTTCTTTGACCATGCTCCCAGAAGGCTGTGTTAGCTATTCCATATGGGAGGATTCGAAGGAATAATTATTCCAATGAAAATACAAAACTCGTTATGATAATGAAGAACTGGCAGAGGGAAGGGCATTTAGTGAAAGGCATTGCGAAAGTAAAAGCGCTGTTACCCAAGCTGTCTCCATCTGATGCGCTGGTAGCGCGATATGTTCTTGATCACCCACAACAGGTGAAGCAGCTTTCCTCTCCTGAGTTGGCTAAAGCGGTGGGGGTGAGCCAGTCAACGATAGTGAAGTTTAGTCAGAAGCTCGGCTATAAAGGGTTTTCAGAAATGAAGGTCAAACTCTACCAAAGCGACATGACTTATCAGCCCGTATCTCAACGTGGCATACATGGCACTATCACGCGTAAAGATCCGCCTGATATGGTGATGGACAAACTTCTTGCAAGCAAAACACAATCGCTTGAGCGCACTGTGTTATTAAACGAAGGTGAGCAGCTAAACCATGCCGCAGATATTTTGCACCTTGCACGTAAGGTGCAGATCTCAGGCGTAGGCGCTTCATCTTTGGTGGCGAAAGACCTTGCTTATAAGCTGATGAAAATTGGTCATGCTGCCAATGCAGAGCAGGATGCTCATATTCAAATTGCCAATGCCGCTTCTCTTTCTGAAAATGATGTGTTGATTGCGATTTCTTATTCTGGAAACACCAGAGAAGTGGTGAAGGTTGCTCAGCTAGCCAGATCGAAAAAGGCCAAGGTGATTGTGATTAGTCAGTTGTCACCTTCTGCTTTAGACAAATACGCTGACATTAAGTTGATATCAGCAGCCGACGAAAATCATATTCGCAGTTCATCTATAACTGCTCGTGATAGCCAACTTTTTATTACAGACTTGTTGTTCATTGCGTTAACTCAGCAGGAAGAGCAAGCCGACCAATTAATTGAACAAAGCAAATCTGCAGTAGCGGAATTTAAGCAATAGAAGGAAATTTTATGGGACCGTTGTGGGTTGATGTTGCAGGCTACGAGCTGACAGCTGAAGACAGAGAAATTTTAGAGCACCCAACCGTTGGTGGTCTCATCTTATTTGCTCGAAACTACCACGATAGCAAACAGCTATCGGCGTTAAATAAAGAGATTCGTAAAGTTGCAAAACGTCCTATTTTAATTGGCGTTGACCAAGAAGGCGGACGAGTACAGCGTTTCCGTGATGGCTTTTCAATTATCCCAGCAGCTCAAGAATTTGCGACTAAGAATAATGGCGAACAGTTAGCAGAACAAGCGGGTTGGCTGATGGCGGCGGAATTGATTGCCCATGATATCGACCTGAGCTTTGCGCCAGTATTAGACAAAGGCCATGACTGTAAAGCGATTGGTAGCCGAGCGTTTGGTGAAGATATTGACACCATCGTTCGTCATAGTAGCGCGTTCATCAAAGGGATGAAGTCGGTTGGCATGGCGACAACAGGAAAGCACTTCCCTGGACACGGTGGCGTAATTGCTGATTCACACTTAGAGACGCCATATGACCCTAGAGACGACATCTTTGAAACCGACATGGCAATCTTCAAGGCGCAAATTGAAGCCGGAATATTGGATGCCATGATGCCAGCTCACGTGGTTTTCTCCCACTATGATGATCAACCTGCGAGTGGTTCACAGTATTGGCTACAAAAAGTATTGAAACAACAGCTTGGGTTTAAAGGCTTAGTTTTCTCTGACGATCTAACGATGGAAGGCGCTGCCATTATGGGTGGGCCAGCCGATAGAGCGAAGGCTGCTCTGAATGCGGGGTGTGACATGGTGTTGATGTGTAATAAACGAGATGCACAAATTGAAGCTCTGGATAACTTAGCGATTCAAGAGGTGTCTTTAGCTAACTCATTGCTTAAAAAACACAGCTTTGATTTGTCGACGCTTCACTCAGATAGCCGATGGAAAGAGGCTTCAGAGCAAATTAAGCGAATGTTGAACGCTGGGTGATAAATAAACACTCTTTAAGTTTTAAGAAGGCGATATGATAAATATCGCCTTTTTTGTATGTGTAGAACGTGGTTTAAATTCATTTGGTGGCCTGAACGAGTTAAATTGATGGTGTAAATTTAAATTTACATTAAATGTTTTTTATTGTTTACACTTGCAATCGTTTTTGTAGCTGTTATTGTGTTTTTAAAGATTGTTAGCCCAAATGGAAATGTTGGGTGTAAAAATAAATATACAGGTTGAGTTATGCAGAAAAGTGAATTAAGCAATGTCAATATCATCGACGAACAGGTACTGATTACTCCTGAGGAGTTAAAAGCAAAACTGCCTTTGAGTGATAATGCTCGTCGTTTTATTCAAGAGTCTCGTCAAACTATCGCAAACATCATTCATAAGAAAGATCATCGCATGCTTGTTGTATGTGGCCCATGTTCTATCCATGACATTGAAGCGGCGAAAGAGTACGCGAAACGCCTAAAAGCACTTTCTGAAGAACTGAGCGATCAACTGTATATTGTAATGCGTGTTTACTTTGAAAAACCTCGTACTACTGTTGGCTGGAAAGGCTTGATCAATGACCCTCATCTAGACGGTACGTTCGATATTGAGCATGGTCTGCATGTTGGTCGTGAGTTACTGGTTGAACTTGCTGAGATGGAAATTCCACTAGCAACAGAAGCACTAGACCCAATCAGCCCGCAATACCTAGCAGATACATTCAGCTGGGCTGCGATTGGCGCACGTACTACTGAATCTCAAACTCACCGTGAGATGGCAAGTGGTCTTTCAATGCCAATCGGCTTCAAAAACGGTACTGATGGCAATTTAGGTACAGCAATCAATGCGATGCAGGCTGCTTCTTCTAGCCACCGTTTCATGGGTATCAGCCGCGAAGGTCAAGTTGCGCTACTTACGACTCAAGGTAACCCAAATGGTCACGTGATTTTACGTGGCGGTAAGCAAACGAATTACGATTCAGTATCGGTACACGAATGTGAACAAGAGCTTGGAAAATCAGGCTTAGAAGCGGCGCTGATGGTTGACTGTAGCCACGCGAACTCTCGCAAAGATTTCCGTCGCCAACCTTTAGTTGCAGAAGATGTGATTCACCAAATCCGTGAAGGCAACAAGTCGATTATCGGTCTTATGATTGAAAGCCATATTAACGAAGGAAACCAATCTTCGGATATACCTCTCAATGAGATGAAATACGGCGTATCTATTACCGACGCGTGTATCAATTGGGATTCAACTGAGGCACTATTGAAACATGCACATACGGAATTAGTCCCGTTTTTAGAGAACCGCTTGAAAGGTTAGTCAGAGTTTTAAATTTAAGTGCCTCATCTAATGGGGCATTTTAAGATCTGTTACTAACGAAATTTGGGTTAGTACGGGCTTATAGATTAGTAAGGAATAAAATGGCCGTTGAACTGAACGAATTACGCGACCAAATCGATGCTGTCGATAAACAAATGTTGGATTTACTTGCTCAGCGATTGGCTCTAGTAGAGAAAGTCGGTGAAGTAAAAAGTGAACATGGTTTACCTATTTATGTGCCAGAGCGCGAAGCAGCAATGCTGGCATCTCGTCGTCACGAGGCCGAGAAAATAGGAGTTCCGCCACAGCTAATCGAAGATATTTTGCGTCGTACTATGCGTGAGTCTTATGCCAGTGAGAAAGATTCTGGTTTTAAGTGTCTTAACCCAGAGTTACGTTCAGTGGTTATTGTTGGTGGTAATGGTCAACTTGGCGGTCTGTTTGGCCGTATGTTTAAGCTTTCTGGCTACGAAGTGAAAATCCTTGGCAGCCAAGATTGGGATAGAGCTGAGGAGATCTTAGATAACGCAGGACTTGTGGTTGTTACTGTTCCAATTCACCTAACAGAAGGTGTGATTGCAAAACTGGGTAACCTGCCAAGCGATTGTATTCTTTGTGATTTAACGTCGATTAAGTCAAAACCGCTTCAAGCAATGATGAACATGCACCAAGGCCCGGTGGTTGGTTTACACCCAATGTTTGGCCCTGATGTACCAAGCCTAGCGAAACAAGTGATTGTTTACAGTGATGGCCGTGGTTCTGAAAGCTACCAATGGCTACTGAATCAATTTGGTATCTGGGGCGCAAGCTTGTGCCAGATGGATGCCGCTGAGCATGATCATGGTATGACCTTGATTCAAGCACTGCGTCACTTCACCTCATTTGCTTACGGTTTGCACTTAAGTAAAGAGAACCCAAACATTGACCAGCTTCTGAAGCTAAGCTCGCCAATCTACCGACTTGAGATTGCGATGGTTGGTCGTCTGTTTGCTCAAGACCCGAACTTGTACGGAGACATCATTCTGTCTTCAGATGAGAATATTGAGATGATTCGACGCTTCCATAGCTGTTTCGGAGAAGCGTTAGAAATCCTAGATGGTAAAGATAAAGCTAAGTTTGTTGATAGCTTTAACCAAGTGAGCGATTGGTTTGGTGATTACTCGCAGCAATTCTTGCAAGAGAGTCAAAGCTTGTTAAAACAAGCACATGACTCGATTCACCGTGGCTAAGTACGGTTTAAAATCATAAAAAGAGCGACCATTGGGTCGCTCTTTTTGTTTGTGCTGAGCGCTATGAAAGCATTTGGCCTACAGTAGTATAAAAGCATTTGGCCTACAGTAGTATAAAAGCAATTAGATCATCATAGGCCAATTCAACTGTTCCCAATAACCAATAACCAATAGCTAATAACCAACAGCTAATGACTAGTTAGTCGCGATAGGCTTTTTAGTCTCTTCACTTGATACTGTGTCGATAGTCGAACTGATGTAAGGCACGTTTGTTAGGTTTATCTGCAAACGAACTACATTATCTATCAGTTGAACCAGTGGCCCCCATTTAACCTTTTTCTCTTTCTCAAACACGTAGTTGAAGTTTTCTGGTGTCCAGTCCATCAAGTATTGAGGGTTCAACGAACGGCCAAGGAATCGTACTTCATAGTGTAGGTGTGGCCCGGTTGAGTTACCTGAGTTACCACAGCTTGCAATCACATCGCCTTTACTCACGAACTGACCGCTGCGAACTTTGAATTTCTGTAGGTGAGCGTAAGAACTCATGAAACCAAACGAGTGACGCATAGTAATAAAGTTACCGAAGCCTTTATTACTTGGGCGAACCGTTTCAATTACACCATCTGCAGGCGCTAAGATATCTTCGCCGCGCCTACACGTTAGATCGATACCGGTATGGTTGTGGCGTTTACCTGTGATCGGATTGGTACGGCGACCATAAGAGGATGAGATACGTTGGTACGCCATTGGGCTGTCGTTTGGAATCAAACGGAACATGGTGGCTCTTACCGCTGAATCGACGGCCGCAGCATCAATGCGATCTTCTAACGAGACTTCATCAGTAAGCAGTTCTTCATCGGCAAGGCCAAGTACTGATTCCACATCGAATACACGCTTACCAAGTAGCTGAATCGTGCCTTCTTTCTCGGTCAGTGTTTGCGATAGCGAATGGTTGGTTTCTACTTGCTCAGCATAAAGAAACTCAGTTTGTTCTTTTTCAACAATCAGCGTTTCAATCAACTGTTGGGCATCACCTGCTTGTAGCGCGAGTTCTTGTTTACTCTCTAAGTGCATGTACGCCGCTCCGCCAATTAATAGCGGTACTGAAAAAATGGCAGTAGTGCAAATGAGCACAGCCTTACGGCCGAAGTAAAACGTCTGTTCCCCCTGACTAGAGGGAATAGTAATGGATAGTTTTTTAGACATGGTTCTGTATTAACTAAATGCTTCTAATAGAAAAAGGGTAATGGAGATGTCACTCACTACCTAAGTCGGTAAGGTGTTCAATCTCTCTATAAAGCAGTTCATCGTCGCCAACATTAAGCTCTACAAGACGCTTAAGGTGGCTGATACTATCAATATCTAAATGCTCTATGCGTAAACGCATTGAGGTATTGATGGTAGAGACTATCGTTGCTTCTAATTGAATATTGATATCACTGTTTTCGAGTTTAAAGCTCACTTGAACAGGGACATCATGGCTAAGTTGTCTTAATTCATTGCATTGAATGAGTAAACCATGGAGTGATAAGTCTTGCACTGAGCCTGATACATTTACTTATCCTTGTGAGATCTCAGTCGGGACTTGATAAATAACTCGTGAAAATTGACGTCTTTCAACCATAAGTAATCTCTCTATATCGATGCATTACACGTAAGCCAGATATATCAAAGGCCGCTATTATCGCGGCCTTTGTTCAAAATACAAGCTTATTTACTTAGCGATACGCTTGTACTTGATACGGTGCGGTTCTGCCGCTTGTGCGCCTAGAGTCTGCTTCAGCCACTCAGTGTACTCAGTATAGTTACCTTCGTAGAAGTTAACTTGACCTTCATCACGGTAGTCTAAGATATGGGTCGCAATACGGTCAAGGAACCAACGGTCATGCGAGATAACCATTGCACAGCCAGGGAATTCAAGCAGTGCTTCTTCAAGAGCACGTAGCGTTTCAACGTCAAGGTCGTTGGTCGGTTCATCGAGTAGCAGTACGTTACCGCCCGCTTTTAGCAGTTTAGCTAAGTGAACACGGTTACGTTCACCACCAGAGAGTTCACCGATGATCTTCTGTTGGTCGTTGCCTTTAAAGTTGAAACGAGAACAGTAAGCACGCGCAGGGATTTCGAAGTTGTTGATTTTGATGATATCAGCGCCTTCCGAGATCTCTTGGAATACTGTCTTAGTGTCGTCCATGCTGTCACGGAATTGATCAACAGAAGCAAGTTTAACAGTTTCTCCTAGTACAACCGAACCTGAATCTGGCTGTTCTGCACCGCTTAGCATCTTGAATAGTGTTGATTTACCCGCACCGTTGGCACCAACGATACCAACGATAGCGCCCTTAGGCATGCTGAACGATAGGTCGTCGATAAGAACGCGATCACCAAACGACTTAGTCAGGTTGTTCACTTCAAGAACTTTGTCACCTAGACGCTCACCTGGCGGGATGAACAGTTCGTTGGTTTCGTTACGCTTCTGGTATTGACCAGTCGTCAGTTCTTCAAAACGAGCCATACGAGCTTTAGACTTAGCTTGACGGCCTTTAGGGTTTTGACGAACCCATTCAAGTTCTTTCTCGATTGTCTTTTGACGTGCGCTTTCGCCGGCTTTTTCTTGCTTAAGACGCTCGTCTTTTTGCTCTAGCCAAGATGTGTAGTTACCTTCCCATGGGATACCTTCACCACGGTCAAGTTCTAGAATCCAGCCAGCTGCATTGTCTAGGAAGTAACGGTCGTGGGTAATTGCCACAACAGTACCACTGTAATCAACTAGGAAGTGTTCAAGCCATGCTACTGATTCTGCATCCAAGTGGTTGGTTGGTTCATCAAGAAGCAGCATGTCTGGTTTTTCAAGAAGTAGACGACAGATAGCAACACGACGACGCTCACCACCTGATAGGAATTCAATTTTCGCATCCCACTCAGGAAGACGAAGTGCATCAGCAGCACGCTCTAGAGCTGTCTCTAAGTTGTGACCGTCTTTTGCTTGAATCAGTGCTTCTAGTTCGCCTTGCTCTTTAGCAAGTGCGTCGAAATCTGCATCTGGTTCTGCGTACGCTGCATAAACCGCATCAATACGCTTAAGTGCGTCAGCAACGTCAGAAACCGCTTCTTCTACGATTTCACGAACCGTTTTTGATTCGTCTAGTACTGGTTCTTGCGGTAGGTAACCTACTTTAAGACCTTGTTGTGCACGTGCTTCACCATCAATATCAGTATCAATACCAGCCATGATACGTAGTAGGGTAGATTTACCTGAACCATTTAGACCCAAAACACCGATTTTAGCGCCAGGAAAAAAGCTAAGAGAAATGTCTTTAAGAATTTGACGCTTAGGTGGAACAGTTTTGCTCACCCGAGACATGGTATATACGTATTCAGCCATTGCCGATCGATCCTAATTATTGTTCAAAATTGTCTGCTATTTTATACCAATATCCCTAAAGATGTTACTCCTAGGTCAGAAAAGCCATTCTTGAACTAATCCTTACCTATTATTGTCACATTGGTCATTAAAACTATATTTAATGAGCTTCTGAGGCGAAGTGTTAAATATTAATAATATTTACACTCAAACTCTTTACATTTGATGTGATGTCGGGCGTAAATAGACTTCACGTATTCATACACGCACTAAGGAAAGAGCGAATGTTTTTCCGCATTGGTAATACGAAAATTGCTGTGGCTGCATCAGCAATTTTGTCTTCATTTTCACTGGCTCCGATGGCTATGGCTAGCAACGCCTCCGAGCTTGAAATGCAGCGTGATGTTTATGATAGAGCGCAAGAGGTTTTAGACAGCCGTGATCTAAAAGCCTACTCGGCGCTGCGTAACAAAATTCAAACATACCCTTTAACACCTTACACTGATTATCGAGCCTTTTTGATTGGCTTAGGTGATCGCACACCTGCTGAGGTCGATGCTTTTATTGAAGAGAACAAGGCACTGCCTTTCTCTAACCGAATGCGTGCACCTTATTTGGATTCATTGGCTTCTCAAAAACAGTGGAAGACCATCCTTGAATTTCAGACCAAAGAGCCTGTGGGTGAAAAGTACCAATGTATTTATTACCGAGCGAACTATGAGCAAGGCAATCAAGAGCTTGCTTTTAAGGGAGCGAAGCAACTGTGGTTGAGTGGCAGTGGTGTTGATGATGCCTGTGACCCTCTGTTTAAGAGCTGGGATCAAGCGGGTTTAAGAAGCGATGAACTTATCTTAGACAGAATGCTGCTAGCGTTTGAAGGCCGCAACGGCAAGCTAATGAGCTATCTGATCAAGCAATTGGATCATGATGAGTCAATTGCTCAAGCTAAGCAGATGAAGGCGCTATACAACAAGCCTGAAAACGTACTTGCGTTTGCTAAGAAGCACCCAGCGAATGAATTCTACCAAGCTCAAACCGAGTTTGCTTTTGAGAAACTAGCAAGAAAATCGGCCAGCAGTGCCCAAGAAGTGTTTGATGATGTCATCAAGGCTCAGAAGTTTTCGAAAGAGAAATCTCAAGAGCTTGCCGATTACCTGACCTTCCGTTTGATTAATACCGATTCTGAAGAGTTGATGGAGTGGCGAGACACAATGTTGGCGAGTTCATCAAAGCAAGTACTGCTTGAACGACGTGCTCGCTTGGCTATTCAACATGCCGACTGGGCGGGTTTACAAGAGTGGATAGCGCGCTTGGATGAGAAGCATCAGTCCTCACTGCGTTGGCAATATTGGCAAGGCAGAGCTGAAATCGCGACGGGTGATACAGACAAAGGCAATAAGCGACTGTCAGACATTTTGGGGCAGCGTAATTTCTACAGTGTAGCTGCGGCTAAGCAGTTAGGTAAGCCTGTTCAATACCCCACATCGACCCTTAAATACAATGCTGAAACAGTGAAGCCATTCGACACCTCTTTGGTGCGTATTGGTGAGTTGATTGACCGAGATAAAATTGCGGCAGCGAAAAGTGAGTGGCGCTGGTTACTGACTAATGCAAACAAAGAGCAAAAAGCGATGCTTGCCGCTCATGCTGCGACGCAACGTTGGAATCACTTTACGGTGACAGCGAGCATCTCGGCGAAGATGTGGGACAACATAGCTTTACGCTTCCCTGTTGCTCATAAGTGGTGGTTTAACTTCTACGGAGAAAAGCATGACCTCGATCCCATCACCTTGATGTCTTTGGCAAGACAAGAGAGTGCGATGGACTCAGAGGCCCGCTCTCCTGTTGGTGCGCGAGGCATCATGCAAATCATGCCAAAGACGGCTCAATATACTGCTAAAAAACACAAGATTAAGTATCAAGGCAGCGATGACCTTTATGAAGTTGGTAAAAATATTGAAATTGGTAGCCACTATTTAGATGGCTTGCTCGCTCAATATGATGATAACCGTATCTTTGCATTTGCTGCTTATAATGCGGGGCCTAGTCGTGTGAAGCAGTGGCGTTCACGCAGTGATGAAAAGCTAGACGTGTATGCTTTTATCGAAATGATCCCATTCAAAGAGACTCGTGGCTACGTTCAGAATATCTTGATGTTTGAGACTTACTATCGAGATATCTTGGGTGAGCAGGGAACGTTTTTAGCTCCCCATGAGGCAAAAATGAAATACTAAAGCTTCGGCGTTTTGCCCTAAGCTGAGTAATATGAAAGGCAGTGAGTGCGAACCATTTCCACTTACTGCCTTTTTACATTGGATCACATCAAGTGTTTCGGTATAAAGTGTTCAACGCTTTCAATCGTTAAGCGATTCTTTAAAGTCAGAATTTAAAAGTAAGTGTAGAGATATGGCACCACAACCTGAATATGATAATTGGCAACAACTGATGGACTTGGTAAAGACGGCTGTCGAAAAAGATCAGCACGAACTGTTGTTGACCATGATGATGACACCTGACGAGCGAGATGCTTTGGTTGCTCGAATTAATATTTTTTGTGAGCTTATGAAAGGCGATATGTCTCAACGACAAGTGAGTCAAATGCTCGGAGTAGGTGTGGCAACGATAACCAGAGGCTCGAATGAGTTAAAGGCCAAGTCTGAACAAGAGAAAGCGGTGATCGCCGATCTATTGCTCAAGTCATAACTGACTTAAGCAATCATTGAATAGTGCGAATACGAATTCGATAAAAAACGCTAACTGAATGTTAGCGTTTTTTGTTTCTGAAGATTGTTTTCAGAGTCTTTCGAAGTTTAACGAAGGATTAGGTAGGAAAGTGCTCAGGATTCACAAATGGGATCAGCGCTAAAATTAAAGCCTGATGATACACTGAACTGCGAGACAGTTGATTATGTGTCAGTAGGCCAATTGCTCCACCTTTCTGTTTGATATTATCGGTACCAAACACTTCATCCATTACATCTCCGAGCTCGTTTGCATGCTCTAACTTATCAAGCACGGCTGGTGGCAACATAAGGCTCGCTGAACGAGACTCTCCACGTTGACCATTCGCTTCGATAACCATCCAAGCAAAGGTGACGTTTTTTTCTATTCCTGCTTCTAGACCAACATAAAAGTCAGCATAGGGCTGCGCTTGCGTTGCGTTGTGCACGCGGTTCACCGCCCCTTGATAGGTTTCATCATTACTCATCGGTTGATCGGCAACGCCACTAGGGACGCTGATGCCTTTGAAATCAAATTCAGTATCAGGAAAAGCAGATAAGAACGCACTTTTAACGGCGTTAATTTTAGCTGGGTTCAGCGATGCGATGATTACAGATTTCATGTGTCGGATTCTTTTTGTTGTCGAGTAGATTGAGTTGATGTTGTTGGTACCAGTCACTCAACTCTTCTAATGGCATAGGTTTACCAAAGTAATAGCCTTGCAGCATATCGCACTGCGCATCCTGTAACCACTGGTGCATGCCTTGAGTTTCAATCCCTTCGGCGGTGACCTTTTTCCCTTGAGCATGACACAACCCGATAACCGGTTTTACGATGTTCTGGTTATTGGTCTCAATCAAGGTATCCAAAAACGCTTTATCCAATTTAATTTTCTGAGTTGGATACTGCACCAGTTGAGTGATAGAGGTATAACCGGAACCAAAATCATCAATCGCAAGTCGATAGCCCATGCATGCCAGTTCGTTCAGCAATGGAAAACCTTCTGAATTTGAGTAAAAGGTTTCAGTGATTTCAAAATCGATTAGGCTTGGTGGAATTCGATTTAACTCCGCGTGTTCTTTAATGAAACCGGCAAGGTGAGTGGTTTCAATGCCAGCAGAAGATAGGTTGATCGACAATTGAATTGAGTGATCAAATTGAGCCTGAAGTCGATGGAATGAAGCAAACGCATTCTGTATTACCCAGCGGTCAACATGTTCGAACAGCCCGGTTTGTTCGGCTATTGGAATGAACTCATCCGGTGGAACCAAACCAAGTTGCTTTGAATTCCAACGTAATAACACCTCAACGCCAATAACATCAGTCCCGGTAGAATCCATGTAGGGCATGTAAACGAGCCTGAATTCATCATCAAAATTCTTACCTCTAAGCGCACGTTCAATGTCTGCTTGGCGCTGAATGGCTTTGTCTAAATCCCGTGAATAGTCAGCAAATTGGTTTTTACCGGCACGCTTGGCTTGGTACATCGCAGTATCCGCGTTGGACAGTAGCTTCTCGATTGAGTCACCATCATTAGGGTAGGTCGCAATACCAATACTGACCGTGATTGGAAAGCTGCCTGATTCGGTGACAAAACCTTTTTGCAGTGGAGTCAGTAAATCATTCGAGAATCGATGCGCGACATTTCCTCGCTGGTTAGGAGCATTAATGTAAACAACGAATTCGTCACCAGAAAGTCGGGCTGGCATGCAATGAGCATCGAACTCCGTTTGATAGTGGCGACAAATATCTGAAATACGCTGAGCAAAAGAGACCAGAATCGAGTCGCCGATTTGATGCCCATATTTATCGTTCACAAACTTGAAGTTATCCAAATCAAAGTAGAGAACCCAAGTTTCGGTATTTGAACTCGGTTTTGGCAACGATTGCTGAACGAAGGTTTGAAACTGATGCCTGTTGGCGATTTGGGTTAACTGATCATTCTCGGCCAAGAGCTTGGTTTGTTGGTAGGTGTTATCTAGCTCTTGGTACATGTCATAAAAACGCTGTGATAGTCGGCCAAGCTCATCTCGAGTGCCTAAGCGTTCAATGTTCTTCCGTTGTTTTTTTTCGACTTGCTGTAGTTGTCGATCAAGCCGTGTTATCGGAGTAATCACAGTGCGAGACAGAAGTATGAGTAGTAAAGCGACAGTCACAAACGCAGACAGTGCAAACGACAAACTCAGCTTGTTCCATATGGAATCGAGCTTGTTTTCCAACAGGAATTGCGCCGGATCGACCGTGGCGTACAGGTCTGGAGCCAGCTTGACTGAATGGGTGACATCATTTTCCAAAGAAATCGCTATGGATGTGAAAAACAAGCTGGTTTGGTAGTCGAACTCTATCTGTTTTCTAAGCGCATTAAACTTGTCGAGAGAAACAGAGACAACAACAAAGAATACATCGCTTGGTTGATTACTTTCGGTTGGAAAAATCGCTTTTCTATCTACCTTTTCATAGTGAACCAACATCCCTTCGCCTTGGGAGTTTTGAATATAGTTGGTACTCGATGTTGCTAGGGTGTCTTGATAGTGCTGGTCAACATACTCCAATATCTTACTGTCAATTTGAGTGCGTGAGTCGTTGCTATTATCTGCGTAGTAACGCAGTTTTCGGTCAGCATTAAGAAGTGCTAAACCCGTATAGCTCTCATCGTCATCTTGCAGGAAATCTATAGCTTCTCGAAGGTTACTAACCAGTTCAAGATCGCGAGATAGATTTTGGTCAGTGAGAAAATAACCTTTCACCATATCGCTTTGGGTCAAGGTGTAAGAGTAGCTATTGAGAAACGAACGAGATTGACGAAAGTATCCGGCTAGTTTTTCCATGTTGAGCTGAAGTGCGTTGTCTTCGCGTTTGATGAAGCTGCTTTTTTGCGTCGAATAAATAATATAGCTAGAAGCCGCGGTACTGATCAGTATCACAGGGGTTATCAGTAGTAAGATTTTAGTACTTAGCTTCATAGTTAATGACAACACTATTTATAATTTAAGCGCGTAAGTTTATGTTACTTAATGCTTACTCGCTATTAATTACACGTAGTTCGATGATTTCCTGTGAAGGGTGTAAGGTTTTGTCTTTATTGATAAAAAAGCCACTAATGGGTTTTTTGTTAGAAATACTTAAGCAGTGGAGGGGAGAAGCGTGCCGAATGTGCGAAACAAGTGAATTGTGCTTTAGGCATGCTAGGGTAAGTGTTCTTAGACCGAATAGTATTCGACTAAATGGTGATTTAAGTATTTGGCCTACTGTAGGCCAAATACTTATGTTAGCTAAAAGCTGATACTCCCTCTCAGCTATGACAACTTAACTTGAGTCGCTTTGATATTCTCACTTGGGTAGCAACCTAACACTTTCAGGTGACGAGTTATGGCTGTTAATTCAGTGATTGCTTGCTGCATATTATCTGAATCCAGATGTGCTTCTAAATCGACATAGAACATCTCTTCCCAAGGGTTACCCATAATAGGACGAGACTCTAGCTTGGTCATGTTGATACCCAAGCGTTGCAGAATCAGTAGTGTCTCGACCAAAGAACCTGCTTCTTGAGAAGTCGACATGATGAGCGTCGTTTTTGCAGGTATTTGAGTTGACACTTCAACAGGCTTACGAGCTACCACGATGAAACGTGTGTGGTTCTCTGTTTGGTTTGCAATGTTGCCCTGAATTGGCTGAAGTCCATAAAGCTTGCCGCTAGACGCATTACCAATTGCAGCAACATCATCACCGTCCAGATCTTTCACCTTCTTCATGGCGTCAGCTGTGCTGGCACAAGACTCAAGGGTTACATCTTTAAGACGGCTCAAGAACTCGCTGCACTGCTGATGTGGTTGTGGGTGCGAGTAAAGCGTTTTGATGTCTTCTAAACGGATATCACTTTTCGCCACTAGGCAGTGTTCGATTGGTTGAGAAAGCTCACCAACAATGTAAAGCGTTGTGTGTTGAAGTAGGTCATACACTTCGTTAATCGAACCTGAACTGGTGTTTTCAATAGGTAGTACACCGTAGTCGGCATGGCCAGATTCTACCGTAGAGGCTACTTCTTTGAAGTGATTACAGTTTAACTCAATCAACTCCATATTCTTACGGCTGAAGTATTCGCGACTCGCAAGGTGAGAGTACGATCCCTTAGAACCCAAGAATGCAACGCGAGCCAATGGTTTACGACTTTGCGGGTTCGCTAGATTTTGTAAGTATGACTGCTGCAGTAAAACGGAGTCTTCGATGATGGTGTGAAACAGCTTGGTAATGTACTGCGCATCAAGTTCGTATTTATCTTTGCCATTGTTGATCAGCTTAACTAATAGTTGTTGCTCTCGTACTGCATCACGAACTGGTTTTGATGTCTCTACCTTGCTTTTAGCAACTTCGATACTTAGCTTGCGACGCTCCGAAAGTAACTTCAGGAGTTCGTCGTCTAAATCATTAAGACGAAGGCGGATATCATCCAGTGAAATTGAGCTGTCAGTCATAAATGTGTCCTTATAAAAAAGCCTCCCTAGTGTGGGAGGCTTCTTGTTCGTTTTTGACTTGTTTTTCTAAAACGACTTAGCCTCCGATTTACGGAAGAAAAAAGAAGTCAAAAATAAACAAAGATTGAGTGTGCATAAAAAGTGATTGTTTTATGAATGTTTAAACACAATAAGCAAGCGAGCTACGAGCGTCAAGCAAAAAAATAGCGCCCTGAGGCGCTATTTTTTAATCTGTTCTCTTTCCTTATTCTACTTCAGCTTCTAGCTCTTCGATTTCAGGCTTTTCAGCGCGGCGCGCTTCTGGTTTATGGCGTAGCTTGTTGAGTTGACGCTCTAGTTTTTGTTCTACTTCGTTGATAGCTACGTAGAGGTCATCATGGATTGATGAAGCAACAAGTTGGCCTTTTGGTACGGTTAGTACCGCTTCAAACTTCTTCTTCTTGTTTGGTTCTTCACTAAAGCTCGCTTGGCAGCCAATGATGTCTACTTGCCATTTATCCAGCTTCTTAAATTTGCTTTCTATGTGATCACGGATTGCAGAGGTAATGTCGATGTTTTTACCAGTGATGTTCATTTTCATAGAAGTTTTCCTCTGTTGTATCCCTCATGGGTTAACTTCAGATTACGACTTTTAGGAATAAAGAATGTGATCTAGATCTTGTTTTGGTTGGGTGGGATAAGCATTAAAATCAAATGTGATCTTACGCAAGTCTTGATATGTTTTTGGCGAAAAATGCTTGTTATCCTTAGGAAAAACGATAACTTGGAGGCAAGGCTTCGCTAAAAATTAAATCAGTTTTTAGGGGCGTCCTACAGCCTATGGAAAGTGCTTGATTGAAATTTACTCAATAGTGTTTTGTGATATAGGTCTTGTAATATAGAACGCTATATAAGCTTCTTCATAATTAGATAAACAAAAGCCGCATAAGTATTATTATGCGGCTTTTGTGTTTTTTAGCTTATACCTAATACCTTTGGCTCTCCAGCTCTGGGATTAAGGCGATCCTAGTCGTTAGTGTTCAGTAATCTCGCTGTGCCGTCCTCTCGGATAGCATTGATAGCTTGTAATTGTTTATAGATTACGAAGTAACGGTTGATGTTGGCAACATAGGTTACGGGTTCTTTACTCACGTATTTGCGAGTGATGATTTCTACGTTTTTAAACCAGATATTTGGGTTGTAACCTTTCTGCTTGGCAATGCGCCTCATCTTTCTGATCTTAGCAGGACCAGCGTTGTAAGAAGCCAAAGTGAAGTAGATTTGGTTATCTGGCGTAATGGCAGGGTCGTCAAAATACCTGTCCTTAATGAAACGCATGTATTTCACACCTGCATGAATGTTGTTATCCACCTTATGTATGTTTTTGATGTTGACGTTTTTGTCTTTGGCGGTACTTGGCAACACCTGCATCACACCAATAGCTCCACGATGAGAAACCCGGCTTTGATCCAGTCCAGACTCTTGGAATCCTTGTGCAGACATCATCAAAGGGTCGAATTCGTATTGGCTCGAATACTTTTCAAAAACATCTGACAGCTTAGCCACTCGGTCTATTTTATTTGGGTTGAGTGCTCTACCTAACCAGCGAGTGTTGTCGATGTATTTCTGATAGATAACATTTCCAAGTAGGGTACCTGTTCGTGCAGTCTTGACGTATTTGTTGATCTCTTTTTTTAACTGAGGGCTGTTTTTTCTCAATGCCCATGCTATTTGGCCATTTTCACGTAACGGTAAATCATGATGTACTTGTATGTTTTCCATTACGTCAGTCCACAGCTTTGCTTTATGGCTGTCCAGAATTGTGCCCTGTATATAACCTTGGTTAACCAGCTCGATCAGCTCGTAGTCTTGCAGTGATTCTTCAATGAAGTGGACATGCAGTGGGGGTAAACCCAGTTCGTTAAGCTCTTTATTGACTCTTTGTACACTCTCGAAGTAACTCGAGCTTGCTCGGATCCACACCTCTTTGCCGCTCAATTGCTTGATTTCGGTGATAGGTTCGGCCTTTTTCCCTGTGATAATGAGTTCTTTACCATCTTTAATCATCGGATCTGAAAAATCGATGGTTCGTAGTCGTTTGTCGGTGATCGTTAGGTTAGCGACAGCGACATCACCATAGCCAGATTCTAAAGACGGAAGTAGATCATCTCGTTGCACGGGGATGATTTGAACATTGAGATAGGGATGTTTTTTACGAAGGCTTTTCTCAAAGTGGTAGAGCATTTCTGCCACGATGCCTTTTGGCTTACCATCCTCGATGTAATAGAAACCAAGATCGGCAGAAACTAGAACTCTAACCGTTCCTTTGGTTTTGAGCACATCCAAGTCGCCCATGTAAGGCTTATTGCTTAATGGGGACAGTTCTAATGCGTAGGATAATTGGCTAAATAGCGATATCCATATAAATAATAACAACCTACTCACATCCACACTCCATGTTGATGTTTTGTTAAAAGTTATCTTCTGAAGATACCGTGTAATATGCGATTCATCAAGTTTGCGATATGCGGATAAAAAAAGCGCGCTAGTAAATTAGCGCGCTTTTTAGGTTGAGATGTCGGAAGTTGATTAAGGTAGTGGGTTTAATTCAATCAACTTTTCTGTTCTTAAAACAGCGTCATCTAGGCCGAGTTGTTGATAAGCTTCTAGCTGAATCTTTAAAGATTTACGCGCTGCAATGGTATCTGGGTAAGTCTTTTGCAACTCTTGTGTTCTGTTAATAGCAGCAATCCACGCTTCGCGACGTAGGTAGAAATCAGCGGTTGCTAAATCATAGTCGGCTAGGCGATTCTTAAGTGCGAACATGCGTTTTTGTGCATCTTCAGCATAGGGGCTGCTAGGGAAACGTTCGAGTAGTCGCTTGAAGTCAGCAAAAGCGAGTTTTACTGGTTCTGGGTCTCGGTCACTACGGTCGATATTAAAAATATCGTGCATGAAGTTTCGGTCTTGCGCCATGTGCGTTAAGCCGCGCATGTAAAGAACCCAGTCTTGTTTCTCATGAGTTGGGTTCAAACGTAGGAAACGTGAAATGGTAGCAAGGCCAAGTGCCAAGTCATCATTTTTGTAGTAAGCGTAAATCAGATCGAGCTGTACTTGCTCAGAATAGGCGCCGAATGGGTAACGTGAGTCTAGGGCTTCTAGCTTTTCTATTGCTGAAAGCCAGCTACCGCTCTGTAGTGATTCTTGAGCGTCAGAGTAGAGAACCGATGGCGGTACATCTGGCACTATCTCTTCACTACTTGAACAACCAACCAAGAGTGATACGGCTAATAGACCCGATAAAGTAAGGTGTTTCATGTCAGGCGTCGATTCCTTGAATTAAATATTTCGTAAGCTTCCGTTACTTTCTAACCAGTAACAGATACAATGATGCAATTATTCTATTTTATCCATACTAATGGGTATTAGTCTCACGGTTTTTAAAAAAGTTCGATATGGCTCAGCAGATCACATTAACAGACACAGTAAAAAGCAGCCAGTTAGGTCAACGTTTAGACCAAGCTGTCGCTGAACTATTTACCGATTTTTCTCGCTCTCGCATTAAAGAGTGGCTTCTTGACGGCAAAATCCAAGTGGATGGCGAAGTTATTACTAAGCCGCGCGTTAAGGTTTTGGGCGGTGAAGAGATCATCTTGCAAGCTGAACTTGCAGATGAAGAACGCTGGGAAGCACAAGATATTCCTCTAGACATTGTCTACGAAGATGATGACTTATTGGTTATCAATAAGCCTCGCGATCTGGTTGTACACCCAGGCGCAGGCACACCGGATGGAACCATACTAAACGCATTGCTTTTCCATTACCCACAGATTGCAGAAGTGCCTCGTGCAGGTATTGTGCACCGTCTTGATAAAGACACAACAGGCCTTATGGTTGTGGCTAAAACGGTTCCAGCTCAAACTCGTCTTGTGCGTGCTCTTGCTAAGCGTCGTATTACTCGTGAATATGAAGCAATTGCAATTGGTAAAATGACCGCTGGTGGTGTTGTAGAGAAAGGCATTAGCCGTCATGCAACTAAGCGTACCTTAATGGACGTAAATGAATTAGGAAAGCCAGCGGTAACTCACTACCGTGTTGCTGAGCACTTCCGCGAGCATACTCGTATTCGTCTACGCCTAGAAACGGGTCGTACTCACCAAATCCGTGTTCACATGTCATACCTTCAGCACCCGCTGCTAGGTGATGTTGCATACGGTGGCCGTGCTCGTATTCCAAAAGGTGCATCTGAAGAACTAACAACAATGATTCGTTCTTTTGACCGCCAAGCACTGCACGCAGTCATGCTTAAATTTGTTCACCCAATTACAGGTGAAGAAGTTGAGTTCCACGCTCCTGTGCCAAATGACATGGTTGTGATGGCTGAAGCGTTACGTGTTGATGCTCGCGAAAATAAAGAAGAAGACATTTAATATGTCGTTGATCATCCCTAACTGGAATGCACCCAATAACGTGAAGGCATTTGCGTCGACACGTGTAGGTGGCTTTTCTACTGGTGCGTATCAAGGATTAAACCTAGGTACGCATGTTGGGGATGATGCTTCGCTTGTTGAAAACAATAGAACTTGGCTTAAGCAGCAAGCGAACATGCCGGCAACTCCGGTATGGCTAAATCAAACCCATTCAACAGATGTTGTTACGGTTTTACAACCTACGGCGGATATTCTTGATGCTGACGGTGCATTTACCACTGCTAAAGGTGTTGTTTGTTCTGCTATGACAGCTGATTGTTTACCTGTAATCCTTACTGATACGAAAGGCACTCAAGTTGCTGCCGTTCATGCTGGTTGGCGTGGTCTTGCTGGTGGAATTCTTGAAAATGCCGTCGCAAAGTTTTCGAAACTAGATTCAGAGAATAAGATCATTGCTTGGCTTGGGCCTGCAATAGGCAAACAAGCCTTTGAAGTCGGCGATGATGTGTTGGAAGCGTTTGTTAGCTTTGACCCTCAAGCTAAGCTTGCATTTAAAGCCAAGCCTGAACAGGGTAAATGGCTAGCGAATATGTCTCAGCTTGCAACGCAACGACTGAACAAAGTTGATGTAACTTCTGTGATAGACTCCAATCTATGCACCTTCGCTGATGCGGATGCGTTCTATTCTTATCGTCGTGATGGCATTACGGGACGCCAAGCTACTTTTATTTGGTTAGAGTAATCTTTAGCTAGTGCAACTAGTCATCCAGCCCATTTATATTTTCATATAAACTCTATTCTTCATTCTTATCCCTTGAAAATCCGCGTTACCGTATCCATCTTCTAAGCATAAGATAAACATATCTAAGAGTAGGAAGGTTGGCATGCGTCTCGATCGATTCACTAGTAAATTCCAAATTGCGATATCTGATGCTCAGTCACTCGCATTAGGTCGTGATCACCAATATATAGAACCTGTACACCTAATGGTGTCTTTGCTGAATCAAGATGGTAGTGCAATTCGCCCATTGCTCACCATGCTGAATATTGATGTGGTTCAATTACGTTCTAAATTGAGCGAAATATTAGACCGAGTGCCTAAAGTCAGTGGCATTGGTGGTGACGTTCAGCTATCGAATGCGATGGGAACGCTGTTTAATCTATGTGATAAGGTCGCGCAAAAGCGTCAAGACAGTTACATATCTTCAGAAGTATTCCTACTTGCTGCCATTGAAGACAAAGGCCCTTTAGGAAACCTACTTAAAGAGCTAGGTCTTACCGAGCAAAAATTATCTCAAGCAATTGAACAAGTTCGTGGCGGCCAAAAGGTCGATGATCCGAATGCGGAAGACAGACGTCAAGCGCTAGAGAAGTTCACCATTGATCTGACGGAAAGAGCAGAGCAAGGCAAGCTTGATCCGGTAATTGGCCGAGATGACGAAATTCGTCGCACTATCCAAGTACTTCAACGCCGTACTAAGAATAACCCTGTCATTATCGGTGAACCTGGTGTCGGTAAAACAGCGATAGTCGAAGGTTTAGCGCAGCGTATTATCAACAATGAAGTGCCGGAAGGTTTGAGAGGCCGACGTGTACTTTCGTTAGATATGGGCTCTTTGATTGCCGGTGCTAAATATCGTGGTGAATTTGAAGAACGTTTGAAATCAGTTCTTAACGAATTATCAAAAGAAGAGGGCAACATCATTCTCTTCATCGATGAAATTCACACCATGGTAGGTGCGGGCAAGGGTGAAGGCTCTATGGATGCGGGTAATATGCTGAAACCAGCATTGGCTCGTGGTGAACTTCACTGTGTAGGTGCAACGACACTCGATGAATATCGCCAGTATATAGAGAAAGATCCCGCGTTAGAGCGTCGATTCCAAAAAGTGATAGTCGATGAGCCAACCGTGGAAGACACAGTCGCAATTCTCCGCGGTTTGAAAGAGCGCTATGAACTTCACCATCATGTAGAAATTACCGACCCAGCGATTGTCGCAGCGGCAACCTTATCTCATCGATACGTTTCTGACCGTCAGTTGCCAGATAAGGCGATTGATCTGATTGATGAAGCGGCTTCGAGTATTCGTATGCAGATCGACTCAAAACCTGAGTCACTAGATAAGCTCGAGCGTAAGATCATTCAGTTAAAGATCGAGCAGCAAGCTCTTACTAATGAGAATGACGAAGCCAGTGAAAAACGCCTCCGAACACTACAAGAAGAGCTTTCTGATAAAGAACGAGATTTCGCAGAGCTCGAAGAAGTGTGGAATGCAGAGAAAGCCGCACTTTCTGGCACACAACACATCAAGTCCGAGTTAGAACAAGCTCGCATGGATATGGATTTTGCAAGACGTGCTGGTGATCTTAACCGAATGTCTGAATTGCAATATGGTCGAATCCCAGAATTAGAGAAGCAGTTAGATCTTGCGACTCAAGCTGAGATGCAAGAGATGACCTTACTACGTAATAAGGTCACGGATGCAGAAATTGCAGACGTACTATCGAAGCAAACAGGTATCCCTGTTTCTAAAATGCTAGAGGCTGAGAAAGAGAAGCTTCTTAAAATGGAAGGTGTTCTGCACAAGCGTGTTATTGGTCAAGCGGAAGCAGTAGAAGTGGTATCGAACGCGATTCGTCGTAGCCGTGCTGGTTTATCTGATCCGAACAAGCCGATTGGCTCCTTCTTATTCCTTGGCCCAACTGGTGTTGGTAAAACCGAGTTATGTAAAACACTCGCAAACTTCATGTTTGATAGTGACGATGCAATGGTGCGCATCGATATGTCTGAGTTTATGGAGAAACACTCTGTTGCTCGTTTGGTTGGTGCTCCTCCGGGTTACGTTGGATATGAAGAAGGTGGCTACTTAACAGAAGCCGTGCGTCGCAAGCCTTACTCAGTGATTTTGCTAGATGAAGTAGAGAAAGCGCATCCTGATGTTTTCAATATCTTATTACAGGTTCTTGATGATGGACGCTTAACTGATGGACAAGGTCGGACTGTCGACTTTAGAAACACGGTAGTGATCATGACTTCGAACCTTGGCTCTTCGAAAATTCAAGAGAATTTCAATACGCTCGATTACCAAGGAATAAAGAATGAGGTGATGGAAGTGGTAGGTAAACATTTCCGTCCTGAGTTTTTGAATCGAGTTGATGAAAGCGTTGTGTTCCACCCATTAGGCCAAGAGCACATCCAATCGATAGCCGCTATTCAGCTTGAGCACCTCAAGAAGCGAATGGAAGACAATGGTTATGAGCTTGAAGTCTCGGATAAAGCACTCAAGTTAATTTCTCAAGTCGGTTTTGACCCAGTATATGGTGCACGACCTTTGAAAAGAGCGATTCAACAAAGTGTCGAGAACCCTTTAGCGAAAGCAATATTGGCAGGAAAAATTAATCCAGATAAAAAAGTACAACTATTAGTAAACAACGACCGCATTATTGCTCACCAGTAGTTGAAGTAAGAATTGTAGGTACGATTGGCCAAAATCAAGGTGTAATCGTACCTATTTTGAACGCTTTGTGTGAATAGTGTTCGAACGGTCGCCGGTGGCGGCTTTTTTTCGTTTTTGGCCTTGTGCAAAGGATTATTCTCTCTATAATGCGCCTCCGTTGCCAAGGATAACCAAGCGGTTTGAACTGAATAACGAGGCGGTGATAAGCATTTAAGATGCTTTGAAAAATTAGCTGGAAAAAGTGTTTGACACTGGAACCCAATTCGCTAGAATGACCGTCCACTTCGAGAGGCTCCTTACTAAAAGGAACGCTCAAAAAGGAAAAGCTCTTTAACAATTT
>NZ_AJZD02000305.1 GCF_000272105.2 Vibrio splendidus 12E03
TCTATAAATTTAATTACGCAACAAAGCCCTGAGAACCTGACAGCAGCTACGCACTATACCGAATTGGAACAACAGGAATTAACGCGATGTTAGACATCAAAAAAATCTCATCACTTAGCGACTTAAGCGAACTTAAATCGGCTTACTTTACTGAGTCAACAGCTCCACTCGATGGCATGTGGCATTTCGGTTTTGTACCAATGTCTGACCATTTTGGTTTTTACGAAAACAACAAGCTTGTCGGTTACTGCGTGTTGAATGGTGGAGGCTACTTGCTTCAGTTTTTCCTATCCGCAACAGCCAACGCGAATATCGCCGACTTGTTCACCTTGATCATCGAAAACAACAGCTCTGTGATTGGTGAAGTGAAAGGCGCATTCGTGAGCACAGCAGAGCCGCAGTATCTGTCACTATGCT
The DNA here is from genome assembly GCF_000272105.2 of Vibrio splendidus 12E03. Classification (GTDB taxonomy): domain Bacteria; phylum Pseudomonadota; class Gammaproteobacteria; order Enterobacterales; family Vibrionaceae; genus Vibrio; species Vibrio splendidus_I. The sequence goes on from NZ_AJZD02000305.1 coordinate 418, forward strand.
TGGACAATACCGAGTCCTTCAAAGTCAACGCATTGATGTTCCGCCAGCGTCCAACAGCCGTCGCAAACAACATTGAAAACATCGAGATGACCCTCGCGACGGAAGAGCAACTCGATCAGCTAGTCGAATTTTCTTCATCAGCGATTGGCGCACCTAAAAAGTGGCTCACCGGTTACTACGGCAATTTGATTGCCCGCCAAGAGCTATGGGGCTACTGGGAAAGCGACAGTATTCTTGCTACGGGAGAGTGTCGTAAATTCGATGAACACCAAACGCAGTTTGCTGACTTGGGTATGGTTGTCGCGCAACAAGAACGTGGAAAAGGCTTAGCAACACGCGTACTAAACTTTCTAACACAACACGCCACCAGCCAAGGTTTGGAAGCGATGTGTTCTACAGAAAGCAGCAACATCGGTGCGCAGAAAGCGATCGCTCGCACTGGTTTGTCATCGAAAAACCGAATCCTACAGTTCGATTTCAGTTAGGATTCGACTTTAACTAATTGACGCTTTGATAGTGAAGACAACAACAAGCCTATAACTGTGACTCTATACATCCAACGGTTATGGGCTTTATTGTTTGTGGTTAGCCATTACGCGTTCAACAAAGAGAAAACTATCTTCCCCAACGATAGACACATATAGTTATATGTAACGTTAACCCCAAATAGAATACCGAATGATCAATTGGTTACAGTCTCCGAAATCTCCTGAAGTTGCTCAGTTCATTGATTGCTACTGGCTGATTGAAAAAACGCCCGACGCTCAAACTCATCAATTTCCGATACTCAATCCCGATCCATCGGCACACTTGATTTTTTCGCCAAATGAACAAGCGTATCACTACACGATCGAGCAACAAGTCGATCAAGGCGTTGGCTGTCATCTACTACTACCACACCATAAAGCGATTGAACTGGATCACTCGAAGCCGTTTATTCATTTGGGTATCAAGTTCCATGTAGGCGCCTTGTACTCGTTAAATATTCCAGACTGTCCACACCCCAGCCTAGACCATGTTAACCCTATCGAGCTCGCCAATTTGTTAGGTAATTCCAATACCGAAGCAATGTCGCTGATCAAGCTCGCTCAAACCGACTTTAAAGCTTGTTGTGAGCGGTTGGATTCTTTGCTGCTACCTTGGCTATCGGCAGGTAAAACAGACAGACACAGCGAACTCACGCGTAAGGTGTTACAAGTACTTAGTACAACACCGATTGCAGAGCTCGGCGACAAACTGTTTTGCTCGCAACGGACTTTAGAAAGAAGCTTCAACAAGGTGACAGGACTAACGTTGAAACAGTGCCAATCGATGAACAAACTCGAGGCGATGCTCGAATACCTTTATAAACGAAATTTTGATGACATTGATTGGATAGACGTTGCCTACCAGTTTGGATTTAGCGACCAACCACACCTAATTCGCTACCTGAAGAAAACCATAGGGCTAACACCGAATACCTATGCCAAACAAGGCGGTTTAACCATAGATGTTTATGGTGGAGTGAGATCGGACTAACCCACCCCTTATCCATCAAGGACTCTCTGTCTTTTGTGTCCCATTAGTAGCAAGTTTTATTGAGTTTAGATTTGCGACTAAATATACTGGAAACATCATCAGACGGAGGACAAAAATGAATAATAAAAACAAACATATAGTTTTAATTCATGGTCTATATATGCCTGCGTTGATCATGCAATATCTGGATAGAAACTTCAAAAAACGCGGCTTTACAACGCACAAGTTTGCCTACAACTCGCTGCGTTTCCCTTCTGCAGCCAAACGTCTCAATCGTTTCGTGAATGCTCGTTTTAATGAGTATGATGAGGTCTATTTTTTCGGTCACTCACTGGGTGGCTTGCTAATTCGTCATTACTTTAAATTCTACCAACCACACTTCGCCGACACCTGCATTATTACAGCAGGCACTCCGCACAATGGGGCAACCATCGCCAAAACACTGTCTAATCATGGGCTTGGATTTATATTTGGTTCGAGCAAAATGATTTTAAGCGATGGCTTGGGTGACTACGATATTGATGTGCCGATAGGCGTAATTACGGGTACCTACGACGCCGGAGTAGGACGCATTGTATTGGGAAGAAATCCTGGGGATGGCACAGTAACACTCGAAGACGCCAACCTGAGAGGAGCCACTGATACTTACGCCCTCAAACTCAACCACACAGCGCTTGTCTACTCCAAGGAAGTCGTAACACTGTCGGCTCAGTTCATTGAACACAGAGCTTTCAAGAACGCTTCATAGCTTTTTTCGTTAGCTGTTTTCCGTTAACTTTTATGCGCGTTAGCTCCTGTATCTAGCTCTGGCTCTCTTATGCTGTCTTCTTACTTCTGGTAGACCGAGACAAAGATAGATAAAAACAAAAATACCACTCTGCGATAAGAGTGGTATTCGAAGATCCATTACTGGAAATGAGCGCTTGCTATACTTTCTATACTTGCTACAGACGATTCACTCGGGTTGGTAAGAACACCTCGCCCAACATGCATCGCACCGAACCACCACCAATGTCTTCAATCGTTTTCACGTTAAATGGTAGCAGCTTGCCATGTGTCGATAGCTGAGCTAACTGAGCTGGAGAAAACGCATCGTAAGCCGATTGAGACATCGCGATCACCTTGTCGCCATTCACCGTCTCCAGTTGCAAAATGTTGCCGCAAAATCGGTTCATCTGATCAATTGAGATAGAGATAACCTGCTTGTCTTTAGCAAGAGATTTCACCACAAAGCGGCGTTCAAATTCAGGGATCACTTCATCACAGATCACGCAGAAGTTATCGCCAATCGCCATCATCACATTGGTATGGTAAATCGGCTGACCAGACGGTAATGCCGTTTGGAAAGAGACCACACGAGAATAGCCAATACGCTTCGCGTAATCTTCCAATACTTCACGGTCACAACGCTGAGAAAGCGCAGCATAGATAGTCTTGTTGATATGGTCGATAACCATCACGCCCGTGCTCTCTAGATAAGAACCCTGCGCGATGTAAGACTCTAGAGATTCACTGTGGTTAACAATACGACCCGACGCTTCTAACGCTTCAATAAGAGCGTTTGGCTTAACTTCATTCTGACGGTTTTCACACGCCATAGGGAACGTGAATAAGCTTCCCTCACTACAGGTACTGAACCAGTTGTTTGGGAAAACAGCATCCGGAGTTTCAACGCCCAACTCTGGGTAATCAAACTCTACAACTTGCACACCTTCTTTACGCAACGAAGCGACCATAGCCTTAAATTCGGCCATGGTTTCTACCTTCACCTCAGCTTCGGTCAGATTCACTCTGTGCTGAAATTCGTTATCACGTGCTGTTTCTTCGTTAAATTTAAACTCTTTTGGCGGCACCATAACAACGCAATTGGCGTTTTGAACATTAGTAATATGAAGTGATTTTTTGTGTAGGTTTAACATTTCAACCGTCCCTATCTTTTATTTACTTCAGAATTGTAAACAACTTGTTACGACAAGATTCACTGAAAAGAATATTGATTTGAATATTTATCCCAAACAATTACTGCAGATCTTAGATTAATCGGTAATTTTTACTGCAAGATAACAGCACATCAGAAAGAACCAACTGTATGCATATTCGTTAAGTCACTTTATGGATAAATATTCTGATTCCATTTTCTCGCCTATCACGAGTTTTGATTACAATTTAATCCATTTAACGTTAGGATTATCACCGTTGCATAACAATCAATTACGTTTGAAATAAGCTTAACTTTTCCTGTCTAATTCAATCTAAAATAAGCGTCATGAAAGACATTCTTTGGACCTTTCCTGCATTGCTTAGACAAAGTTTTAGTGTTTTAAAGCCAAGTGCCTAAATAGGCGCTAGAACAAAATCCATCGAATGACTTAATACTGATAAGAACCCATTGGCGCTTATATAATTTCAAACTAAGACAGTTAAATTTCAAATCAAGACCATAAAAACAAAGCTGCACCAACGATGCAGTCGCTTATAGATGCACTAGTTTATAAAGGGAAATCTATGTACAAGAAATTTGAAGGCTTTACTGAAGCCTTTCCAAAGGGAGAGCCGATACAACCTCCTACTGGCATACTGGCATTCTGCCGCCATTACACTCGAGGTTTCGAAAAACCATTGATTTTTCTCGGGTTGATGAGCATGACCATCGCGATCATCGAAGTCGCGCTGTTCGGTTACATGGGGCAATTGGTCGACTGGCTATCAACAAGTAACCCAGAAACCTTCTTAGCTGACAACAAGTCCACTCTTATGGGCCTTGGTGTGCTGCTGTTGGTTGTGATGCCAATCTTGATCAGTGTTTACTCGCTATTGCTTCACCAAACTTTGCTGGGCAACTACCCAATGTCGATTCGTTGGTTAGCGCACCGCTACCTTTTGAAGCAAAGCCTGTCCTTTTATCAAGATGACTTCGCCGGACGTGTCGCGACCAAAGTAATGCAAACCTCACTCGCGGTACGTGAAACCGTGACCAAAATGGTTGATGTGTTTGTCTACGTAACGGTTTACTTCACGGCGATGCTGTTCATGCTTGCTGAATCAGATTGGCGCTTGATGGCCCCGATGCTGATTTGGCTATTCGTTTACATCGGTATTCAACTGCATTTCGTGCCAAAGCTAAAAGACGTTTCTTCAGAGCAAGCGGATGCTCGTTCACTGATGACAGGTCGTATTGTTGATAGCTACACCAACATCGCCACCGTGAAATTGTTCTCACACAGTAAAAGAGAAACCGAATACGCAGAAGAAGGCATGGAAGGCTTTTTAGATACGGTTCATCGCCAAATGCGCTTGGTTACTGGCTTCAACATCTGCGTTGAGTTCGCTAACTATCTATTGGTATTCAGCATTGCAGGTATCTCTATCTACCTATGGTTAGACAACGCGATCACCGTGGGTGCAATCGCGATTGCGGTCAGCTTGGCTCTGCGTATTAACGGCATGTCGAAATGGATCATGTGGGAAATCGGTGGTCTGTTTGAGAACCTTGGTACCGTGATTGACGGCATTAAAACTCTGTCTAAGCCTATCACTATCGAAGATAAAAAAGACGCAAAGCCTCTGGACGTTCCACAAGGCGGTATCAACTTCGACAACGTGAGCTTTAACTACGGTGAGAATAAGGGTGTGATTAACAACCTAAACCTCAACATCAAACCGGGTGAAAAAGTGGGCTTGGTTGGCCGTTCAGGTGCAGGTAAGTCGACCCTAGTTAACTTACTGCTGCGCTTCCACGATGTAGAAAGTGGCCGCATCCTAATTGATGACCAAGAGATCTCGAGCGTTACTCAAGATTCTCTGCGCAGCAACATTGGTATGGTGACTCAAGATACCTCACTGCTGCACCGTTCGATCAAAGACAACATTCTTTACGGTCGACCAGAGGCATCAGACGAAGAAGTATACGCGGCGACTAAACAAGCACACGCGCATGAGTTTATCGAAACGCTAACCGACCCGTTTGGCAACGTTGGTTACGATGCTCAAGTAGGTGAACGTGGCGTTAAGCTTTCTGGTGGTCAGCGTCAACGTGTCGCTATCTCGCGTGTTCTTTTGAAAAATGCTCCCTTACTTGTTCTCGATGAAGCAACTTCTGCACTCGATTCTGAGGTAGAAGCCGCGATTCAAGAGAGCTTGATTGAGCTAATGGAAGGCAAAACGGTTATTGCGATTGCACACCGTTTATCGACCATTGCTGCGATGGATCGCCTGATCGTGCTTGATGCCGGTAATATCGTAGAAGAAGGCACGCACCAAGAGCTGATTACACAAAATGGTATCTATGCTCAATTGTGGAATCACCAAACCGGTGGCTTCATTGCCGATGATCTTGAGAAAGCTACGAACGCTTAATTTTTGTGCTACTTTAAAAGTGCGATGTGATTCACACCAATTTGTTAATTAACGGTAAATTACACATAGCAGAATGTTATGTCGTAATTATATAATGACATTAGCACCAAAGACGCCTCGCTTGCGCGTTCTGGAATAAGGCTAGACTTCGGGGGGAGGCTAGCCTTTTTTATGCCTGCTATTTGGTACTCTTTGCTACCTGTCCAACAAACTTCATCGATCCTTTTGTTTTTTTCTTGGCGTTTTTTTCTTAAAATGCGCGCAATATTCTTTCGAGAGATCAACCATGAACAAAAGTGTCTTAACTAACGTTATTGCGTTAGCACTGCTTGCTGGCGGCTATGCGACAGCAAACCAATACTTGCTTTACGCAGGCCTATTCGCATTTTCTGGTGCCATCACCAACTGGCTTGCGATTCACATGTTGTTCGAGAAAGTACCCGGCCTATACGGTTCTGGCGTTATTCCAGCGCGCTTTGAAGAGTTCAAGGCAGCTATCAAGCAACTGATGATGGAGCAATTCTTTACAGAAAGTAACATCGACCGCTTCCTAAGCAGCGAGATGACAGGAAAGTCGCTCAATCTAGAGCCTGTGATTCAGAAGATCGACTTTAACCCTGCATTCGACTCACTGGTGCATGTTATCGAGAACTCTCAGTTTGGCGGTATGTTGGCAATGTTTGGTGGCACAGAAGCACTAGAGCCAATGAAAGCGCCGTTTGTTGAGAAGATGCAAGAATCTGTGATTGAAATCAGCAAGAGTGATTCTGTAAAAAATGCCATCAAAGACGAGCTAGAATCGCCTGCGATGATGGATGAAATCAAAGAGAACATTGAGGCGATCATCGATCAGCGCTTGAATGAACTAACACCTAAGCTGGTTAAAGAGATGGTTCAGACCATGATCAAGAAACACCTTGGCTGGCTTGTGGTTTGGGGCGGTGTATTCGGTGGTGTGATTGGCTTAATCTCTGCGGCCATTACGCTTTAAGGCGAACAAGTTTATCGGATTGCTCTTTATCTGACGCTCAACAAAAAATGGAAGCTTATTAGCTTCCATTTTTTATATCTAAATCACGTTGGTATGCGAAATTAGGCCACTATTTTATAGTTGCCAACAACTCAGGGTTCACGCCGAAGCCCTTTTTATGCTCTTCAATCACCACTTCACTGCGTGTCTGAATCACACCGGGCAAGGTACCCAATTTCGTTGCCATAAACGCTTGGTACGCCTTCATGTCTTTCACTCGAACCTTGATCATAGTGTCAAAGTCACCCGACAGTGAGTAGCACTCTTCCACCTCAGGCATCATTTCTACCGCTTGGGCAAATTTGTCGAAGATTGAAAAGCTAGTCTGATCGAGACGTATATGAATAAAGACTTGAACATCGAGTCCCAGCTTTTCTGAACAAAGCTCAGCATGATAGCCCGTGATGTAGCCCTCTTTCTCCAATCGCTTGAGTCTATCAGAGCAAGGTGACGTCGTAAGGTTGACCTGTTTTGCCAGTTCAACAACAGGTAAACGCCCTTTCATATGCAGAATTCTTAGTATCTCTTTATCGATACGATCGAGCTGATGCTGAGACATAACATTCCTTAAACATTCTAAATTCCGCTCAGTATATTCCATACCAAGTGCAATCGAAGAAAACCTCGCTCACACATTTAAAAACTAAATGCACGGATGATATTCACGCCAAATATAAATACATACAAATAGATAAGAACCCTTATAAATCAAACTCTGGTTATTAACAAATTATTATAGAAATGACCCGATTAACAAATAAGTTGAGCCGGAAACGAAAGAAAGGATATAGGCCAAAGTGAATAATATAATTATCAAAGAGAAAGGATGACTCTATTATGAAAACGCAAGAACTCGCATATAAACCTTACGGTATTGGTTCATGGACACACGTAACGGTATCAAAAGATGTTGCTCAGGCACTAGCAAATGAATACTCAAACTATGGTTGGGATGTGAAGATTGATGGTGACGCCATTGATGCCGAGCTAGCACTCAAAGCCGCATAGAAACGCAAAAACCTCCTAAAACGGAGGTTTTTTGATCTAAGTTAGTGAGCGCTTACTGTAAGTTAAGCTAAACCAACTTGGGGTACAGTACTTCCTGTTTCGCAACGGCAGTTACACGTGCGGCAAAAGTGCTGAGTTTCCATATCGTAGTACAGGTTTCCACTAAATAGCTTTGACGTCCATTGCATCATACGGCCAGAGGTTGTCTCAGGCTCTGATTCACAACGTTTCATTATAGACTTATGTAGTGTTGTTTTTTTACATCCTTTGCAATAGAGATCTGGCATACCTTTGTCCTATAGGTCTTTAGTGGTTACTGACAATTGACACATCATGTCCAATTCAGTTCAACAATTCACCGAGCTAATCACAAAAGTGAGCGCCAAGTTCAAAAAATAGCCATTTTTCTGTTTCATTTTTTGACATCAAACGCCATAAAGGTCCAACCTCTTCCATGCAATTTCTCTCATTCACTCGGTTTCAATTTACATTGTAAAACCCCTTCAAACCGTCTCCTCAACGCGATCTTCCATCAAATACACCAACAAAAAAACGGCACTCCCATTATGAAAGTGCCGATTTGAAAAATCATTTTAGATTCAATATGACTCCAACTTAGAAGCCAAATTTACCATTTTCATTTTTCCACTCTGAACGCGCTGGAATGGTTTCGATAGTGTCCCAGTGCTCAACGATCTTGCCGTTATCGACACGGAACAGATCATAAAAAGCGACATGGTTATTCATGAACTGGCCTTCACTGATTGACAACACGAAGTTACCTTGGCCTAAAATCTTGTGGTTAGCGGTATAAACCATTGGCATGCCTGCTTCCGCTAACGCCCCCAAAGCTTCACCCAAACCGCTTAGGCCATCGGCTACACCAGGGTTGTGCTGAAGGTAAGCGCTGTCTTCGTTATCGATGTACTGATTAATCTTCGACATGTCACCGCCGATCAGGATGTCTTTTACAAAGCCACCGACAAGCTGTTTATTTTGATCCGTTTTCTCGAGATCTACGACTTTAGTCGTACCGTCTAATTGAGTGCGACCACTTGCGTTTGGCTTGGCAATTTCTTGCAAGTTATCCCAATGTTCAACTATCTGTCCCTCTTCAAAACGGAACACGTCAAAGCCGACTTTAGGGCCGAAGAAGTTGTATTCAGTGTGTGTTACTACGAAATCACCATCTTGAAATGAGCGCTTCACTTGCGCTTTCGCTGAACCTTCTGGAAGCATTTGTAATACTTCACCAAAGCCCGCTAAGCCATCACCTACCGCTAGGTTATGTTGAATGTACTTTTCAGGGTTAATGTAGCTCACCGCTTTTGCGTCGCCCGTTTCAATGCTCGAAATGACCGCTACCGCTTTTTCTTGAATAGACAGCTCTTGTGCAGCCACAGAACCGGTAACAACAGAAGCAGCAAGTACGCCAGCAGTTAGTAGTGTTGATTTGAATGTGTTAGTTATTGTTTTCATTATTAAGTCCTCTCGTTGGCTTGGAAACTATATTAGTCAACGAGAGAGGCTCACGGTAGAGTGGATTTAGGCAGAAAAATGGTAGATATCGAACCTTAGATGGTTCGTGTCGACCTACTAGCTATTCAGAGAGTGAAGGCTTGGAATACTTCTTTTGAAACTCACTCGGCGTCATCTGAGTATGATTTTTAAAGTACTTAACGAAATTACTCGCATCTTCAAACCCAAAATCCAACGCCATTTTCTGAGACGTAATATTGGTTACCACCAGCTGACGCTTCATTTCTAAAACGGTAAAAGAATCGATGATTTGCTTAGCGGTTAACCCTGTTGCGACCTTGCACACTTGGTTCAACGTCTTGTACGTGGTGTTACTTTGATTGGCGTACCAGTTTGCATCACGCACGCGCAGGTAGTTGTTTTGAAGAAGCTCAAAGTAGCGGGCAAACTTAATGTTCTGCTGCAAGCTCAAGGCGTCTTGCTTCACTTCTGGTCGTAGGCGATGAAGAATCAGGGCTAGTGCTGAGAACAAGTACATGACAATCAAGGGATCGGATTCTGGCAGATTCAGCTCCGTCATAATCTGCTGAATGAGACTTTGCGTCCGCTCTTGGTGGGACTCGTCGAGTGACAACAGTGCCGAGTGCGCCTTGTTCAAATGAGTAGGCGTGTAGTTCGGCAACTTCATATTAGCGTGAACGCTGTCTAAGAACGCTTGAGTAAACAAAACCGCAGTGCCTTGTGGCTTGTTACTAAAATCAAAGGCGTGCACCTGCTCTCTTTGAATGAACAACACGCTCCCTTGGCTAAAAGGATAGTCCTCAAAATCGACCATGTGCGTGCCAGAGCCTTGCCCGATAAACAGAATCAGGAAGAAGCTGACACGATGTGGCAATTGAGGATCGTGGTTAATATTACTTTCTGAATAGAGCCGAGACAAGGGCACCAACTCCAGCTCAGCTTGCGCCGTTTTCTCATGGTTAAAGCCAATATTCGGGATTACTTGAGGCACTATTAACTTCCTATTCATTTACTCAACGGCTCTTAGCAAGAGTAATGTATCGCAGTGGGAACGGAAATGCTCTGAGCCTAGAAGTATGACTTAGCCAGCGTCACCAACAAGGTAAACATGCTCAATACACTCAACTTGCCAGACGCAACACAAGGTCGAAAGGTCAAAGCATTGGGGTATGGTCAAAAAAATAGAGCCACCGAAGTGACTCTATTATTTTTAGCTCATGTTCTTTGTTAATTCACATCTGTTTTACAATGTAAATTAGTCTAGCTCAACGAGGTTCTTCTCGAACTCAGCGTGTTGCTTCTTAACTTCTTCTTCAGGCTCGCCCGTAATTAGACTCACGATAACGATAGAAAGAGTCGATAGGATGATTCCCGGTACGATTTCATACACATCGAACCAACCGCCCGTGAACTGTTTCCAAAGTACAATCGTCACACCACCAACCACGATACCCGCCAGAGCGCCGTTACGGTTCATACGAGACCAGTACAGGCTCAATACGATAGCTGGGCCGAATGCAGCACCAAAACCAGCCCATGCGTAAGACACAAGGCCAAGTACTGAACTGTCTGGCGTCATCGCTAGTACAAGTGCAATCAGAGAGATTAGGATAACCGCGAAACGGCCTACACGAACAATCTCTTCTGACGTAGCGTCTTTCTTCAGAACTTGCTTATACAGATCTTCTGCCATTGCAGATGAAGAAACAAGAAGTTGTGAATCCGCAGTACTCATGATTGCCGCTAAGATTGCCGCCAGTAGAATACCTGCAATTACTGGGTGGAACATCGCGTTCACAAGAAGCATGAAGATCTTCTCGCCATCGTCTAGCTTAGGCGCGCCAGAGTTCGTCACGTAGATTAGACCAACAAGACCAACCAGCATTGCACCAATCATAGACAGCGCAGTCCATACCACAGCGATACGACGCGCGGTTGTTAGGTCTTTATTGCTACGCGTTGCTTTGAAACGAGCAAGGATGTGTGGCTGACCGAAGTAACCTAGACCCCATGCCGCTAGCGAGATGATCGCGATAGCAGAAAGCGGCTCACCTTTCGCATCATTCCATAGCGTGAGTAGCTCTGGGTTGATGTTATGAAGGTCTGTAGATAGCTGACCAAGGCCGCCGTTCATTGCTGCGATTGGCACAATCAATAGCGCAGCAGACATTAATAGGCCTTGAACTAAGTCAGTCCAAGATACCGCTAGGAAACCACCAAACAGGGTGTACGAAACCACACATACGGTACCGATAATGACCGCCGTTGTGTAATCTAGGCCGAATACCGTTTCAAACAATTTACCACCTGCTACCAAGCCTGAACTTGTGTAGAAAAGGAAGAATAAAAGGATAAAGAAAGCAGAAATTGTCTGGATCAGCTTAGAATTATCATTGAAACGACGAGATAGGAACTCAGGCAGCGTCAGTGATTCAGTCGTAATGCTGTAAGTACGTAGACGTTTTGCACTGATTAACCAGTTTGCCCAAGTACCAACAAGTAGGCCACCAGCAAGCCAAAATGCTTCAAAGCCAGCAGCGTAAGCGTAACCAGGCAGGCCAAGTAGCAACCAACCACTCATGTCTGATGCACCAGCAGAAAGTGCAGCAGGCCATGGGCCTAACGAACGACCACCTAGGAAGTAGTCAGTTGAGTTAGATGTACGTTTGTAAGCAATAACACCGATCGCTAGCATCATAATTAGATACGCAATGAACGTCGTCGTTATTGCAAAACTGTTTTCTATCATTTGATAGTCCTCATTTTGTAGAAAGCCTTCCATGCCTAATTCAATGCAAGGCACTCACCGTTAAGGCAAGCAAGTGCATTGAGTTAGGTATTCAGGCTCCAAAGCACTATCAGTTAAATCCAAAGATGGTGAAAACCAAAGTTGGAAAGAACCAAAAGTGCTTAGAGCCAATTTTACTGAAGGTTAGTGAGCTTCGCTTCCAAGTTCGAGCAAGGTCGCGTTACCGCCCACGGCTGTTATATTTATAGTTCGCGTACGCTCGGTAATGAAGCGCAGCGATAGGTGTGGATCATTGGCAACATTCATTGTCGCCAGATCCGTTTCAGCTACTAAACCGACGATTGCACCGTCACGCTTAGCAAGCTGTAAATTGATAGCTTGTGCCGTTTGCGAGTTACCTACGTAACCCACGCTACGTACATCGCAAGACAACAACTGTTGAGCAGCGTCATACGAGGCAACTTGCACCAAGTTAGTTGGCAAGTTAGCCGACTTAGCTGCGTCTGCAACTAAGGTATTGAACTGCACATCATCACTGCACAATTGAACGCTGTTACCTGCCAATAGCGCAGCAGTAATCAAAGCCATTGCAGTTTGCAGTGCTGGCACTTTCTCTTCGCAATCATCAACAATTACCAAAGCCACACCGCGACCAGCGGCATACAACTCATTGGTTTCGCCCGTAGGACCTGCCATTAGGTGATGTTCAGAAAGCAGCGCAGACGCTTGCTCTAGATGATAAGTCGCCACCGTCGCCAAAGGCGCAGATTGACTTTCGATCTCTGATTTCAGCGCAAGTACCTGAGCACTCTTGTAATCAAAGTCGGTAAGATTCCATTGTTCCCACGCTAGCAAAGCATCAGAAAAACCTGTCACTTGATGAACCATGATAATGCTCCTTATGCCTTGTCTTGTGATTGAGAGAAATGAACATCAGTAAAGCGGTATAGGTAGTGAGGACCACCCGCTTTAGGGCCAGTACCTGACAAGCCTTGACCACCAAATGGTTGAACACCAACAACGGCGCCCACTTGGTCACGGTTGATGTAGCAGTTACCCACACGAACGTGTTTTTCGATCCAGCGGTAAGTTGTCTCGTTACGGCTGTGGATACCCATGGTTAAGCCAAAGCCCGTTTGGTTGATTTGGTCTACCACTTGCGCTAGCTCACTCGCTTTGAAGCGAACAATGTGTAGCACTGGGCCAAACTGTTCTTCTTTCAAGCAGCTGATGTCATCAATTTCAAAAGCACTTGGTGGAACAAAATCACCATGTTCACAATCCGTACCTAGAGAAAGTTGAGCCACCTTCTTCTGGGTATTGGTCATGTTTTCTAAGTGCGCCATTAGCTTCTGTTTCGCGTTTTGGTCGATAACAGGGCCAACATCGGTTTTATGAAGGTGTGGAATGCCAACACTTAGCTCGTCCATTGCACCGTGAATCAATCCAACCACGCGGTCTGCAATGTCTTCTTGGATGTAAAGCACACGTAGTGCAGAACAACGCTGACCTGCTGAAGCGAATGCTGAACGAATCACATCACGAACTACCTGTTCAGGCAGTGCAGTACTGTCGACGATCATCGCGTTTTGGCCGCCGGTTTCCGCAATAAACGGGACTGGCTTAGCGTTACGAGTGGCTAATGACACATTGATACGTTGTGCTGTTGGTGTTGAACCCGTAAAGGCAACGCCCGCAATCGCATCATGACTGGTGAGTGCACTACCGATCTCAGCACCGCGACCCGGTAGTAACTGAATCGTTCCAGCAGGGAAGCCCGCTTCATTCATCAGTTCAACCGCGCGAGCTGCAATCAAGCTTGTTTGCTCGGCAGGCTTAGCCACAACCGTATTACCCGCCACTAGTGCTGCAGTAATTTGGCCAAGGAAGATCGCTAGAGGGAAGTTCCAAGGGCTGATACAGACGAACACACCACGACCTTGTCGAGAAGCGATTCGTGTTTGGCCATCAAAACCTTTTAGTTCGAAACCTTGTAGGTTGTCAGCTTGTTTTGCGTAGTAACGACAGAAGTCGACTGCTTCACGTACTTCATCAACACTATCGTGAATTGTCTTACCCGCTTCTTGATGACAAATCGCCACCAATTCAGCGAGGTTGTCCTCCATCAAGTCAGCTAACTTATCAAGTGCCGCCGCTTTGGTTTCAACCGATGTTGCGTTCCAATCAGCGAATACTGCGTCTGCGCCAGTGATCGCTGCGGAAACATGATCAAGGTTAGCGAAAGCCACCTGACCCACATTAATACGACGATCATAAGGTGCTGTCACTTGCTTAACGTTCTGATCAGCCTTGATCATGCTTTCGGCAAGAGATTCACCGTTGATCACAGGGCCCGCAGTCCATTGATTGTTTAGGAAGCCTTTTACTTGCTCTTCAAACTGATGCGCTTCGCTTTCAATATCAATGTTCACACCGTAAGAGTTCTTACGCTCAGGGAAAACCGCTGGAGGCAGAGGAATCTTAGTGTTGTGCAATGTATCGAACGCCAGAAGCATATCGACAGGGTGTTGGGTCAGCTCTGCCACAGGGCAACGCGCATCAACTAAACGGTGGACAAACGAGCTGTTTGCGCCGTTCTCTAGCAAGCGACGTACTAGGTATGGCAGTAGATCTTTGTGGCTGCCAACAGGAGCGTAGATACGTACCGATTGTTGGTAAGCTTCCATCGCATGGTTGTACAGAGAATCACCCATGCCGTGTAAACGTTGGAATTCAAAGTCTTTATGGTCAGTCATCACTGCAATAGCAGAAACCGTATGAGCATTGTGGCTCGCAAACTGCGGGAAGATATTGCCACGAACGCTTGGGCTCAATAGGTAACGCGCACATGCAAGGTAAGCTACGTCTGTCGCTTCTTTACGTGTGTAAACTGGGTAATCAGTAAAGCCAGCTTGTTGCGACCATTTGATTTCACTGTCCCAGTAAGCACCTTTAACTAAGCGAAGCGGGATCAAATCACCCTGCTCTTTCGCTAGGCGGTTTAGCCATACTAGAACCGGAAGTGCACGCTTTGAGTAAGCTTGAATAACCAGACCAAATTTACCCCAACCTTTTACAAGATCAGTGCGGTACAGTTTTTCGAATAATTTAAGAGAAAGCTCTAGGCGATCCGCTTCTTCAGCATCAATCGTAATCGCAACATCGAGCTCTACTGCGCGGCGCAATAGTTGCTCTAGCGTGTCGCAAAGTTCAGTCTGTACGCGGTCTTCGTTCGCCACTTCATAACGTGGGTGAAGCGCAGAAAGCTTGATAGATACCGATGGCGCTGGGCTAGATTTTGAAGAGACATAAGTGTCTCGACCTACGGCTTCAATCGCCATTAGGTAATCTTTGAAGTATTTGTTTGCGTCAGCTGTAGTCAGTGCCGCTTCACCTAGCATGTCGTATGAGTAGGTAAAACCTTTGTCACGCATAGACTTACCGTTCTTTTGTGCTTCCGCAATGCTGCGGCCAAGAACGAATTGGTGACCCATCACCTTCATAGCTTGGTGCATCGCTTTACGAATCACCGGCTCAGAAAGCTTGTTCACTAAGCGGTTTACCGCTTGACCTGCACTCTGCTCTTTAGATGAAAGTCCAACCACCTTGCCTGTTAGCATTAGGCCCCAAGTTGATGCGTTAACAAAAACCGAGTCAGAATTCTTCAGGTGAGATTTCCAATCCGCAACGCTAAGTTTGTCGCGAATCAGAGCATCAGCCGTTGCCGAATCAGGAATACGCATCAAGGCTTCCGCCAGACACATTAGCAAGATGCCTTCTTGAGTATCTAAACTGTATTCAAGCAACAAGGCGTCGATCATCTGAATAGATGTTTTATCCGCACGGATAGACTCAATCAACGACGTCGTTTTGTCTGTAATTTGCTGCTTTTCAGACTCAGAAGGGGTAGCTAGCGGCAGAAGTTGCTCTAGCCATTGGGTTTCATCCACCATATATAATGGTGAGATAAGCGACCATAGATCACTAAGCGACTGCTCATTGAATTCTGGCTTTAACACATCAGTAGCTGTAAACATGCGTTTTCCTTAATCTCACACCCGGAATTAGCCCGGGATCTCTACAATGGCTGCAGTGTATTTAGAGTATATAAGGATTACTTGTCAAAAACTCCGAGTTTTTTGCTAAAAACTCGCTTTATTAACAAAACAAACACAACGTCACATATGAAACTTTAAAATAATATGCCGTTTTGTTTCACTATTTAACAGAAATTTTCTTTTTGTATTGGGATGGTGACATGCCTTGAAGGCGTGAAAAGGTGTGAGTAAAGGAGGATTGACCGGAGAAACCAGCAAGTTCTGCAACCTGACCAAGGCTCAGATTGCCTTGTTCGATCAAGCGGCGAGAGCGGTCAATACGCTTACCAAGAACATACTGGTGGGGGGTAATGCCCATTTGCTCTTTGAACAGCATATGGAACTGGCTTTCACCCAAGAACACGCTTCCTGCAAGCTGAGCGACAGAGATCTTATTCGCGAGGTGTTGCTCGATGTAGCGATCCAGTGCTTCAAGATCAAAACGCGAGTCTTTAATTGAGGTTTCAAATGCCGAGATGTGCCTTTGCATCAGAGCGATCACCGTGTCATTACAGGCACGGCTTAACAATAGATCATCCGGGCTCGCCTGCATTTCTTGCACCAACATATGGATAAGCTTTTGAATTTGCGCGTCTAATTGAAAGTAGACGTTCGATGATTCTAACTGGTTAATCTTCTCTAACATCAGAGGGTCATCATCGGTTGGCACTGGCATGTTGAGCACTAGGATATCCGACTGACCGACCACCCCACCGAAAGCATGATCAGAGCTCGCTGTTACCACACAACCTTGACCCGGCCCGATAAGATTACCCTTACCGCAAACTTCAAATTCTGCCTGACCTTTTAAACCAATCACCACCTGAGAATAATGGTGATCGTGACAATCCATATGCGAAGGCAAAGTAATGATCTCCGCAGGGCGAGGGCCAGTAAGGCCTAGCGGGGACAAGTCTAGGTTTGGAAAGGGTAAAGGTTTTGGCATGACAGCAAAATACTCAGATCGACATAGTAAGAATAATACTCTGAAATCCGCATAAGATGAATTTGTAAATGATCATGAGAGTCATTTCCTCGCCTTAAACAGAAGATCATTACCGCGATCGTCTTGATCATGCCTCCGGAAAGATGATCAAGTGTGTACAAACTACGGGCATTGTAAAACCAATCGCTCCGGCGAGTTTAGGGGCTTCACAAGCAATCACACAAGCACGAAAAACCATGTGGTCAATAAATGCTTTTTCACGCCAACATAATGAATAAATTTTCTTATATAGCTCAAATAATTGGCTATAAACCTGTAAAAAGTGTATCCGAAGTACCGAAACTTGGCTTTTGAGTAGATTGGATAGCAATAAAACGGTATAAAGACGGGTACTGTGTTAATTGCTAATAACTAGTGACTCACAACTAGGAAGTAGACACTTTATTAACGAGCCAATTTTCAATCTACAAGTTGCAGGGACCTATGACTAACTTTCGAATTTCAGCGCTTTTACTTGCGCTATCCCCACTTTGGGTATCTGCATCGGTATCCGCTGAAGAACTGAATCAAGTCGATCCCGTTTCAGCTATCGATGCAAAGCTAACAGAGAAAAACTCAGATATTGAGCGTATTTCAGCAACCAAAGTATCGGCGACTGAAAACCTAAAACAACTACAAAACAAAAACAGTAAGTTGTTGCGCGAAGGTGAAGAACTTAAGGCAAAACGTAACAGAGCCAAGTCTGTACTCGACAAACAGTACAGTCGCTTGCTTGAAGATCCAGAAACGGATTTGGTCTCTTTCCAGAAAAGTTACCAAGATGCTTGGGCTGCGGTTAAAGAGAATCAATCGTCTCAGCTAGATAACGAACAAGCGATCAACGAGAGCGAAATTCACCTTTCTCAAATCAAGCAAAAGCAAGCTCGCCTGAATAATGAGCTGGCAAACTTGAGAGAGTCAAAAGTCGAAGCTCGCGTAAAACGTATCGCAACAGAACTGCGTGAAAGTGCGGTTCTTGAAACCAGCTACACCACCACATGTTCATCAACAATGACACTGGGTGAATGTACTGCACAGGGTAAACACCTGACCAATCAAAAAGCCGTGCAAACGTTCAAGAGCCAATTACTTGAGCAGCTCACAGAAAGCACACTAGCGAAGCAAAACTTACAAGGTGTTCAGCTGAATATCCATGTTCAAGACAGCCAAGCGATCAAGAGCGGCTTCTCTGGTAACAACTCTTACTTCATGCAGATGCAAGCTCAACTTCAAGCAAAACCTGAAGCAGTTGCAGCGTGTAACCTGTTGAATGTTTCGACTCGCTACTGTTTAACAGGCAGTGACGCCGCAGTCGTTAAGAAAAGTGATAAGCAGTGGGCGAACGTGACGGTACGTTCTGATCAGTACAACGACTCAGTGACTATCAACGGCATTAAGTATGGCAGTACACCTCTTGAGGTTGCACTACCAAGTGGTCGTCACCAAGTAACCATTTCAAAACAAGGTTACGAGTCTTATAACCGCACAGTTACCATCAACGGCAGCGACACGATTTGGGTTAAGCTTCTTCCTAGTAAAGAAAGCTAAACACCCTTTCTACATAGAGCTGAGCCGATACAAAACGCTTAGCTCTATATCAGATAGCCGTGCCTATTTCACAAAGCTGAATGAACACTCGCCATTTTGTTGATAGTTATAAACTGTATGATCGTTACAAACTTGTATGGTCGTTATAACCTTGTTTTATAGTTATAAACAGTAGCTGCAGACGAAATGGCGTTTTCGTTTAGAATATTCGATTAACCTAAATTACGATTGAAGTAGCCCATCATGCGCCAAGGTCTTCCTACTCTATTATTTGCACTTGCTCCCTGCTTAATGACGCCAGCTGTTTTTGCTGAGGCAACACCACCAGCGATCGCGTCATCTGTCACCGACATTGAAAGCTCACTTTTCGAAAAGCATGCCGACTTAACGGCTGTTGAGAAGAAATTGGCTGATAAACAAAATGAAGTCGACAATCAGGCGCAGCAAACGGCACGTCTAGCTGAATTATCGGCTCAAGCAGAGCAAACACTCGCAAAAGCGAAAGCCAGCCTAGAGCAAGATTACACGCGCATGATTGATGAGCCCGATTTCGATATCTCGCCCGCTCAAAACCGCTTCCAAGACGCTTGGAAAACCGTAAAAGAAGGCAAGCTTTCGATTTCAGACTCAGAGCAGAAGCAGCAAGACTTGGTGATGGAGCTTGAGGTTATCCAAGCCGAGAAAACCGCAGCAGAAGCTTCAATCGCAAACCTGAACCAAGACAAGCTAAGAGCAAGAGCAGAGCGACTAAGAAACGAGATCACTCAAACGGAAGAGCAAACGGTTAGCTTTACCAACCGTTGCAGCAGCGATATGACACTGGCGCAGTGTTCAGACCAAACGGTGACCTTGGCACTTCAAAAAGCGGTAAAACAGTTCCAACACAGCCTAGTGGACAACGCGACTGAATCGAAAACAGTGAAAGAGCACCTTGCGTCTGCTTCGCTAAATATTCACGTTCTGCAACACAAAGTGAAATCCTCTGGCTTCTCTGAAGATAACCGTTACCGAGCGGTGATTGCGGCGAACCTAGAAACTCGTCCAGATAAGAACACCCCTTGTCGCCTACTTGGTATTCAGTCATCAAACTGTTTCACGCAAAGCGAGCAGCAAACCAACGACCAGCAAAAAGAAGTCGCTTGGGTTAACTTGGTGGTACGTTCAAATCAATACAACGACAAGGTTTCTATCAACGGCGTGAACTATGGCAGCACACCCGTTGAAGTGATGTTACCAACAGGCCAGCACATGGTCACGATTGAGAAAGAGGGTTACCTTTCTTTCCACCAAGAGCTGAAGATAGCCCGCGATCACAACCTACGAGCCGTATTACAGGCCAAGCAGAACTCATTGAATGTCGGTACCAAGTTTGCAGACCCGGTGGGAAACAACATTCAGAGCCCTGAAATGATTGTTGTCGGCTCAGGTCGCTACCTACTCGGTGAGAACAACGCACAACAAGTGACGATCAAAAAGCCGTTTGCATTAGCCGCAACACCAACCCGTGTTCAAGACTTCAAAGCATTCGTAAAAAGCACTGGCTACCAAACAGACGCAGAGCTAATGAACACCTGCGATACGTTCGTGAATGCAGAGATCACAACCGTTTCGGACAATGACTGGCAAAGCCCTGGCTTTAAACAAGCAGATAACTCACCCGTTGTATGTGTCAGCCAAAATGATGCAAAAGCGTATACTCGTTGGTTATCTCAAAATACCGGCTTCACTTACCGCTTGCCAACACCACAAGAGTGGGAAGCTGCAGCAAGAGCAGGCCAAGACACCAACTTCTGGTGGGGCAATGAATTCCGTTCAGGCAAAGCCAATACTGGCTGGGCGGGTACACCTTGGTCAAACGTTAGCACATCTCCAGTTAAGTCATTCCTACCAACGCCAACAGGCTTCTACGACATGGTGGGTAATGTATGGGAATGGACAACCGTTCAGAAAGGCCTAGCGAAAGGTGGCGCGTGGAGCTTCTCTCCAGAAGAAGCAAAAGTGTTTAACGAACTGTACGTACCGCCTTCAACGGCAGCGAACTATCTAGGATTCCGAGTCGTGCGAGAGCTGTAGGCTCCCAATCACAGGCTCAGAATCCCCAATATTTACTCTAGGTTCTCAATTATCACATTGAGCAGCATTTATAGGGGAATTCCCCCCTTATGCATAAGCACTCCTAGGAGTAGATTCGTCGATAGAGTAGTAAGTCACTCTGGGTATCAAATTGATGCCTCAGTTTAATTTACCTGACCCTCGTAAATTAGACTGAAAATCTTCTACATGTCGACAAGGCATATCTTGTCTTTAGCCAGCCCCTCTTCAGGCTGGCTTTTTTTTGCCTGATTATCACCCTTTATGCCCATCGATTCTCCGTGATCGACACAGTTAATCAGCAGTCCGTTTAACTGTCAGTCACCCCTTATGTTTCGTACTCTAATTGCCATTGCAGCGCTATAAGAAACTGATATCATTGCCATACCTCTGCTTACGAGATAAAACCTTGCCAGATCCACTCAACTCCATACATCGTTCTTTATTCGAACAACTTCCAGGCTGCTGGGGCTGCAAAGATACTGACTCGGTCTTCGTGTACGCCAACCTTGCTTACAACCAATTGATTGGCTTAAAACCCAATGAAACTTGTACTGGCTTGACCGACTTCGACATGCCCAGTCAAACCACTGAGTGCGCACAAGATTTCAGGGCTCAAGACAAACATGTAATGGATACACGCAGTACCCTTAAGATCCTCGATATTCACCCTTATCCAGACGGACGCTGGCACGCCCATATCTTTACCAAAACCCCTTGGCTTGATGATGACGACAACGTCCAAGGCACCATCTTCTATGGCCAAGAGCTTACCGATACCGCGATCTTAGAGGTTGGTCATTGGGTTTGTCAGGCCACAGGAACAAAAGGCAATCAGGCATCGCTTGCGGGGTCAGAGCCGCGCGTCTCTAAACTGCAAAAGCGGCTGACTTCGAGAGAATCAGAGGTGCTGTTCTTACTGCTTTTTGGCAAGAAACCACAGTACATCGCGTCGACGCTAAACATTTCAATCAAAACGGTCGAAGGTCATGTCGCCAGATTGAAACAGAAGTTCGATGCACGCAGTAAAAGCCAATTGATTGAGTATGCGTTGGACTCAGGATTAGGCTCAGTGATCCCAGAAACTCTGCTCAAAAAACAGATATCTGTTGTTCTACACAGTGACTGATTTACTAATTAGCTGAAAATTCAGACAAAAAAATGCCGTTGATTTGATCAGTCTAATCAACGGCATTTTTGGATCTATTAAGCAGCTAAGCGATCAAGCAGCCTAAGGCGCTAGGCGATCAATATCCCAACTGTTGTCTTGGCGTGAGAACAAGAAACGGTCGTGCAAGCGGTGTTCACCACCCTGCCAGAACTCAATGCTATCCACACGTACACGGAAACCACCCCAGAAAGAAGGCACAGGAATCTCTCCTTTGGCAAACTTCTGTTTAAGCTCTAGATACTTACCTTCTAAAATCCCACGTGCTGAGATACGGCTACTCTGCTTACTTGCAATCGCGGCCAATTGGCTCTCTTTTGGACGTGACGAGAAGTACTTCATATTTTCCATAGCCGTCAGCTTTTCAGCCGTGCCCGTAATATGAACTTGTCGCTCAAGTGGATGCCAAGGGAAGTGCAAACTGATTTTGCTGTTGTGCTCAAGCTGGTGCGCTTTACGGCTACCTAAGTTGGTGTAAAAAACGAACCCGTCTTTATCAACATTCTTCAGCAGAACAATTCGTTGGAATGGCTGACCATTTTCATCAACCGTAGCAACTGTCATGGCAGTGGGGTCCGTCAACTTCGCTTCAATGGCTTGCTCTAGCCATAGATTGAATTGCTCAATCGGGTCTGCGGCCAAGTCTTTACGTCTCAATCCACCCTTAGCGTATTCGCGACGAATATCTGTCAGTTCCATTTGGTTGCTCCTTTCAATTTTTTTGTGATTTTGCGCTGTAATCCTTTGAAACACAAGTCTAAGCCATGGTTTTGTCTCGCAGAAGGTGCTCTGTGTTAACAAGATCTCGGTACTCTCTCCATCATATTGATAATCTTTATACAAACCGATGACAAGTTGAGATCCGAGTGACCAAAATACTGCCTAACCTAATGACGCCCTTTGTTTTATTCTCATTGTTATTGGGAGCTGCAGGGCTGACTGCAACCCACTTTATGGCAGTGCAATTCCAAGAAAAAATCGTCACTCAGCAACTCGATGAAGCAGCGAATAAAGCCAATCTACAAATCGACTCTGAATTGGATAAATTCAAACAGATCCCCGATTTACTCAGCCATGATCCACGTCTGCTCTCTTATTTTGACTCATCACCACGAGCAGACAAGATTTCCGCTGCGCAGCTCAATCAATTACTATTTGAATGGTCGAATCAAAGCCAAGCCGACACCATCTATATTCACGACCCGAGCGGTACTGTGGTCGCTTCCAGTAATTACCAAAAGCCTCGTACCTTTGTAGGTGAGAACTTCTCGTTTCGTCCCTACTTTGCTTCTGCTATTCAAGGCAACAACACACAATATGTCGCGCTAGGCGCTCGTTCGAACGTACGCGGTTATTTTCTGTCTTCGCCTCTGTATATCGACAAAGAAACTGTCGGGGTTATCACCGTAAAAGTGAGCTTAGAAAACCTCGAAAACATCCTGACCAGCGACGACTTTGAGATCGTGGTACTCGACTCTAACCAAGTGGTGTTTCTATCAAGCCAAGCTCCATGGCTTTATCATTCATTGTTGCCATTAACTCAGCAACAACAAACGGATATCGCACTTCAACGCCAATACGGTCAAAGCGAAATTTCGATCATCGAAGCCTTTCGCTCTTCAAGCTCTCAGTCAGAAGCTAGCAATACCAATCAATCTAGCAACCTTCAATCCAATGAAATCCGAAAAGAGCTCACCGCCAACCAGTTATTCAAGCTTGGTGCTTTTAATCTTTACCCTGCAACGGTCAGCAACAACCAGTACCAAGTTGTCGCACTAAAAGAGACCAGAGCTGAACTTATTAAAATCTTGCAGATCGATGTCATCTTCGTGGTGATTTACAGCTTGGTGATGCTCATCGCTTGGTCGTGGCGCCAAACCTACGTAGCGAAAGTGGCGTTGACCCGACTCAACCAAAACTTAGAGCAAACCGTTGATAAACGCACTCACTACTTGAAGCAATCCAATCAACAGCTGCAACAAACCCTTTTTCAATACCAAGAGTCGCAATCCAAGTTGAAACAGACAGAACAAGAGCTGACACAAACCGCGAAATTAGCGGTACTCGGTGAACTGTCAGCCAGCATTAACCACGAAATCAACCAACCACTTGCAGCACTGCGAACCTACAGTGAAAACAGCTTAAAGCTACTGGAAATGGAACGAACCGATTTAGTGAAAAGCAATCTTGAGAAAATGATTGGCCTCAACAACACCATTACGGACATCATCGCGCGACTCAAAGTCTTTACTCGCAAGGTCACCAAACAAGAACATCATGTGGCGAACCTGCATCAAGCGGTCAATAACGCCACCAGCATTCTCAGTGCGCTGATGATCAAGCAAGGTATTACGCTGAGGCTAAGCACGGTGCCAGATGATATCAATATTGCGATTCATCCAACCGAACTAGAACAAGTACTGGTGAACCTGATTCACAACGCGACTCAAGCGCTTCAACAGCAAGTTCTTGAACAGAAAATCTTGCAGGAGCAACAAAACCTGGAAAGCGTTGACCAACAGGCTAGCCCACAGATAGGCATCGAATGGCAACTGCACCATGACTCTTGTCAGCTGATCATTTGGGATAACGGAATTGGCATGCCGAACGA
Organism: Vibrio splendidus 12E03; assembly: GCF_000272105.2. Lineage (GTDB taxonomy): Bacteria > Pseudomonadota > Gammaproteobacteria > Enterobacterales > Vibrionaceae > Vibrio > Vibrio splendidus_I. Next base: position 25,079 of record NZ_AJZD02000305.1, read on the forward strand.
TAAGCTAGAACAGCTGTTCGACCCGTTTTTTACCACCAAACCGGAAGGCTTAGGGCTAGGGCTTTCAATATCGAAACGGATTATTGAAGCGTATCACGGCACGATCAGCGCGAACCGGTTAGAGCCTTCAGGCATGGTATTCTCGCTAAACATCCCGTTATATAACGATAAGGGCTAACACGCCGTTGTTATCGCTGATTAGAAAACGAATCTCACATACTGCTAAGGACTCGACTTTTGCACTCTATGCCTAAACTCTATTTTGTCGACGATGAACCCGCCATTCGAGACTCCGTAGAACAAGCCATGCTCATTGAAGGCATCGATATCGTCTGCTTTCCCAATGCTATTGAGGCATTAAAGAAAATAGATACCACGCAAGCCGGAATTGTCATCACCGATATTCACATGCCGGTAATGGATGGCATTCAATTAACGCAAAAGTTGCTGAGCCAAAATCCTCATTTTCAGGTCATCGTACTTACCGGACATGGTGACGTGCAAACCGCGGTGTCCGCGATGAAAGCCGGCGCTTACGATTTTCTGGAAAAGCCATTTGTGGTCGATGCCCTACTCACTGCCGTTAAAAAAGCGGCGGATAAGCTCGCACTGGTTGAAGAGAACAACCTACTGCGTAAAGAGTTGGCAATGCAAAATCAGGTTGGCCCAAAACTGATTGGTCAATCGCCATCGATGCAGGCATTACGCCGAGAATTGATCACCCTAGATACCAAAACCAACCCACTTCTATTGTTTGTTGGTGATTTAGGGACAGGGAAAAGGGTCACTGCACAATACACCCATGATTTACACAGTCATCAAACCGCGGAGCTTTGCCCTGTCGCTGCGTTTAATTTGCCACGCAGTGACGAAGCGACATTCCATCAGTTTGTTTTGCAACTGTTCTTGAAGCATCAAGGTGGAACGATCTATATCCATGAGACAGAAGCATTAACTCAAGATCAATGGCTGTGGTTAGCGAACTTAAAACCCACTCTACTTCGTGAAAACTCATGCAAGACCAATGCAACTTGTATCATTATCGCAACTACAGTAGTTCCTACTACAATTACAGGTGAACTACGCCGATTTAATTTACTACCCTTGGCGCAAAGAACGGAAGATATTGGATCTTTGTTCAAACACTTTGCTCGCGGTGCAGCCAGTCGCTATCAACTGCCGCCCCCCGTCATTACAGAAAAAGAGATTCAACGACTCATTGCAACGCATTGGACGGAGAACATTCGTCAGCTTCGCCAACATGCTGAACTCAGAGTGCTGACTCAAATTAAGCAGCCGTCGCTCGACAGCGATACTAATGAGCCAAATGACGACAATGAACTCGATATGAGCATTGAAGAGCAACAACAGTCGTTAAACCAACGCACCGATAGCTTTGAACAAATTATCTTGATTGAGGCGTTACATCGCCATCAAGGGCGTTTAAAAGAAGTACAACAAGAGCTGCAGGTATCGCGAAAAACACTGTATGACAAACTAAGAAAGCACCAACTCGATAAAACAGATTTCAAGAACCGATAAGTCTTAAAAAATATATAAATTCAAAGATTTAAAGGAGCAAAATCTTAACATTTATCAAAAGTAAGAATACACTCAATAGGCTTGCACTTTTATTTAGCGAACAAGGACTGTTATGAGTCAGAAAAATTTCAGCAAATTGAACGAGACCGAGCTTGAGTATGTCGATGATAAAACAGCGGCACTGCTCCTCAATACGCCCACCAGTGCGCGTATTATGTTGTGGGTGATCGTTCTGTTTTTTATTGCTGCTATTGGGTGGTCTGCCTGGGCAGAGATCGACAAAGTTACCGTTGGCCAAGGCAAAGTGATCCCTTCCTCTCAGATCCAAGTGGTGCAAAACCTTGAGGGTGGTTTGGTTAAAGAGATCTTAGTTAGAGAAGGCCAACAAGTTCAAAAAGGTCAACAACTACTATTGATCGATGACACTCGCTTCCGCTCAGACTTCCGCGAACGTGAACAACAAGTTGCCAATTTAACCGCCAACGTATTGATGCTTTCAGCCTCATTAACCAGTGTTGTTATCGACGAAGAGTTTTCTGTAGAAGAGTGGAAAAAAAGTGTGTTACTTGATTACGGCAAGCTCGCCTTCCCACCCAAGTTTTATGAACTTCAACCTCAACTGGTTAATCGCCAAAAAGCAGAATATCGTCAAGATCTCAATAACCTAAAAAACCAACTTTCCGTTTTTGATCAACAAGTTGAACAGAAACAACAAGACCTTATCGAAATTAAAGCGCGTGTCGATAACTTAGGACAGAGTTACCGATTCGCCCGCCAAGAACTGGATATCACCAAGCCTCTAGCCGATGAAGGGGTGGTACCACGAATTGAATTACTTAAACTGCAAAGACAAGTCAACGACACTCGCCGAGAAATGACCTCAAGCGAGCTAAAAATCCCTCTTCTACGTTCAGCCATCAAAGAAGCGATGCTCAGCCGTGTTGATGCCGCACTGAACTTCCGCTCCGAACAACAAGAAAAACTCAATCAAGCCCAAGACAAGCTATCTGCAATGACCGAATCGGCCGTTGGCCTTGAAGACAGAGTAAACCGCACTGTGGTGGTATCTCCTGTAACCGGCACCGTTAAAACGCTTGGCATAAATACCGTAGGCGGTGTTATCCAACCGGGTATGGACATCGTTGAGATTGTACCAACAGAAGACTCGCTATTGGTCGAAGCGAAAATCGCTCCTCAAGACATCGCCTTCCTACGCCCAGAACTGACAGCCATCGTTAAATTCAGTGCTTACGACTTTACTAAATACGGTGGTCTAGAAGGCGTGCTAGAGCACATCAGTGCCGATACCACCCAAGATGAAGAAGGCAATAGCTTCTACATCGTGCGCGTGCGCACCGAAAAACACAATTTTGGACAGAACGAAGAGTTGCCAATCATTCCAGGTATGACCGCCTCTGTCGATATCATCACGGGCAAGAGAACCGTGCTTGAGTACATGTTGAAGCCACTATTAAGCGCTCAAAACAATGCACTAAAAGAGTAAGGACGTTGGATGTTTGATAACGCCTTTCAATACACAGCAAATAGACAAGAGCAGAGGCTATGAAGTCTCGGATTTCGCTATTGCTGCTGGTCCTCACCTCTTTTACCTCTGTGGCGCTCAACAAGAGCGACCAACGGTGGATAGATGCGGTGACCAAAACCTACGGCGATAGAGCCGGAAAGCGAGTGGCGACATGGCGCTCAAATATGACGTCATACGATGGATTAAGTGAAAAAGAGAAGCTCAGATCGGTGAACCAGTTCTTCAACCAAATGTACTTTGTCGATGACAACATACTGTGGGGAAAGAATGACTACTGGGCAACACCACTGGAATTTTTAGGCAGCAACGCCGGTGATTGTGAAGACTTCACTATCGCAAAATACTTCTCTTTGCTTGAACTGGGCGTCCCAGATAAGAAATTACGATTAGTGTACGTAAAGGCACTGGAGCTAAATCAGTTCCACATGGTGTTGGCGTATTACTCAACACCGAGTGCAGAGCCACTAATTTTGGACAACTTAAACCCTGAAATTAAACGCGGTTCCAAACGCCCAGATCTACGACCAATTTACAGTTTCAACGGTAAAAACCTTTGGTTGATCAAGTCGGCAGCAGGCAGCGGCAAGTTAGCAGGGAAATCTTCAAGATTGAGCTTATGGAACGACTTACGTTCCCGTGAGCGCTCTCTAAAATTAAACAAACCCATTATCAATTACGATGAGTAGGTACAATGACTTTATATAAACAGCTTGTGGTCGGGATGGTTGCAGTGTTCATACTGCTGATGACGTCAGTTTTTATGATCGAATTCAATACCACCCGTGGATACTTAGAGGAGCAGCAACGCTCTGAGGTAAGTAATACCATTAATACTGTTGGACTGGCTCTCGCCCCTTACCTAGAAGAAAAGGACAAGGTGGCAGTGGAGTCTGTTATCAACGCCCTGTTTGATGGCAGTTCTTACTCAGTCGTTCGATTGATATTTCTCGACAGCGGTGAAGACATTCTCCGCTCATACCCTGTAAAGCCAACCGGCGTGCCAGAGTGGTTTACCAACCTAAACCTGTTCGAACCTGTTCATGACCGCCGCGTGATCACCAGTGGCTGGATGCAATTGGCCGAAGTCGAGATCGTAAGTCATCCAGGTCCTGCCTACGATCAACTTTGGCAAGCATTCATCCGCTTACTGAGCATATTTGGCACGATCTTCTTGCTCGGGTTAGTGTCTATATCTTGGATCCTTAAACGCGCTTTACGCCCGCTCTCGTTGATCATTACCAAAATGGATCAGATCGCCAAGAATCAGTTTGGCGAACCACTAGCCCGTCCAAAGACAAAAGATCTGACTTTGGTTGTCGATGGTATCAACCACATGTCGACTCAAGTTGAACTGGCATTTAAAAACCAAGCGAAAGAAGCTCAGAAGTTACGTGAAAGAGCGTATATCGACCCTGTATCTCAGCTAGGTAACCGTGCTTACTACATGTCTCAGTTAACTCAATGGTTAGAAGAGTCGAGCTTAGGTGGTTTAGCGGTACTTAAAGCGGAGTTTATTAGTGAAGAGTACGATGAAAATGGCTATCAAGAAGGTGATGCCTTAGTTCATCAACTGGCTGAACAGCTGCAAGCTTCAATTTCATCTCCAGATATCACCATCGCTCGTATTTCTAGTGACGAGTTCGGTTTCATCATGCCAAACATTGATGAGAGCGAACTGAAACTTGTCGCGAGCAGCATCGTAAACTGTATCCAGAGCCTAGGTTCAGACCCAACAGGCACTGCGAATCCACATATTGCTCTTGGTGTGACCTACAGCAACAAGCGTAAAACCAGTACTGAAATCATGTCGCTGGTGGATAACGCACTCTCAAGTGCCAAGGCGAATCGAGAACTTGCTTACGGCTACGTCACCGCAGACGATCACGGCGCAGTGATGGGCAAACAACAATGGCGTATGTTGGTTGAAGAAGCGATCATCAACGACCTCATTACCTTCCGTTTGCAGGCTGCAAACAATGCCTTTGGTAAAACGTATCACCAAGAGGTGTTCTCTGCGATTGAAAAAGATGGCGTGCGTTACGGTGCTAACCAGTATCTATACGCGCTAGAACAGCTTGAAATGAGCCACATTCTCGACCAATACGTTATTGAGAAGATGATTGAAAAGCTCAATGCAAAAGAAGTAGCCAGCCCAGTCGCTATTAATATCTCGCCAAGCAGTATATCTCAACCAAGCTTCATCCGTTGGATCGGTAAGACGCTTGAACAGAATGCTTCAATCGCTCACCTGTTGCACTTTGAGATTCCAGAAAACTGCTTCATCAACGTTCCGCACTACACGGCACTCTTGTGTAACACCATTCGCAACGCTGAAGCGGTGTTTGGTGTCGATAACTACGGACGTAACTTCCAATCACTGGATTACATCAACGAATACCGTCCAAGCTATGTGAAGCTAGATTACCTGTTCACACATAACCTTGATGACGAAAAACAGAAGTTCACCTTAACGTCGATCTCTAGAACCGCTCACAACCTAGGCGTCACCACCATCGCGTCTCGAATAGAAACTCAGACTCAGCTAGATATCCTGTCTGATAACTACGTAGAAGTGTTCCAAGGCTTCATTGTTGATAAATAGTTGTAAGGGTTATATCACATGCAAGATCCACTATTGAACTCACTGATCTACGTTAGCCGGTATTACGGGTTAGCTAACTCGCCCGAAGCGTTGATCAATGGGCTACCACTATCAGACGGAAAGCTAACCCCTTTCCTATTCCCTCGTTCTGCTGAACGAGCAGGATTAGTGGCAAAAGAAAACCGTTCCGATTTAGAAAAGATCCCTCACCTGATTCTGCCTGCAGTTTTACTGCTTAAACAAGGTGAGGCGTGCGTTCTCAACAGCATTGATTTAGAGAAGCAAGAAGCGGAAATCATTACTGCGGAAAGCGGAATGGTGCCAATCATCATTCCTATTGAAGAGCTGAAAGAACAATTCATCGGTCGCTACTTCTTGGTAAAGAAACAGTTCCGTTATGATGAACGTTCACCAGAGGTTCTAAAAACACGTAAAGGGCATTGGTTTTGGAGCACCATTTGGGAATCTAAAAACATCTACCGAGATGTGTTGATCGCCTCCATTCTGATCAACATCTTCGCAATTGCCGCGCCCATGTTCACTCGCTTGGTGTACGACAAAGTAGTCCCTAACCTCGCCTTTGAAACCTTGTGGGTGCTAGCGAGTGGTATCTTCGTCGTATTCCTATTCGATTTGCTGCTCAAATTGATGCGCAGCTACTTCATTGACGTTGCCGGTAAGAAATCCGATATTCTCATTTCCTCCAAGCTGTTTAGTAAGGTGCTAGGGATTCGCATGGAAGCAAAGCCTGCTTCTGTCGGCGCTTTCGCTAAAAACCTGCAAGAGTTCGAATCCATTCGAGAGTTCTTTACCTCTGCAACCATTGGCTCGCTAATCGACTTACCGTTCGCACTGATGTTCTTAGCACTCATTTGGTTAATGGCCGGAAACCTTGTGTTCGTTCCCGTTGCTGGCGTGGTTATTTTGATCATCTACGCGTTGCTAATCCAAGGTCCACTACGCCGTACTATTGAAGAAGGCTCTCGTCTTGCTTCGCAGAAGTATGCAAACTTGATTGAAAGTTTGGCAGGGTTAGAAACGGTTAAGCTGTTCAGCGCGCAAAGCCAATTCCAATTCCGTTGGGAAGAAGCTGTAGCTCACATGGCGAATTGGAATATCAAAAGCCGACGCATCACAGACAGCATCCAAAACACCGCCGGCTTTGTTCAGCAAAGTACTAACGTAGGTATGATCATCTTTGGCGTGTATCTAATTGCAGAAGGTGAACTCACTATGGGTGGCTTGATTGCCGCGACCATGTTGAGCGGCCGTGCAATTGGTCCTCTTGTTCAACTGTCTTTGCTTTCTACACGTTACAACCAAGCAAAGTCTTCGATGACCTTGATTGAACAAGTAATGTCGATGCCGGATGAACAAGAAGAAGGTAAACGTTATATCCACCGTCCGATTATTCAGGGTCATATCGCGCTAGATAAAGTGACGTTCCACTACCCAGATTCACCCGTTGCTTCTATTAGAGACTTAACCCTCAATATTAGCCCAGGGGAGAAAGTGGCGATCATTGGTCGTATTGGTTCCGGTAAAACCACGCTAGAACGCCTGATTATGGGCCTGTACAAGCCCACAGAAGGCCATGTACGCATTGATGACACCGATATGGAGCAACTGCATCATGTCGACGTACGACGCAATATAGGCTGTGTGCCACAAGACAGTAACCTGTTCTACGGTTCAGTAAGAGACAACATCACCTTAGGTCGCCCTTTGGTGGATGACCGTGACGTGATGGATGCAGCGAACCGTGCAGGCGTAACCGCATTTACTCAACAAGATCCGGCAGGTTTAGAACGCCAAGTGGGTGAAGGTGGTGCTTTGCTGTCTGGTGGTCAACGTCAGTCAATTGCCATTGCAAGAGCCTTTCTAGGCCGTCCGCCAGTATTGCTAATGGATGAGCCGACCAGTGCTATGGATAACCGTTCAGAGATGCACATCAAACACCAACTTAACCAATTGCTACCAAGCGAGACGTTGATTCTGATTACGCACAAAACGTCGATGTTGGATATTGTCGATCGAGTGATCGTAATGGAGAAAGGCTGCATCATTGCAGATGGTCCAAAAGCACAGGTTCTTTCAGACCTTAAACAAGGCCGAGTAAGAGCGGTGAGCTAAAACGCGCAATCCACCTAAATAAATCATTATCAGTAGAAAGCAAAAGGGGAGCATCAACTCCCCTTTTTCTATTTGTCAGTATCGACACCTAGACAATACGTCACTTTGTGTTCAGCACAAAAGTCTACAAAGCAATATCCTCTTGCTCCATCTTGAATGAACATTGAATCTCGTATTGGTTGAATGAGAAAACACTTCCGCCGTGGGTTCTCTTGGTTGTGACTGTCTCATCACCAAATTGAATCGTCACTCGGGTATACACTTTTTCGTGTACCTCTACCGTACATTCAGCAAGGTTGGTTTCAAACTCTGCTTCGAGTGTATCTAACTGCGACTTTGTATTTTCAATTGCGAGGTTGTTCTTCTCACGTTGCCGCTCTATTTCTAGGGCTTGCTCTTCGCTTCTCTCTGCTTTCGGGCGCTTCTTAAATTCTAACTCTTGGCGAATCACACCCATGGTTTGCTCTTGAGTGTGTTTATAAGTTTCCTTCAGCTCGGCTATCTTTTGGCGGTAACCATCGTAGCGCGCAAAACCATGTACCTTAGTTGCGGTGTCTCCCTCAACACCTAAGAAGACACATTCTACTTTTCCGCCAACTTTGGCTTCACCACCGCTGAGCGTGCCGTGTTTTTTCAAACTGTCCATCACGATAAGGTTGTTACCACAGCGAATGTCATTACTCATACTGTGCACACCAAGTCGAAGGTCATTGGCCGTTTGTAGCTCGGCATTCTGTGCGTAGCTTGCTGTGATAGAGCCTTTGCTAAATACCTTACAACTTTTTGGCTCACCCTCTTTAGTCGTGTGGCCGATAATGCCTTTCGCGACTTTGATATCCCCCTGGGCTTGAACTTCGGCCGATTCGATAAAGCCACCAACCGTAACACTTCCTGTCGCCTTGACGATCATACCCGGCTCGATGTTGCCAGAGACAAAGACATTACCTTTAAATTTAACGTGCCCAGTTGAGACATCGACGTTGCTGACACATAAAGCGTCATCCACTTCGATGGTTCGATCTTTAATGATGGGCAATCCAGGGTGTGAGGCGAGTAGTAAATTGGGATCTTCAGGGGAGATGTAGGTGCCCTTTCCAGGCTTGATTAAACTGTCTTGTCCAGGAAGCGGTGGGATAATTCGGCCTTGAACGGTAAAGCCAGCGATACCTTTGGTAGCGGGGGTACGTTTCATTAAGTGATCATTTTGACCAACGGTAATGGTTTGTCCCAAGTCTCGCATATCAATCTTGCCTTCGTCTTTGCTGCGAGGCTTCAAGACTTGGCGAGTAATATCTTCAACCAAAGCGGCAAACTTAGCGTCTTTACCTTTTACTGGTTGTGTCCCTTTAGCGACTGGCTGAGTAAACTTTTCGCCGGGCTTAAGTTTGCTACTCATCATCAGAACTTTTCTGAGCGCTAACTTATTTATTCCTTTTGTTATTTGAGCTTGAGATAAGCATTGGATGATGTCGCTGCCACGCAGTGGGTGTCCATTATATGGACCAGTAACTACAAGACTCGCCAACATCTCATCATCAGACAGTTCGACCGCAACACTGGCATTTCGAACTTCGGCAATCAAGATACCTTCATAAGCTTCACCCTTACCTTCTTTAGCAAGAGTAACGAAACGCAAAACCTCTTCTTCGAAAAGAAAATAGTTTGATGCATTCAAAGCTTCCAAGGTTGGTGGCAGCGTCTTGTTATCAAAGCTTGCGTCAACCACAGTTCCGGTTGGCAGACATGCCATTACTTGTTGCTTGTCTTCCGACAATGTAACGATGTTATCCCACATTCGAATTGAGTATCCCTAATGACTCAGTTGTTATTCAGTCTATATAATTCATTCTGCGCTGAGTATCACATTATTAGAATAATCAGCGTCACATCACTTACTTTCGATTCTGCAAACATGACTCATAAATAAGACTTACACATTTTATGATTTGCTTCGCCTTTACAAATACATAGGAAAAGTTTTTCAGAATATTTCATGTAATTGAATGTCGAGTCGATGTTAGAGCAAATAGTAAAGGCAAATAGCTTTAGAAGATTAAAGGCTGTCATGGAGAGATGAAACAGAAGTGATGTAACAGATAATCAGGGTAAAAACGGGGTTCGATGTGAAGCTGCAGTTTACAGTGTAAATCCAAGATTCTAATTTACACTGTAAATCTAATTTGTAGCAGTCGGTCTATTTTATTGATGGCTTGTCTATTTACACTGTAAATTTGCTAGCAAAGAATCGACATCTTTACGAAACTGAGTCTCTGCTTGTTTGCGACCAACAAGATTAAACTGTTCGACACAAGTCCCCCACTCTTTCTGCTGAACAACCTTTGCGATGAGTAAGTCAGAAATACCTATGTTTCGATTGTTACTGAGTAGAATCAAATTCAGTACGTTGAAGCTGATCGCATCATAACTGTTGCCACCGTTCACGTAATTTCTAACTAACTGAGTTTCAAACTCGCTAACGGTATCGACACTCTTTGGCAGCAGTGCGCGCACCATATCGGTTTCAAGTGAAACTAAAGAACCTGAAACAAGAAAACAGTAGCTACGCTCGAAGTGATTTTGAACTTGGTTAATCCAGCTTTGAGAGTTTGAGTTAAGTGCCTTAACCATCAGAACCGAGTGACAGCCGCTTGCCTGATCTCGCTGGTGGCCGATGTGTACAGCTTCGAATTCACTACCACGCCAAAAAGAAATCAATTCGCAGGTCGCACCAAAGCTTGTCGCCAGATAATCTGCTTGGCTGGTTTGCTGTGATAACTGAGCCAACATCCAACGGCCAATACCCAAACCTTGATAACGTGCTGAAACAGCAATGCGCATAACTCGAAGGCAACGACTGGTCGCCGCCTGAGTACAGCCAAGTTGGTTTGCCAGTAATACGGGAGCAAGGTGACCTTGAGGCCTGCGTTTTCCAAGTTGAATTTGAGCAATCAACTCGCTGTCCAAACCTCCCTCTTCCGTCACCAACATACAACCTAAACATTCATCTTGCTGCCAAACGGCGTATAAACGGATTGCTGGATTGTTGAGAAATTGCATTAAGTCATTTGGCGAGGTCTGATAGTGCGCATCCACAAGAAGAGAAAAACATTGTTGTAGCTGCTCAGGATTAGCTAAGCATTCTGCTTTTGATAACTCGACCAAGTTTAATTGGTTGATTGCGTCAGCAGAAAAGCCTTCGATTACATCAACCGCTGATTCAGTGACTGATGCGTCATTACCAAGTAGGAAGCAATCAAACAACCAAGCTTCTAGCGGATCGTTGATATTCCAACGAATCGGTTGTTCGAGCTTAAAGCCTTTCCACCCCGGACGATGCTCAGAAAGCCAAGATTCAAACTTAATTCCGAACCCTCGCCCACTGCCTTCGTAACCATGTACCGTGGTTGAAAAGACCATACGGTGATAGATGTCGACCATGGATTTAAGCATCGGAATTGGAATTGCAGCTGCTTCATCAACCAATAACAGATCGCAATCAGGCTTAGATTTAAGTAATTCATCTGCTGCGACGAATCTTAAACTGCCACCTTGATGACGAATGTGAGTAGCGTTTACCACTTCGCAAGATTCTAACCCTTGGCTAGCGTGAGAAAATACCGGCTCTATCGCTTTCACTGAAGGCGCGGTAACAATAATATTAAACCCGTGACGCTCAACTAACAGCTGCGCTGCGGCAATACCCAATGTCGAGCTTTTACCACGCCCTCTATCCGCAGTGAGAATCAAAGGACGTTTACGATGTCCAGACACTACCTTTTTAACTAATTCAACAGCCGTGTTTTGCTGTTCAAATTTATCCAATCCGTTTTGGGCGCTTTGCATCTGAGGAAGAGCGTGAGTTGCTTGAACTACATCGCCGGCTTCATTGTGTTGTGAAACAGAAATCAGTTTATCGAAATGACGTTTTAACCAACGTTGACCAAAGCCCTGGCTATCTTCAGAGGCATTAACTTTTGGCGGCAACACCAACAACAGCCCACCACCAACTAACGAACCCAACGCGGCACTAAAACCATTCGCATCGAACTGCTCTCTAAAATCACAAACAAGAACCTGACACTCACGACCAAGCAGTTGTTGGCCTTTTTTTACTGGAGCATGAATCACACCTTCAAATGGCGTACCGCCAATCTGGAAGATGCTCGGACTGTGTGAGTCTTGAAGGAAGGAAAAAACAGCAGAGTTTTGCCAATCAAAATCGCCATAAAAGACCACGCCGTAACGGTGATCGTTATGTTGAGCAATATTAGAAAGTATATGTAGAAAAGTGTTGGTTGGGTTTGTCATAGTTAGCGTCCAGATTCATCTAAACACAGTTTATCACAGCCAAATAAAAAGCCGCATTAAGCGGCTTTAGAGGAGTAATGAAAAGTCGTCGACTTAGTCGAGCTTCGATTGAACGAAGGCGAGGATTTCTTCCATTGTTGCATCATCAACTTTCTTAAGGTTCAACGCCAAGTTTGAACCCTTACGGCTGTATGATGCGCGGCCCTTAATAAGCTCGACTTTTGGAGAAACTTTCTTCGCTGGCGCTGGCGCCAATTCAAGAATCCAACCTTCCAAAGTTTCTGTCACGTCTTTGGTTAGACGAGTTACGCCTTGAGCTTCACTACGCTGCCATACAAAACCTTCAGAAGCGTCACACTTAGTCAACAGTGTTTGCTGCTGTTCACTCGTCAATCCACCAAACTGCTTGTGCAGCTTAACAATAGTTGGACGACCAAGGTCGCTCACATTTGGGTAAGCTTGTAGCAATTCAAGTGGCAAAGCGGCCGCTTTCAATGCACCACTCACCAAAGCTTCACTGCACTGGAACATTTTTGCCAGTGCTTTCTGGTCTTCAGCTTCGCCTTTATCTAGCTTCGCTTGCATCTCTTTGCCCTTCTCGTAAAGAGAAAGCGGTTTATGAGCGTTAGCTACGTCTGATAGGAACTTAGCGTGTTCGCCGTTAATGTTTTCAGCAACATAGATTAGGAACTCTTTGTCAGCCAAAATACATGACATACGACGACGGCTACCATCAAGAACTTCAATCTTACCGTCTTTATTCTTACGACCAACCGCTGGGTATTGCTGACCACGTTCTTTCAATGTTGTAAGAACATCAGAAAGCGCGTGCTCATTTAAGAAAGATTGCTCACGAGCGTTCTCTTCAAAAACAACCGTTCGAGTTGCCACTTCAGCCGCAGGAATGCGAACCAATTCAAATGAAACCAAATCTTCGCCAGCAACAGAAAGCTCGATCACTTGAGCCTGTTCTTTTGCCGCTGTTTGCGCTTCTTGTGGTGTTGCTACGCGACGTTTGTTTGCTTTACCAAATAGCTTTGCATTTAAGTCAGATGTTTTAATTGCCATTGTTGTTATCCCTGATTAAGTGAAGGCCAGTTGCTATGTAATACGCGCTCTAATTCTAGAGCACTTTTTTGTACTGCGTCTTGAGCAACAGCTAGAGTTTTCTTACCGCCCTCAAAGTCGCTCACCGTTAGATCGAAAACCGTGCTGTAAGTGTCGGCACAGGTTTCAAAAGCACGGCTTCTTGGAATGGTTGCCATCATTACTTGATCATTCAACAGGTAGTTCATTTCAGTCAGAACTGACACCTGTTTCTTGTTGTCGTCTTCAAACATAGTTGGCATTAGACGAACAAATTCGAGCCCTTTCCAGTCATCCGGGAACATTTCGTAAACCGTTGGTAAGTGCTGGAAGAAGTTAACCGTTGAAGCCCAATCCAAACGCTTAGCAGCACATGGAATAAGAAGTGCGTTGGACGCGTACATTGCATTCCATACTAGAGGGTCAACGTGCGGGCCGGTATCAATCATAATCACATCGAAATCATCGGCGATTTTGTCGATTAGCTTCTCTTTTAACAGACGAACAATATCAAGTGACTGATCTTGTGAAAGGCTTTGCCACGCTTCAGCGTTAAACATCGCATCTTCCGGGAATGCAGAAATTGTCTTCAGGTTTGGATACTGAGTTGGCAATAGTACGTTCTTACGAAGAAACTCTAGATCGACATCTTGGCCTTCAGGCACGTTGTCCAACATGATATCGACGGCAGAATAGATGCTGTCGTGCTCTGCCCCACTAATTTGTGGATTTAGGAACAGACGCAAAGAGCCCTGTGGATCCAAGTCAATCAGACAGATACGGTAGCGCTTATCCAAATTCAGAGACAAACAAGCGGCTAAGTGAACCGCTGTCATTGATTTACCCGTACCACCTTTCTGGTTTTGTACGTTGATAATCCATGGCTTATTGTCAGCGTGCTGCTTACGTTCATGGAACTTTGGCACTTCTGCCGCGTCCATCAACATGTGAGCTTCTGTCAATGAAATCGAGTAATGATTGGCGTTGTTCTTTGTAAACTGATGGCCATCAGCTTCAAGTTTAGTGATCGCTTCATCGAGTTTACGACGCGTTAAACCAGAACGAGTCTCCATCATAGCTTTAGACATTGGAGGGAAATGTTCATCACTTCGCTCTTCCAAAATAATCTCAATTCGGTCAGCCTGAACTTGTTGAGTTTGTTCGGCTAGCTGATAGAGCTTATCAATCGTTTGTTCTCTTTTCATTGCCAGTTTCCGTAATGATTAACTAAGTACAAATTGTACAGCGATTAACAACAAACACAACAAAAACATGAACATTCATTTATGAGTAAAATCACATAAAATAGACCGCATTTTTACAATTTGATGAAACATCGCCTTAGGCAAACACAAAAATCACCGTTTTTATCATGCATAACCATGTTATTTCTAGCCTACATTTAAAATGTTACAGTATCACTTATTTACAATGTAAATGGAAATTCAGTGAAAAACCTTCGGAACGATTGAAATACAACCGTAGATTACGGTTGGTGTGATTTGCATTCGAATTTATAGATTTTCAATACAATAAAAATTAAAAACGCTCAATGAACAAAAAGATTCAAAACAGAAGAGAAGATGGGGTGTCAAAAAACAACAGAGGATTGGAGCCTAACCGGAAGAGTGATCATGGAGTACATCCAGTGTAAGATAATTAATAACGCCAAATTATGAAGCATGATCAAGGCGTAAACTGAGCAATATTGATCCGAGTAACCGCACATTGGAAATGATCAACTTCCGGAAAAATGATCAAGTAAATATAGTTCCGGAAGCATGTAATTTATGAGCTAAGTTACGGACAAATGCTTTTGGAATGGGGATTCAACGCCTATAAGGGCTCAATGATTGAAAATTCAATCGACACAGACCTAGAATACACAAACATGACAATTTCATGATCATGCTTCCTAGTTAAGACCCACCAGCGCTAAACACATCAAAGCAATCCATTTCCAGCGGATAGAGACTAAATTTTGCACTCAAAAAGGTAAGAACGATAAAAAGTATGCTCTCTTGATCATTGTTCCGATAGATTGGCCGCCACAAGTGTCCACATAGACAAGTAAAAAGCGATTTAGAAACCGATGTTGAATTCCGATCTGTGGATAAGCTGTATAAGTATAATGATCATGCTTTCGAACCAATAATGATCATGCTTACAATGACTTAATGATCATCGTTCTGATGTTCTGTGATCATGCTTTCTTAAGTTTAATGATCATAGTTTCGGAACCTTGATGATCATGCTTTCAAAGGCGATTTATTTTAATACTTTAAATTCAGCCACTTAAAAGCAAAATTACGTCCAGATCATTAGATCACTTAATCATTTAAGATCATATTAATCAAAAAGATCAGTTATTTAAAAGCCAATAAATTCTCTTTATTTATGATCATTCTTTCTTTATCATTCAGGAACTATAGTGAAATTACGGTTAGTGTGATACGGATCAAAAATGAAACCAGAAGAGAAATTGTTAATTAAGGCACGAAGCCACAAAGATGGTCATTTATTTGAGGTATCTGAAACAGCCGTTGAATGGATAGAACAATATCAACACTTCAAAGGTGTCACCAAAAGCATAGTTGAGCTTCTTAACCTAATTTCACTTCGTGGGTTTAGCAGCAAAGACGGGTACGTTTCCACCACTGAGATTATTGAATCAACTGATGGTCAGGTCACTCGCGCGGCCTTACAGCAAAGGCTGAGAGCAGCAGTTAATATCGGATTGTTCAAACAAATCCCCGTTCGCTTTGAAGAAGGCCTTGCTGGTAAAACCATGTTGCATCGCTTTGTGAACCCAAACCAGTTGATATCGGTACTGGGTGCCACCAGCTTAGTGACAGAAAGCGTGAAGCAAAATGAAAAGCAAAAGCGCTCTAAAGCCCTAGCTCAAACCAAAGTAAACAAGCGCTTACTGAACGAACATGGACTAAATACCCCACCAACAATGAAAGATGAAGCGGATCAATTCATTGTTTCACCAACCAATTGGGCAGGGATTATTGATCAAGCGTTAGCGCCACCTAGAACTCGTAAGAGCTACCAGAAATCCATGGTTTCGATCTCTGGCACTCGCGCTGTGATCGAGACACGATCTTCTAAAAATATCATGACCGTTGACGATCTGATGACGCTATTCGCGTTATTCACGCTCACCGTTCAATATCATGATCATCACCAAGATGATTACCATCTAGACGCGAAACACACGCCGAACAAAACACCACTCTACATCACTGATATTTTGTCTTTACGTGGCAAAAAAGATAGCGGTCCTGCTCGTGATTCGATCCGCGACAGTATTGATCGTATCGAATTCACGGATTTCCAGCTGCACGAGCTTACAGGCCGTTGGCTTAGTGAGAACATGCCAGAAGGCTTTAAGAGTGATCGTTTCCGATTCTTAGCTAGAACCATTACCGCATCGGAAGAAGCGCCTACAGAGGGTTCTGACGGCGAAATTCGCATTAAACCGAACCTATACATCCTGGTTTGGGAACCTTCGTTCTACGAAGAGCTGTTGACGCGTGACTATTTCTTCCTGTTTCCGCCAGAAATCCTGAAGCAACATACCTTGGTCTTCCAAATGTATTCGTACTTTAGAAGCCGCATGGCACGTCGCCATTCAGATAGCATGTTGCTCAGTGAGCTAAACCAGAAATTGGCACGTAACATCGATTGGCGTCGTTTCTCGATGGATCTGATCCGCGAGCTCAGAAAATTGGGTGAAGTCGGGGATCAAGAAGATACCTTCCTGGTTAATCTTTGGGGTTATCACTTGACGATCACCGCGTTGATCGAAAAAGGGAAAACGACCGATTATCAGGTAGATATCAAATGTAACGTGGAAGAGGTCTTACGTTACTCAAGAGCGCGTACCACTAACGCAGGTAAGCGTAATATGGCACCAACGCTGCCGAACCCACTTCGTAACGAGATGGTGTCTAAGCAGAAGCTGGAAGAGCTGTCTGAGATTATCGACGGTGAGTTTGAGCCAATTCAGCGTAAAGCACCGTCGCCAAGAGGCAAATTGGGACGTCGAGTTAAGCAGCGTAAACACTCTGTTGAGATCAACGCTGATGAGATCATGATTACTCTCTCTAAATATACCTCTGCAGAGGCTCTAGAACGCAGCATAACGGCTTTATCTGCTATGACAGGGCACTCACATGCCTCAATCAAAGAAGAGTGCTCAGAGCTCATTGAGAAGCTTGATTGGTTGAGAGTAGGGGAGGACGTTATCCCATACGAAACACTGAGTCGCTTAATTGAGCTTTACAACGACCGAGATAGCACCAGCAATCGACACTTGTCCATCGAACGTTTGATCTCTGGTTTAGCGGTGCGTCGTAAAGTGTGTAAACAAGTTCATGAAGGTCATTTAGACGAAAACGTGTTCCTTGCGCTCGATGAAATGGCGATTGGCCACTAGTGATTATCCTATCGCAATAAGCCTGTTTTACCGTCGCTGAATGGATAGTTTTGAACACATTAGGTGCTGATTAAAATCGCACCTAACGCTGACAAAGTGATGACAAAGTAACGCATCTAGTTGATTATTATTTATCCCGAATAGACAACCTTTGTCCTTTCTTATGATTAATAGATTGGCTCATATTTTGTTACATCATACTGAATAGATTTTTGCGAGTTCCTAAGGGACTCGCTTTTTTTTGCCTTAAATTCAGTCAATCATTAGAATTCAATAGCTTACATAATTAAACGCCGAAGCATGATCAAGGCTAGATCATGCTTTCTACGGATCTAGCTCTGATGAGATTTTGATTTGATGTTTGATCGAGAAGGGCTTGATCAGTGGAGATGGCGTTGAATGCTGCCTTGATCATCGTTTCGGGGATGGGTTGCCATAAAGCGTACATGCGATTCGATCAATTTCTCTGATTCGGCTTTCCAACGTGGTTCTTGCTGTTGGTTCGTAAACTCCAAAGCCAATACACACAAGTGTTGTAGCCGCTGTGTACACCACTCTTGCAAGCCAGCTTCTGATTTTGGGTCGCATGACACCGCTTGCAGCTTACTGTAGGCAAACATCAGGTATTGGTAGGCTTTATCTTGATGACTTGAGCTGTTGGCCTCCTGCGAAGCCAAGTCCGGATTCGATGAATCTGCGAGGTGGCGATAGAAAGTAAAGATTCTCAGGCACCCGTCTAGCCAACATGCGATGCCTTTGCTCTGCTCATCCGTGATCAATGGTCCCCAGAGCGCATCTGGAGGCATTAAGATCAAAGGTTCTAACCGGTCCACTTGATCATGCTTTCGGTCTTTGTACCAGTCTCCGATCCGCTCTAACCAAGTGTCTAGTTCATTCATGCAACATTATCCCATTGTTTTACAAAGTGATTATCAGCAATTTGCTTAACGTTATGCTGTATTTCACTGCTTTGCTCTCGAATACGATCAGCGTCTATTGAATAGTTTGGTTCATTTTTAACGAGTTCGCCAAACGGTAGATCAGGATCTGGCACCGCAGAGATCAATAGTTTGGTGTATGGGTGTTGAGGATTGGTCAAGATCGACTGAGTGGATCCCCATTCGACGATCTGTCCTTTGTACATAACTGCTGTCTCTTCTGCGATGTAATGTGCGGTGGCGAGATCATGGGTGATGTACAAAAAGCCAATCCCGAGCTCTTTCTTCATTCTTTGCATTAGATTAAGTGCGCCAAGTCGAATCGAAACATCCAGCATGGAGGTGGGCTCGTCCGCAAGAATGACCTCAGCGCCAACAGCCAGTGCTCTTGCTAGGTTAACCCTTTGTCTATGGCCTCCACTGAGCTCGTGAGGGTACTTAGCCAATGTTTCAATGGGTAACTCCACCAGCGTTAATAATTCTTCCAGGCGCTCTGCTAGCGCTTGTTTGTTGGCGACTTGCTTATGAATCTTGAGAGGGCGTGTTAAGTGGTGCTCAATGGTGTGAGTGGGATTGAGTGAACCAAAGGGGTCTTGAAAAACCATTTGCACACGGCTGCGATAATCCAAGATATCTTTACGGCTTTTCAGCGTAGAGATGTCTCTGCCTTTGAACAGTATCTCTCCCTTCGCTGTAGGGTAAAAATCGTGCGCAGGTGCTTTTACCACAACCTGATTCTCCGGCTAAGCCGAAAATCTCGCTTTAGCCTATGTGAAAGCTAACGGATTTTATTGCATTGAAAGCGGGGAAAATGAGAGTTGGATCAAACCACATTTCTTATGGGGAATCTTTTAAATGTAATTGCAGAAAATGTCTTTGGCAAAGTTTAAATGAGGCATTTATTAATTAGGTTTGTGAAGCGTCGGAATCATCACATTTCAGTACAGATTTTCTTAACAAGCGAAATAGCATTTGCTACAGATTACCTGTCCATTACATGGTGCTTTTCGGAGGAAAACATGTCCATTAATTCTATCAACCATGATGAAATGACAAATATTGCAAACAAGTGGGATGCTGAAGAAGAAGTATCTTTTAAACCAGAAAAGAAAATGAAGTCCGCTGAAGCTCGTCGTCGTATCGAGACTCTAAGAGAAATTAGAGAAAGCGGTTTGAGTCTGGAAGAAGCGAGGGAGCTAGGTCTTATTCACTAATAATCCCCATTGCATTTAGAAGGGTGGCACAATGCCACCCTTTGATTTATAAGTATTTTTTCATTTTTCCTATCCAGGTTTAATCAACTCCTTGATTCTTTGGCTCACTGTTCCGTTCAGCCTATCCCTTTTGATATTAAGCTTTTCAGATGAAAAACACGCACATGGCATACTCTTGAGCTAAGTTGTTTGACAGTAATATTCAACGCCACTAATTTTAAAGTTAAAGCAAAAATATGCGATGTCGTTGGTAAGGAGAAGGCTATGTCTAATTCTGTGGCTCAAGCTAAAGAAGTGCTGTTTTACGAACCCGAAGATCCGAACGGATACCTGTCAAATTTTGCCGCTTGTCCTATCAAGGTGGGTGATCAAGTTTGGGCAACCAGCGAACATTATTATCAAGCGATGAAGTTTGCCTCCGAAGCGCTACGCAATACCATTTTGGAAGCCAGTACACCTGCCGAAGCGTTCTCTTTAAGTCGTGACTACGAAAACCAAGTTCGCGAAGATTGGTATGACATTCGTGTTGAAGTGATGCAGTTCATTGTGACTGAGAAGTTCAGACAGAATCCACAGTTTGCGCTGTTTCTTACCAACACCGGAGATTCGGTGATCAAAGAACATTCGCACAAAGACCACTTCTGGGGCGATGGCGGCGATGGAACCGGTGAGAACCATTTGGGTAAGATTCTGATGGCAGTGCGTCACCAACTTCGTACTCAGCAACTGCATTTGATTGCTTCGCACTGATTCGTCGATTCAGATAGCGGATATGCTTATGATTACCCCTTAGACTCATTTAAAAGGCCGCCCTGCTATCTAGTATGAAGCAGGGCGGCCTTTTCGGTTTTAGAGAGTCAGGCATCAACGAGAGTTAAAGTACGTGACTAAGCTATCCGTTGCTAAGTTCTACTTTACGCTGGTGCTACAAGTAACTCTGTACGATGTCGTCAAGCTGTCCATCGTCTTTCATTTGGTCGAGGCGTTGGTTGATGAAGCTTTGCAGTTTAGGATCCATCTCAGGGTCAAACGCCAAATGGATAGGGTAGTTATTGATTACAGAACCAAACTCTTGCATCTGGTAATCATCAATACTCAGTTTTTGTTCGTTTAGGTTGTATTTGATTCGTGATTCCATTTCCACAAACACTGTGTCGCCAGGTGCTCGGTTCAGGACACGAAACGCAGCAGTGTAATCTTTTACTCGAATCTCGTTGAGCTTGCCTTGTTGGATATAAGGCTCCAAGTTCGGGTACTCAAATCCTTTCAGCAACACCACGGCTTTCCCATCGAGATCATCGATTGTATTGAACTCAAATGGCTTTTTACCGCTGCTGAGTAATACGTGTTTTACATTGTAAATCGGGTCTTCAGATAGATTCGCAGATTGAATATTCCCCCAACTAGGGCTGCCATAGGTAACCCAGTTTGGGTTCTCTCTCGCATCGAGCTTGTCGATCATTCGATTAAAAGGGTAGGTGTGGTAGTTGATCTCATATTGGCTGTCATCAAACACGGCTTCCACAATATCTGAAACAATTCCTCTGTGAGATGACCCGTCAGTTTCGATTTGAAAAGGTTGCGCTTGGCTCGCAATAATGTAGTAGTGAAGAGGTTCGCTTGCAGAAGCATAACTGCTTGAAAACAAACTGACTATGGATGCAACGATAAGATGTTTTTTCATAACCTTCCCTAGTTATTTGATGAATGACTACTATTATACTAGTTGAGTAATTGTAGTTTGCTAGGATAACAATAATGGTAATTTGTGTATGGTGACAAAAGGAAAACGCTACGTTGGACTCTCCCGACAGTTGATCGGGATGATAATAGCGATCAGTACCTTATTCACAGTTATAGTGACAGGTCTCGGGTTGTATGTAGAGTACCAAAGTCGAGTTTCTTTTATCAGCTCTCAGATCGAGCAGGTCAAGGCTGGCTACCTGTCCGGTTTAACGGCCAGT
>NZ_AJZD02000306.1 GCF_000272105.2 Vibrio splendidus 12E03
CGGACTTTGTGACGCGAGGGAAGGGGTAGCCTGTGAGTACATTTAAAGAAAGGCTCGCACCCATGAAAAAAGGGGGGTGGCTGCTCGTTATCGCGTTACTTGTTGTGTTGATTGTGGCCATGCAAAAATTCAGCATAACCCCTCAAGAAGAAGAGGTGGTGCCTACGTCGCTACAGGCCGAGGCACAAATTCAAACTCAAACGCCATCGGTACGCGAGAGCATTGAGGGGATCACCACCGAGCGC
>NZ_AJZD02000307.1 GCF_000272105.2 Vibrio splendidus 12E03
TGAACCAAATACAGCGTTTCCTCAACTTCTACCTTTGGCGGCACAACGTGTAGCTTGTCTCTATCTGGGAAGTGTTCAACCGCGCCAGCCGGTAACACGGTAAAACCTAACCCTTTTGATACGGGTAGCAAGATCTGGTGAAGCTGATTGATGTAGCCAGATCTTGGTATTTCATTAACGTTGATGTTCGCTAAGTCTTTATCTCCGCATAGGTCGAAATACAAAGACAGATAGTGTGCAGAATCTGGGTGGGCAATCAGGCCAATGTCATTCAATACTTGCGGCGTTATCTCTAAATCAGCAAGGCTGTGGTGAACAATAAGACACAGTGCTTCTTTGCCGATGACTTGGCTTTGGTAGTAGCTGTCGTTCGGGGAATGCCTAACAATGCCGATATCGGTAGTGCCTTCGCTTAGGTCATTCAATATCTTTTTGTTTGGAGCTGCTTCTAAGTTAATGCTCAGATCTTGGTGTTGCTGCTGAAGTTCAAGAAGCTTGGGATAAAGACGTAAAGAGAGTGAACCCGAACAGGATAGATGACATTGCCCAGCATAAGGATTGTCAAAACTCAGAGATTCGAATAAATCTTCTTGGTCTTTTTCTAGCTTGAGCGCATAGCGATACATAATCCGACCCTGTTCGGTCAGCTCGAAGCTTTTATTTTCTCTCGATAACAGGTCACAATTGCAAGCTTGTTCAAGCTTCTTGATGTGTTGGCTGACTCCAGGTTGTGTCATGTACAACTTTTCGGCCGTTTGGGTGAAATGACCAACTTCAACCAGAGTCTTAAACGTATTGAGCCAAAGTGGATTGATCATACTCACCTTCAAATGCTAAAGCCTATAAACAACAAAGCCAGTAAATAACAGAAAATTATTATTATCTTAAGTAATGATAATTTCAACTCTAGCGTCTTAAGTAACGCTAATCAAAGTCATATGGTGCTAACACTTTATATTGGTCTATTGGCCGCTTTGTAGAGTTCCTATGAGTAACAAAGTGTTGCGACTTTGTTGATTATTTGGTCTATTGACCAACTGTGCTCATATTTAGGAACGAAGATGAATAGAAATGTTTGGCTGCTCTCACTGTGTCAGGCCTTGTTGATGACGGGTAACATATTACTGATCTCTGTGATTGGTTTGATCGGTAAGCAGATTGCGCCCAGTGTCAGTATGATTACTTTGCCCGTTGCGCTGCAGTTTTTAGGCTTAATGGCAGCCACGATTCCTGCGTCTTTGATTTCAGGTAAGCTAGGACGAAAGAGAGGGTTTAGCATTGGTAACGTCGTTGGCATTACAGGGGCAAGCCTTGCTACTTACGCCATATCTCAGCAGCATTTCTACTTGTTTTGTTTCGCCACATTTTTGCTCGGGATAGGCATTGGTTTTGGTACGCTTTATCGCTTCGCTGCTATCGAAGTGTGTGATGAAAACGCAAGAAATCGCGCGATTTCTATTTCGATGGCTGGTGGCGTTCTTGCTGCTGTATTAGGGCCAAACTTAGCGATCATGTCTCAGCAGTGGTCGCAAGATGGCCTGTATATTGGCGCCTTTGCTTCTTTGATTGGTTTGAACATTCTTGCATTACTCATCCTACAAACTATTCAATTTCCAAAGGTCTCTTTTAATAGTCAGGCGCCTAAAGCCGATCCTCTCAGTGTGATTGTGAAAGCGCCTAACTTTATCGGCGCTGTGTTCGCAGCTATGGTCGCTTATGCCGTGATGAACATTCTAATGACAGCAACACCATTGGCAATGATCGGCTGTGGATTCGACTTTACTAAA
The DNA here is from genome assembly GCF_000272105.2 of Vibrio splendidus 12E03. Lineage (GTDB taxonomy): Bacteria > Pseudomonadota > Gammaproteobacteria > Enterobacterales > Vibrionaceae > Vibrio > Vibrio splendidus_I. The sequence goes on from NZ_AJZD02000307.1 coordinate 1,788, forward strand.
GCCGCCG
>NZ_AJZD02000308.1 GCF_000272105.2 Vibrio splendidus 12E03
ATCGTCTTGTGCTGTCACGCTCACGCTCACAGTCGCCGTATCGACATCGCCGTCCGCGTCTTTCACGTCGTAGTCGAAGCTGATGTCGCCATTGAAGTCAGCCGCCGGCTCGAACGTCATCGTGCCATCGGCCGCGATAACCACGCTGCCATTGTCCACGCTGATGGTTTGTGCAGACCCTGTTAACGCCACGCCGTTGATCGACGTGATTTCAAGACCACCGTCTGGCGCACTGTCGTTAGCCAGTAGGCTCAGCGCCACGCTGCCATCTTCAAGCACCGTCACGCTGTCGTTGACTGCATCCACTGGATCGTCTT
>NZ_AJZD02000309.1 GCF_000272105.2 Vibrio splendidus 12E03
ACAGCCGATCGCAATCACCGAAATACGCACCGAAGTTGTCCCTGCATCTCGATGGCCTCGTTTTTTAGCGTTTTTTATTGATGGTGTAATTACTGCTGTCATCATTGCGCCAATCTTTATGTATACAGATTGTTTCCAAAAAACACTCGATACAGGGGTGATAGACTTTAGAGAAGTCGCTGCTGTCTATGCCTATTTAGGGCTGATGTTTTTGTTGGTACATGGGTATTTACTGAATAAGAAGGGGCAGACGATTGGCAAACATCTAATGGAAATTGCGATTGTCGATATGGAAGGTAAACCTATAGGGTTATATAAAATAGTGGGTAAACGAATGATACCTATGATTCCCTTTACTATTATACCTCTCACTGGCCATTTAATATCCATGTTGGATTCTCTTTTCATTTTCCGAAAAAACAGACGTTGCTTGCATGACTTAATCGCAGGCACTCAAGTTGTTAGTGTGTCAGCCAACAATTTGGGAAAAAATGAGCACGAATCATTAGAAAGCCTGTCATTGACAGTTGAAAATGTACCTGAAGTAAAACTCGCGTCTAGATGGCTACGCTTTTGGGCCGTTTTTATTGACGTCTTAATTGCTGTGGCTATTGTCATGCCAATTTATCTCTATACCGATTATTTCCAAAAAATATTTGAAACAGGGACAGCTGATACAGCAGAACTAATCGCAGTCACTGTTTACGGTTGGCTCGTGTTCCTTTTGTTGAATGGCTATTTGCTGCATAAGAAAGGGCAGACTATAGGCAAAAATATAATGGAAATCGCGATTGTCGATATGGATGGCAAGCAACTAGGGTTATTCGACATAATGATCAAACGAATTTTACCTATGAACATCTTTGTTTATATTCCTGTTATTGGTCAATTTATTGCGTTGCTAAACTATCTGTTTGCTTTACGTAAAAACAGACGCTGCTTGCATGACTTAATCGCGGGAAGTCAGGTTGTTAGTGTTGCGGTACCTAGAAACCTAGATTTCAGTACTATCGAATAGAGATTCATAATTAAGCACTTACATACTTTAGGCATTTCATGATTCATAAGCTTTTCTCAGCCATTTCTATTTACAGGTATTTACCGAATAGCATCTATTATTTAGCACTGGCTAGAATGATTCTGGGAATGGGTAACTTTATCGTTCCATTTTTAGTCTTACTGTTAACCGATAAGTTGGGTTATTCCGCAACAGTCGCAGGTTCCCTTGCCATGGGTGTGACGGGCTCTTACCTTTTAGGGAGCTTTTTAGGTGGGAGATTAGCGGATAGGTTGGGACATAAACGGGTCATGGTGTTTGGCGAGTTTATGTGTGCTGTATTATTGATTATTTGTGGTTTCTTCGCCGATGCTCCGGTCGTCGTACCTGTGTTTTTGTTTTGTGCCTATTTCTTTGGCGGCTTAGCGTTGCCCGCGAGTAATGCTTTAGTTGCTGACCTTTCTACCCCTCAGAATCGTGATGCAGTTATGTCACTGAGTTATCTAGCCTATAACTTTGGTTCAGCTCTTGGTCCTGTTATGGCTGGGTACTTGTTCTGGAATCACACTGACTGGATATTTTTCGGCAACGGTTTTGCGGCTCTTTTTTGTGTTTTTATTGTGGCTGCATTTGTGAAGTTGCAACCTGGAATGGAATCGACCAGCAAGAGTGAACTGGAGCAGCCCGTTTCTGGTTCGGTTTGGTCAGTTTTAAAATCAAGGCCACGGCTTTTGTTGTTCACTTTTCTATGTGGATTACTGTGGTATTCGCTAAATCAAATGACTATGGCGAGTCCATTGTATTTGAGTCATGTGTTTGGAGAGCAAGGCCCAATTATTTTCGGGCAACTTATGACTTACGCTTGTGTTGTAGTGGTGCTGATTACGCCAATCTTAATGAAGTTCACGTCAGGTAAGGCTGAAACCGTAAGCCTTGCTTATGCAGGCTTTATGTTTGCCTTTGGTTATATGCTCGTCATGTTGTTTCCCAACATTCCTGTTCATTTCTTTGCTTGGCTATTTCTATCTGCGGGCGAGGTTCTTCTTTTGACAAAAGAGGGCATATATTTAGCAAATAACTCCCCGTCGAGTCATCGTGGACGCATTCAAGGCGTGCTCATTACCTTGCGAACGGTTTTCGTCATGCCTAGTTTTATCGTGATTGGCTACTTTATCGATGATTATGGGTACACTTTCACTTGGTTTAGTGTGATATTAATTTCAGTTGTTGGTGCCGTTGGTTTTTATCTTATGTCAGCTAAGGGGAAGCAATCTCCAGCGTTAGTCACCGAGTAGTTATTCGATTTACTAGCAAGTAGTATCTTTTAGTCACCAGAGGTAGGCTTATGATTACAATTAGAAAAGCGGTTGAGTCTGATGCTCAGGATATTTTCGATATCCGAAGCCGTGCCATTGTCGAGAAGTGCTCGGCTTATTACTCAGAAGAACAGCTGTCAATATGGACGCAGGGTGGAATGTCTGATGGATTCATCAGTGATGTAGTTGAAACCTTCCACGTATCAGAAGTTGATGGTCGAGTGATTGGCAGCGGTAAGATCAACATCGAAACCGGTATGGTTGATGCTATTTTTGTTGACCCTGACTTTGCGGGAAAAGGCGCAGCGAAGCAGATGTTGCAGTTCTTAGAGGAGCTCGCGATTCAACACAACTTGCCATTAATGAAGTTAGAATCGACCCTGAATGCCGCTACGTTTTATCGTTCGTGTGGCTTTATTGGCGATGAACTTTCCACTTATCACTCGCCTAGAGGTATTAGCCTCGATTGCATCCCTATGGAAAAGCCGGTGGTTGCTTAAATAAACAGCGCCAACACCAATCTTGGTGCTGTTTTTACTTTCCCCTTACACTCTTTTCTAACATCGAACCTAGTATCAAATTTCTCTTTGTTATACAGGCAAGTCTCTCATTATGAAGAACTTCTTCGATAGCGAACTCATGCTCTCTAGCTCCTTGAATTTCGTTTTGCTATCGCTTGGGCTAACGCTCCTTTTTCATCTTCCGATTTGGTGTGGGTTCAACTTGAGCCGACGAAAGTGGAAGCTTATGGATTATTTATGGCCGTTCTTGGCGGGTATCGGGATGCTAGGTGCGGTGTCTGAAATTCGGGCATCGGTAGCTGGTGATTGGGTCGAGACTGAACAAACCAGAGCGGTCACTATTTTAGAGTCGATTCAGAAGTTCTCTTTGGACAAACTCAGAAGCGACATCTGCACAGGTCAGCCATCTCTAGACTCTCACGGACAGCACCACGAGGCGTGCTTGTGGTATTTGAATACAGCTATCACTTTTAAAGATGTCGATTTCACTCTGTTGCCCAACGCCGCCGATTTCACGGTTCCTGCGCCTAGCGTATCGCTGGTGGAAAGCGACGCCGTGTGGGTGAGTGGCATGCTGAGTCAGTATGAAAAACAGAAGAACCAATACATTAAAACCAGAGAAGCGCAGGTGAAGCAGCCACTAGAAAGCATCTTCTGGTATGTGAGTCCTTACTTAGTCTGCTTCGCAATTGCGTTGCGTTTGACGAAAGTGACCGCAGAGCTCAAATTGGATAAATGTGCAAATAATTAGTTCGATAAAGACAGCGCGAAAGACAGCAAGATAGGCAAGGTAACCACGCTCAGGAAGTTACCGAACAACACCATAGACGCGACCTTGGGTGGCTCGACATTGAAGCGTTCTGCGAACAGGTAGTTCATCACGGCGGGTGGCAGCATGGTGAACAGCACCATCATTTGCAGGTGCAGTGTTGGTAGCGGAATAAAGAAGTAGATGATGGTAAAGGCGATGGCGCCAGTAAACAGCGATTGGGCCGTACACAGCAAGCCAACCTTTAACCCACTTAGCCTCAAGTTAACCATTTGCGAGCCCAGCGACAATAGCATGATTGGCACGGCAGCTTGGCCAAGTAGCGATGTGGCTTCGTAGATTGGATTCCATACTGCAATGCCAGATAAGTTGAGCGTCATCGCTAATGCGGCGGCTAAGAAGATCGGCATCTTGAGGATCTGCTTGATCGGATTGCCATCGCTTAATAGCGCCAAACCAACACTAATGTGCACACACGCCGACACCACAAACAGCAGTACCGCAGGGGCTAATGCGCTCTCGCCAAAGGTATACGTGAACAGAGGAATCGCGAGGTTGCCACTGTTACGAAACATGTGTGGCGGAGCCCAGGCTTTGAAGTTGAGCTTAAAAATCTTACAGATTGGAATCATCAACAAAGCAGGCACCAACACCGCCACCAAAGAGGCTGAGATAAGTGGCAGCTGTTCAGTGTCGAGGGGCATGGTGGTCAGCGATGCAAACACCAAAGCAGGAATACAAACATCCATATTGATGCGATTGATCGGTTTGAAATCGGGCTTAAGCCAACGACCGACCGCAAAGCCAGCACTGGCTAAAGCAAAAACGGGAAACAGAATGCTGACGACCTGTTCGAACATAGAATTCCTTTCTAGATTGGGTGCTTCCATTTAGCTGAGAAACGAATGTTTTAAAGAGAGGCCAAACGAAGCATAAAGTCGATATGTATAAACATTAACCTATCAATATAATGACTTGGCGTCACCGAAGATCGCTGTTTGTGAACGGTTAATTTATATTTCTTTGAATGAAGCACAAAAAAGACCAGTGGCATCAGCAACTGATCTTTAAAGGCTAGATAAATCTGGACGGATTTTTAATTAACGACGGCTGCCGCTGTCTAGCGATTGTTACTCGGTTTTAAGTCTAGCTAACGAGCTTCTTGTAGTCTTTGAAATTCACATCGTAGGCTTTCTCACCGTAGATGTAAGTCTCGCTGACGGTTCTGTCGTCACCCAAACTCATTAGTACAAATAGTTTTTCTTCAAGCTTGGTCGCTTGTTCCATTCTAAAGCGCATCAATTGTGTGGCGTGTAAGTCGAGCACCACGAAATCGGCTTCTTTTCCTACTTCCAAGTTACCAATTTTGTCTTCTAAATGCAGAGAACGTGCGCCACCTAATGTTGCCAAGAACAGTGATTTGGCTGGGTGCAGCTTCTTATGTTGTAGCTGCATGATCTTGTAGGCTTCGCTCATGGTTTGCAGGATTGAGAAGCTAGTGCCTGCGCCTACATCAGTACCCATACCAACACGAATGCCGTGCTCTTCCATTTCGGGTAATCGGAATAAACCTGAGCCTAAGAACAGGTTAGAGGTCGGACAGAAAGCGATGGCGGATTCGGTGTCCGCTAGGCGCTTACATTCGCAGTCAGACAAGTGAATGCCATGGGCGAATACGGAGCGTTTGTGCAGCAGACCATAGTGGTCATACACATCTAAGTAGCTGTCGCGCTCTGGGAACAGCGATTTCACCCACTCGATCTCTTTCTCGTTTTCAGAAAGGTGAGTATGCATGTACACGTCTGGGTATTCTTCTAGCAGTTTACCTACAGTAGCAAGTTGTTCTGGTGTGCTGGTTGGTGCAAAACGAGGTGTCACCGCGTAAAGCAAACGGCCGCGGTTATGCCACTTTTCGATCAGCTCTTTTGAGTCTGTATAGCCAGATTCTGGTGTGTCAGTCAGGTAATCAGGAGCATTGCGATCCATCAGCACCTTACCCGCGATCATGCGTAGGTTACGTTTCTCAGCTTCTTCAAAGAACACGTTAACCGACTCTTTGTGTACAGTGCCAAATACCAGTGCCGTGGTGGTGCCGTTGCTTGCTAATTCGTCTAGGAATAGCTTCGCCACTTTGTGTGCATAGACTGGGTTTTTGAAGCGTTTTTCTTCAGGGAAGGTGTAGTTCTCTAACCAATCAAGTAGCTGCTCACCGTAAGACGCGATCATCCCCGTTTGAGGGTAGTGGATGTGCGTATCAATAAAGCCAGAGGTGATCAGCTTGTCTTTGTATTCTTTTACTTCGAGTGTTTTAGGCTGGCGAGCCAATACTTCATCGGCATGGCCTAAATCGACGATGTGGCCGTTCTCAACCACTAAAACACCGTCTTCAAAATAGTCGTAAGACTCATCGATACCGACGTCTTTTGGGTCGGCGACGCTGTGTAAAATGCTGGCGCGATAAGCTTTGCGTTGGGTTGTCATGTTTACTTCCTTTTAATGACTTCAGCGACTTTATGGCCGCTAAAGCTTTGCGACTTTTATTAGGCGATCTTCTCTTCCAATGGTGGTTCGCCTATATCGCTTGGTTGACTGTGTTGATCGGTCAAATCCTGATTTTGATATTGTTTGGTTGGGCGCTTTTGTTCAAGTGCTTGGCCCTGATAGTGTGCGATCAGTTCACCCGCAACCGATACCGCGATTTCAGCGGGATGTTTGCCATTAACAGCACTAATGCCAATTGGGCAAATCATAGTTTCAATTTGCTCTTGGCTATAGCCACGTTGCTCTAAGCGGAAGTCAAACTTCTTACGCTTGGTCAGCGAGCCGATCATGCCGAAGTAACGGCTGTCTTCACGGTCGATAATGGCTTTCGTTAAATCGAAATCAAGCTGGTGGTTGTGGGTCATTACTAGGTAGTAGCTGTTCGGTGGCATGTGTTTAACTTCGCCAACTGGATCGTCTGTGACTAGCTTTTTGACGCCGTGAGGAAGCGTGTCAGGGAACACTTCTTCACGTTCATCAATCCAGGTCACACGGAAGGGCAGGGTCGCGACAATGTGCAGCAGCGCTTTTGCCACATGACCAGCGCCAAACAGCACAAGGTGGTTCTGTTGAGTGCCAATCGGTTCAAAGCTTAATGTTGCCATTCCGCCACAACACTGGCCCAAGCGAGCGCCTAGGTTAAAACGTTCCACTTTGAGCGACTTTTCACTGGCAATCAGCATCTCACGCGCCATTTTAGTGGCCACATGTTCAAGGTGACCACCACCAATCGTAGCGATGATTCGGTCACGAGTGACAAGCATCTTGGTACCCGCATCACGTGGCACTGAGCCTCTGTCTTCAAGCACTGTCACCATGACACATGGTTCGTAGTTCTCTTCCAGTTTTGCCAGTTCGTGAATCCAATTATCCTTAAACATATGTCCTCCTAAATCCCTTCTATGCTTCCTAAGCTCTATATCAGTCTTATTAAGCCGTTTCTGATTGAGCATCGACCGAGGTCGGGGCTGTTTCAGAGACTTCCTGAATAGCCATCAGAATACGCTCTGGCGTTGCAGGTGTGTTGAGCTTAGGTATCGCGCCATCGACAGCGACATAGCTAATCGCATCTTTTAGTGCGCTCCATACCGACATACCTAACATGAAAGGTGGCTCACCCACGGCTTTCGAGTTGAATACTGTGTCTTCTGGGTTGCTGCGGTTTTCCAAAAGGTGCGTTCTGAAATCAATTGGCATATCAGCAATCGCAGGGATTTTGTAGCTTGCAGGGCTGTTGGTCATTAAGCGGCCTTGCTGGTTCCACACCAACTCTTCCGTTGTTAACCAACCGACACCTTGTACAAAGCCACCTTCGACTTGGCCGATATCAATCGCAGGGTTCAGTGAAGCGCCCACGTCATGCAGAATATCAACACGCAGAATCTTGTTTTCACCGGTTAGGATATCGATGATGACTTCTGAACAAGAAGCGCCATACGCGTAGTAGTAGAACGGGCGACCGCGCGCTTTCTCGTGATCGTAATAGATCTTCGGAGTGCGGTAGAAGCCAGTGCTCGATAGTGAAATCTGGTTAAACCAAGCCAGCTCAACAAACGAGTTGAAGGTCATGATCTCATCGCGGATCTGCACCATACCGTTCTTAAATATCACCTCTTCAGGCCACACTTTGAAGTGCGAAGAAGCGAAGTCAATCAGGCGCTGCTTAATGGTCATTGCGGCGTTTTGCGCGGCCTTACCGTTGAGGTCGGTGCCCGATGAGGCTGCGGTTGGTGATGTGTTAGGAACTTTGTCTGTGTTTGTAGCGGTGATCTGGATACGTTCGACATCGACTTGGAACTCCTGTGCAACGATTTGTGCCACTTTGATGTTCAAGCCTTGCCCCATTTCCGTACCACCGTGATTCAAATGAATACTGCCATCGGTGTAGATATGGATGAGCGCACCTGCTTGGTTCAAGAAAGTCGCAGTAAACGAGATACCGAATTTCACTGGTGTGATCGCAAGGCCTTTCTTCAAAATAGGGCTCTGCTTGTTGAACTCGGCAATGTCTTTACGACGTGCGTGATAGTCACTGCTGCGTTCAAGCTGTTCGGTTATCTCAGGTAAAAAGTTGTCTTCAACGGTTTGGTAGTAATGGGTCACGTTACGGCCTTCTTCGCCGTAGTAGTTCGCCTTACGTACTTCCAAAGGATCTTTTTTCAGGTAACGCGCAATCTCGTCCATGATGTGTTCAATGGTCATCATGCCTTGCGGGCCACCAAAGCCACGGTAAGCGGTATTCGATGCGGTGTTGGTTTTGCATCGATGACCCACTACAGTTGCATCACCTAGATAATAGGCGTTGTCTGAGTGGAACATCGCTCGGTCGACGATAGAACTTGATAAATCTGGCGAGTAACCACAGTTACCTGCAACGGTAATGTCGGCACCTTGAATCACACCATTGTCGTCAAAACCGACTGTGTATTGATTGTAGAACGGGTGGCGTTTACCGGTTTGCTGCATGTCTTCATTGCGCAGCAAACGCATTTTGGTTGGTCGGCCTGTAAGGTGGGCAATAACCGCAGCCATACATGCTGGAGAGGCTGCTTGAGTCTCTTTACCACCGAAACCACCACCCATACGACGCATATCAATCACGACTTTGTGCATCGGTACGCCAATCACTTCCGCAACCAGTTTTTGAACTTCGGTCGGGTTTTGTGTCGAGGTGTAGACGATCATGCCGCCATCTTCGGTTGGCATTACACTACTGATTTGAGTTTCTAGGTAGAAGTGTTCTTGTCCGCCGATCTCTAGGTCACCAGAGATCACGTGTTTCGCTTTTGCCAGTGCGGCTTTTGAGTCACCACGTTGTTGAGTGTGGCTTTCTGTTACGAAGTGTTCTTTCTCTAGCGCTTCTTTTACATCAAGAATCGCGGGTAGCTCTTCGTATTCAATAATGGCTGCATGTGCGGCTTTGCGTGCCGTCTCTAAATCGTTGGCTGCCACGGCAATTACAGGTTGGCCGTAATATTCTACTTTGCCATCGGCAAGCAGTGGGTCACCCGGTAGGATTGCACCGATATCCAGCTCACCCGGAACGTCTTTGGCTTGGATAGCAATGGCTACACCATCAAATTCGTAACACGGTGAAACGTCGATCTTAGTGATCTTCGCATGTGCTTGAGTACTCAGGCGTGCGTACACGTGCAGTTGATTGGGAAACTCTAGGCGGTCATCAATGTATACCGCTTCGCCCGTTACTTGTTTGGCTGCACTGTCGTGTTTAACGCTTTTACCTACGCCAGTTTTTAGGTCTTGTTTTGCAATGGTAACCATCTCTTCGTGAGTCATCGCATTGCTCTTGTGAACAGAGGAATTTGATTTAGACATAAGACGTTACCCTTGTTTCGATTTGGTTGTTTTTGTTCTGTTGTTCAATGAAGTAACGACGCAACATATTTGCCGCCGACAATGAACGGTATTCTTGGCTTGCACGGAAATCAGATAGCGGTTCAAAGTCGTTATACAGTTCTTGCATCGCTAACTTAATATTAGCGTCTGTCCATGGTTTGCCTAATAACGTATTTTCACAACGGGTTGCGCGCTTAGGCGTTGCAGCCATACCACCAAAGGCGATACGAGCGTGTGTTACCTTGCCATCTTCAATTTGAATATCGAACGCACCACATACTGCAGAGATGTCATCGTCTAAACGTTTAGACAGTTTGTAAGCGCGGAAGCTGTCGTTGGTTGGTTTAGGGATGATGATTTGTTCAATGAACTCACTCTCTTTCTGCGCCGTCACCTTGTAGCTGATGAAATAATCTTCGATCGGCATGATGCGTGACTCATCACCACAGCGTAGTTTGATTTTCGCATTAAGAGCAATCAGTAAGGGAGGCGTATCACCGATAGGTGAGGCGTTGGCAACATTACCGCCGATGGTGCCTTGGTTACGTACTTGCAGCGAAGCAAAGCGGTGTAACAGTTCACCAAAATCTGGGTAGTGTTTTTTCAGTAGTGAGTAAGAGTCACTGATTGGAAGGTTGGCACCAATGATTAAGTCGGTGTCTGTCTCTTCACATACCTTCATGTCTTCAACAAGGTTTACGCTGATCAGTGTTTCTATCTCGCGGTGGAACTGCGTCACTTCCAGTGCTAAATCCGTGCCGCCAGCTACCAGCTTAGCGTTGGGATGCGCTTGAAAAAGCTTGGCCAACTCATCCGTACTTTTCGGGGAAAAAGCGGTGAGGTGACCAAGGCGTAGGTTGGCTTCGGTGTCTTGAATATCTTCTAGCTTCTTGATGGTGTTGCGTTCAAGTTCAGCAAATTGGTCGATCAAAGGTTGATCTGTTGAAAGCGACATCGCGGCATCAACAATAGGTCGGTAGCCTGTACAGCGACATAGGTTACCCGCCAGTGATTCCATGACATCTTCTTTGCTCGCATCGGGTTTGTTCTTGCCTAGCGCGAACATTGACATGATGAAGCCCGGCGTGCAGTAACCACATTGTGAACCGTGAAAATCAACCACAGCTTTCTGTACAGGGTGCAGTGACTTATCTCGGTTTTGTAGATCTTCTACTGTGATTAGCTGTTTTCCGTGCAGCGCTGAAACGAACGTAAGGCAAGAGTTCACCGAGCGGTATTGCAACTGTCCATCAACCACTTCACCGAGAACTACCGTACATGCACCACAGTCACCCGACCCACAACCTTCTTTTGTACCCGTTTTATTAACCTTAGTACGAAGGTAGTTGAGCACTGTCATATTTGGCGACAGATTATCTTCACGTCTTATTTCCTGATTGAGCAAAAAAGTAATCAAGAGACCTCCTTGTAAATCGACATATTTCCATGTGTATTCTTTTTGACTTCTAGGTCAATAATTATCCATCCTGACCCTGTGGTCAACTATTTATTTACAAAAATGCAACAAATAGTCTCGTCGGATGATTGTGTACAATTTAATTTTGACTATAGTTGTCTGTTTTATAAGGAGTTGAGTTGAAGGTGAATAGTTTTTTGGTGTGAATGAATTGATAGCTATGTATACAAGATAAAGGCAGGGTTTATGGCACTGTTGGAAGTAATTCTGTAGAGGCTAAGATCGTTGTTGAGGGCAGAATAGACAGTATTTTTAGATGGATGTGAGTCGATCGTCGTATTTGTTTTTAGAGGAGAGGGCACAAAAAAGAGAAGTAAACGCAGAGGCTTACTTCTCTCCAATTCTGTTAACAAAAAGTTGTTAACGGATGGTTATTAAGCGCTTGTTGAATCGTCTATGACTTGCTCTTAAGCAGATCTGAGAACACGACATGCAGATCACTAGAAGCTGTGCTGCTGTCTAGGTTGAGCTTCGAACGAATGTGGCTTAAATGCTCTCGCATTAGGTCAACGGCTTGCTCTTCATCGCCAGACTCTATCGCATCCAGCAATCCTTCATGCTCATCCAAAGAGCAGTTTGAGTGGCTACCGGTTTCATACTGGGCAATAAGCAGAGAGGTTTGCGATACCAAGCTGCGTTGGAAAGCCAGCAGTGGCGCGTTCTCAGCCATTTCAGCCAGTTTGATGTGGAACTCACCAGATAAACGTAAGCCAGAACCATAGTCACCTTGGTCAAAGGCGCAGTTCTCTTTCGCGACCAGTTTTCTACACTCGTCGATTTGGGCTTTGGTTGCGTTTTTAACCGCTAGCTCAGTGATAGCAATTTCCATCACTTCACGTGCTTTAAATATCTGCTTGGCTTCGTCTACTGTTGGGGCTGCAATCACAGCACCTCGGTTAGGACGGATCACCACAACTTGTTCTAAGGAGAGGCGCAGCAAGGCACGGCGGATAATAGTACGGCTAACGCCAAAGATTTCTGCTAGTGCTTCTTCGCTTAATTTCGTGGCTGGTGGCAGCCTTTGTTCTAGTATCGCGTCGAAGATATGGCAGTAAACAACATCGTCTTGAGTCTGGCCTGTTACTTTCGTTTTTACACCTTTGGAGACAGAGTTTTTGAGAACTGTCATAGAGATAAGGACCCTTGTTTAGTCGAGTTGGCTTGGTCGAGAATAATTCATGAGTATTACTCTATATTGTATACATTTATCTATACAATGCCACTAGATGAAAGTGCGATGCACGCTTATTTGTTAATGACTTATAACATTTAGTTTGCAGGGAACTGTGTGCGATCTAGAGCTTTAAGTCATTCTCCCTAAAACTAGACGCGATTATCGCCGCAGCTGTATGCCACGATCTGGCTGATTTCGCTGAGGCTACGACCTGATTGCTGCTGCCATTCGTTGAAAGCCTTACTCGCCGCGACTTGTGCTCGCTTGGTGTTACGACCGCTATCTACCACATCGGTGCTGCGTAGGTGCGCTTCAACGTCCGATGACAAGATGAAGGTATCTTTGCCCATTTGGCGTAAGGTGTAAGCGCCAGTATTACCACCTAATCGCTTGCCGTGTTTTTTTAGGTAATCCCAAAGTTCGGTGATGCGTTCTGATGGCCAGTCGGCAACCATTTGTGAGAATGAATCGGCTTCGCGCTTGGCATTATGAATCATGGTGGCATTGGCAGGGATAGTCATCACCTTAGTAAGGTGACGAATAATGCGCGGGTCTTGCGCTTTCTGCTCCCACATCTCGTTCGGTAGCATTAGCATTTTTTCGATGTCGAATTCAAAGAACACTTCTTCGAATTGCGGCCATTTCTTTCTCACCACATTCCACGAAATACCACATTGGAATACCTTTTCGGTAAAGGCGGCTAGCCAACGATCGTCGGTGATTTGCGATAGCTCAGCTTGTGAAAGGGGCGCACGAACAATCTTTTCGAGTTCTGCTGCTCCGCCTTTACGGTGAGCCGCACGTTGATAAATAGTGTCGAATTTTTCTTGGGTCATTGGAGGTTCCAAACTAAAGCAATTCTTTATGATATGGGGACTAATTTCTATATGAAAAGGAGCTTAAGCTTCTGTCGCTAATTGAGCGAGAAAACCACGCATGTAGTCGGTGCGCTTGTTAGCTTCTAATTTGGCGGATTCTGTATTCATGGTTTCAGCCAGCTTGAACAGTTTCACGTAGAAATGGTCGACACTGTAATTCTTGTCATTCAAGTCACGCTGCTTGGCGAACGGGTCTTCGTGGTTATAAAGCTCTGCGTTAAAGCTTTGACCAACGTATAGGCAGCGAGCAATGCCAATCGCACCGAGAGAATCTAGGCGGTCAGCATCTTGAACAATCTGTGCTTCCAAGGTTTCTGGTGTGATGTTGGCGCTGTAGCTGTGCGTGACAATCGCATGATGGATCTCGTCGAGATAAGACGCCGGATACTCGATAGATTTGAGGTAAGAGATCGCCTTGTCTGCTGCCATTTGCGAGCTTTTGGCTCTGTCTGGGTGATTCTTAGGAAAGGTGAAGCAGTCATGAAGATAAGCGGCAGGCAGAACGACTTCAAGCTTAGCTTGTTCTTGAGTACATAAAGCCTTGGCAGTTTTGACTACGCGCTTAATATGGCTGATGTCGTGCGCTGCATCTTGTGTCATCTCTTGCTGTGCAAAATCAAGCAGTTGGCTTTCAAATTTTTCTATCACGCGTCTCTTTCTCCATTATCAATATTGCTTCTCGATTTCCATCGTTTCACATCGACTTTAACAGTTTCAAGCGCGAGTTTTTATCTTTTATAAAAGGAATACCCACAAAAAAACCGACTCTGTGAGTCGGCTTAATAGAAAGGTTATTCTGTGTTGATTAAAGCGTTATCAACGGTAATCAGAGCTTATGCGGCGGCCTGTTGTAGCTGCGCCAATACATGATGCAGCGATGGGCTGATCGTGTGGCCAAGCGCTTTTACTTCTTCGCAAGGTTCAACCAAATCTGGAATTTGGAAGCTGATCATGTTCGCTGCCATTGATGCACGAATACCGTTGTTTGAGTCTTCAAACGCTAGGCAGGTTTCAGGTGCAACACCTAAGCGTTCTGCCGCTAGCAGGTAGATCTCTGGGTGAGGCTTTCCGTGAGTCACTTCGCAGCCTGTGCTTAACGAGGTGAAGTACGAATCTAGGCCAGCCAGCTCAAGTTTCTTCTTTGCGATATCAAGCTGAGTGGAGGTCGCGACCGCAATTGGAATGCTGTTTGATTTTAGCCATTCAAGCAACTCAATCACGCCGTCTTTTACCGGGATTGCTTGGTTTTTAACGATTGCACTGTAGCGCGTGCGCCATTCGTTATTCAGCGCTGGGTAGTCTAGGTTTTCACCGTAGCCATTTCGAAAAATCTGTTCGATGGTTTTTGCGTTACAGCCAATGATGCCTAGGTAGACATCTTGCAAAAACGGAACACCTTGCGCGTGACATGCTTCTTCAAAAACCTGCATACAAAGTCGCTCGGTGTCGAGCAGCAGTCCATCCATATCAAAAATAGCAGCTTGAAAATTCATATACGTGGTTCTTTCTGTGTTGTCGTCGTGAGGGAGGGTATTTTGACATAGTGTCTAGTGATAGGCGAGTCAGCGTTCAGTAAGAATGTATCCAATCGGCTCGGTAATATGCTTCTGAATGACTTGAAATGTGATTGGTTGTGGTTGGAATAATATCGTCCAGTTATGAGCCTGATATTTTATAGGCCATCTAGATCTAACAGAAACAATTATGATTATTCCACATAACAAACCGAGCTTGTGTGTCTTGCTTCTTATTACATTTCATAAACTTACAGGTCGGTTTGCGTGACCATAATCTTATAAAAAACAATTAACGGGAGCCTGCAACCATAGTGTGACCAATCAATAAGTAAATGGCTGAGCTTAGGGAGAAAATAACATTAGTCCACATTTTTAGCAGGGTTGCTTATGTTGTATTTTGAATTTCTATTTTTATTAGTCGTCCTTTATATCGGGTCTCGGTATGGCGGTATTGGCTTAGGTGTTGTTTCTGGTATTGGTTTGGTCATCGAGGTGTTTGTCTTCAAGATGCCACCAACATCGCCACCTGTCACCGTAATGTTGATCATTCTCGCCGTTGTGACTTGTGCTTCGATTTTAGAAGCGGCTGGTGGTTTGAAATACATGTTGCAAGTCGCGGAAAGGGTGCTGAGAAAGAACCCGAAACGCGTCACCTTGATAGCACCGTTCGTGACTTACTCGATGACTTTCCTATTGGGTACTGGCCACGCGGTTTACTCAATCATGCCAATCATTGGCGATGTTGCGTTGAAGAATGGTATTCGTCCTGAGCGTCCAATGGCAGCGGCATCAGTGGCGTCTCAGCTAGCGATTACGGCTTCTCCAATCTCGGCTGCAGTGGTGTATTACCTCGCGCAACTTTCCGATGTCCAACACTCCATTACTCTGCTTTCCATTTTGATGGTGACGGTTCCTGCAACGCTGTTCGGCACACTTTTACTTTCTCTGTATAGTTTGAAACGTGGTAAAGAGCTGAACGATGATCCTGAATACCAAGCGCGCCTAAAAGATCCTGAGTGGAAAAAGCGCATCGAAAGCACCACGGCGACGTCTTTGGATGAAGTGCTGCCAACTTCGGCTCGTAATGCAGTATTGATTTTCCTGTTGTCGATTGTCGTGATCGTTATCGTGGCGATGGTGCCTGAGATCAGAACCATCGTAGACGGCGACAAACCAATCAAGATGTCGGTGATCATCCAAATGATGATGCTCTGCTTCGGCGGTATCATCTTGCTGGCAACTAAAACTGATCCGCGTGACGTGCCAAATGGTGTGGTATTTAAATCAGGTATGGTGGCAGCAATTGCTATCTTCGGTATCGCATGGATGTCGGATACTTACTTCCAATACGCAATGCCTCAGTTCAAATCTGGCATCGTGGAAATGGTGACCAACTACCCATGGACGTTCGCACTAGCGTTATTCATCGTATCGGTTGTGGTGAACTCTCAAGCAGCAACTGCACGTATGATGCTACCGGTTGGCCTTGGCTTAGGATTAGACCCAGCCCTGCTTATCGGCTTGATGCCAGCGGTTTACGGCTACTTCTTCATCCCGAACTACCCATCAGATATCGCAACAGTAAACTTCGATGTTTCTGGCACCACCAAGATTGGTAAGTGGTACTTCAACCACTCATTCATGTCGGTGGGTTTAATCGGTGTAGTAGGTGCATGTTGTTTGGGTTATGCGCTAGCACAGATTTTTATCGCTTAATGTATTAGCTAAATAACAAACAAAAACAGCGCCTGAATTGGCGTTGTTTTTGTTTCTGACGCTTGAAAAGGTATGTGAATTAAGTAAAAGGCAATTTAGATCAAAATATTAGCTAATATTATTAGTTGTAAGTGGGGTAGTGGTGATATAACGCTATTTTTGTGAGACGAAGAGGCACTAATGATTACTAACTTTGAGCAATTAGAGCAAGACATGGCATCCACTCCATCGTTTGATGGTCAGTTAGCTAAACTGGTCCACCTCAAGAACAGCAATGGAATGAGTGTATCCTTCATGGATATTGGAGCTACTTGGCTGAGTTGTTCTATGCCAGTGAATGAAGTAGCTCGAGAGGTGTTACTTCGCTCACCCAATATGGCTGAACATATGGATCAGAGCTCTTATTTTGGTGCGATTGTTGGGCGTTTTGCAAACCGTATCGCTAAAGGCCAATTCGAACTTGAAGGGAAGCGCTACCAACTCGGGGTTAATAATGGTGAAAACTCATTACATGGTGGAGTAGAGGGCTTTGATAAAAAGCGTTGGAGCATTGTTGAACAAAGTGCACAAAAGGTAGTGTTTACTCTTCATACCAAAGATGGTGATCAAGGGTATCCGGGTAATCTTGGTGTCAAAGTTACCTATTCTCTAACGGATGACAACCAAGTATTTATTTCTTATGAAGCCAATACTGATAAGACTTGCCCCGTTAACTTAACCAATCATGCTTACTTTAATTTGGCTGGTGAGGCTTCTGGTTCGAAAAGCTTGGATCATGTATTGCAGTTGAGTTCAGGCCATTATTTACCGACAGATCAAGGCTTAATACCAACGGGAGAAATAAAGGCGGTTAAGGATACGAGTTTTGATTTTTCACACGCAAAGCTCATTGGGCGGGATTTTCTGACTGAGTCGGACCAGAAAATGGCTGGTGGCTATGATCATGCTTTTGTGTTTCAGCCTGAAGTGACCGATGGAGAGTCGGTTGCAGCGGTTCTGGTTGCACCTGCAAAAGAAGTCGTGATGAAGGTAAAAACGACGAAGCCTGCTATTCAGTTTTATTCGGGTAACTTTCTAGCAGGGACGCCTGGTAAGAGTAAAAATTATGAGTTGTACGATGGTCTTTGCTTAGAAACCCAATATTTTCCAGATGGTCCTAATAAGCCAGAATGGGGACCTAACCGCGGGCTCCTGAAGTCTGGAGAGCTTTATCAACATCAGACGGTTTATCAGTTTAAGTTTTAGGCCCTAACTATTGGTGGGCTATGTGCCCACCTTATCCGATGGTGTTGAGGATGTACGAATAATCAATTCTCCTTCCACTTTTCGTCTACTGGATAACAAAGGCTGAGCCTCAATTTGCGCCATTAAGGACTCAATCGCTAGCTTGCCCATATCTGAGTAAGGTAATTCAACGGATGTTAACGCAGGAAAACTTTCCGATGCGATTTGTTGGTTATCGTAGCCAACGACCGCGACATCTTGAGGGATCTTAAGCCCTAGTTCAGACAGTGCTTGATAGCACCCCATCGCCATGTAATCACTGCCACAAAAGATAGCTTCTGGTGGTTGAGCTAACTTAAACAAAGCTAATGTCTGCTGATGTGCTTCTTTTAATGACCAGTTGGCCTCTGCTAAGTAATTGCTGTTCGGGACAATATCGGCATCAATTAGTGCCTGACGGTAGCCTTCACTGCGTTGTTGGCTCGCAAGCATCCAGTTTTCGCCCGTGAGCATAGCAATACGACAATAGCCTTGTTGGATAAGGTGAGAGACCGCTTTGTAAGCACCGATCATATCGGCAGGTAAAATGCTTGGTGCATCGCTATTGCTTTCGTTTGTGCAGTTTAGGAGCACGGTTGGCAGAGGCATATTGACCCGTTGTTGTTCAAGTTCACGAGTCATGCTCGATGCGTACACCAAGCCTGCATAATCTCCGCTGTTGATTTCCACTTCAATTTTGCTCGCTAGCACTTCATCGTGGCTGTAATTGAAGATCACTAAAATAAAGTCGTTCGCCCAAGCCTCTTCACGCGCTGAGTTTATAGCATCAATAAAAGGGTCATAACTCGATAACCCGTTGACAACCAGTGCTATTTTATTAGGTCGACCCAGCGCATGAGCGACTTTCTTATTTTTGTAGCCAAGTGATTCGGCGGTATCGAGCACTTTACTTTTTGTGGTGTCTGCAATTTTTACAGACGTTGAACCATTAAGTACCAGTGATACCGTTGATTGAGACACACCTGCCGCTGCAGCAATGTCACTCATAGTGATTTTTTTAGCCATCGTAAATTTCAACCCAACTTAGTTAGCTAAAGATATTAGCTAATTATCAGCTTTCGATCACCTGTTAAAGATGGGGATCACAAAAAGTTGTCCGAGCAGTCTGATAGTTGTGATTGCTCACTCGTTTTTAATCTTAGATAGTAGCGATAAAAATGCAGCTCATTATATTAGCTAATATTATTAGTTAATAATTTAGTTTCTAGGTGAGTAAGATGAAAAGATGGTCTGAAGACAAAGCGTGGCAATGGCAACAACAACATGGATGGTTACGTGGATTTAATTACTTACCAAGGACGGCTGTAAACTGGAACGAAATGTGGCAAGCCGACTCATTTTCACCAGAAATAATGGAACAAGAGTTGGCTTGGGCGAGAGAGGTTGGCTACAACACACTGCGTACCAATTTGCCTTTCATTGTGTGGCAAGTCGACCGCCAAGGACTGCATGAGCGCATTGATCATTTCTTAGATATTTGTGAACGAAACCAGATTAAGGTGATGATGACCCCAATGGATGATTGTGGATTCTCCGGTGACCATCCGTATCTAGGTCAACAAAAAGCCCCTGTCCCTGACCTGCATAATAGCCAAGCTGCGGCCAGCCCAGGTCGTAATGTTGTAATGGATAAGTCACAGTGGGGTGACGTTGAAACTTACATCCGTGACATTATCTCGACTTATAAAAACGACCCGCGTATTGCGATTTGGGATCTGTACAACGAGCCAACCAACCGTATGATTTTTACCACCACTGGTGAGCTAGCTTACGATGAAGAAATGGAGATGTTCAGCCACGAGTTGATGGAAAAAGCGTTTGAGTGGGCGCGCGATGTGAACCCGACTCAGCCCCTAACGGTGGGTGCATGGCATTGCCCTAGTATTCTCGACCGTAGTTTGCCTATTTTTGAGCATCCAACCGATCGCCGAGCGATGGAGCTATCGGACATTATCACTTTCCATGCTTATCTTCCGTTGGATTTGTTCCATGAAGCGCTGAAAGTTGTGCAAGCGCACAATCGCCCGATGATGTGTACCGAGTGGTTAGCACGTCATGCACAATCTTCCTTACATGAACAGCTGCCAATTTTTAAAGATAAGAATATTGGCTGCTATCAATGGGGATTAGTGAAAGGTAAAACACAAACGCACCTTCCTTGGCCTGAAATTAAACGCAATGACGTTAACTATGCCAGTCAGTGGTTCCACGATCTGCTTGATGAGCAAGGACAGCCATATGATGCAAGCGAAGTACAGTTGATTCAAACACTCGCAGAGGTGGAATAACTGTCATTTAGCCGGCCTAGAGAAAAAGGTCGGCTTCTAAACTAGAATCAAATCAACCGAGACGTGAACAATGACTACTATAAAAAATAGATTGAACAATAGAGAGCTGATTTCTTATTTCGGCTATGGCGTGGGCCAATGCTTTAGTTTTGGCTTGGTTGGCTCGTTCATCTTATACTTCTACACCGATATTCTCGGTATTTCGCCGATTGCTGCGAGTACCATATTTCTTATTGCACGAGTGTGGGATGCTGTTAATGATCCGTTGATTGCTGGCTATATGGATACGTTAGAATTTCGCTTCGGTAAGTTCCGTCCCTACATGTTGTTTACTCCGTTTTTGATTGTATTGGTGACCATCGTTGCCTTCTATAATATCGATGCGGACATGTCGACTAAAGTGATGTATGCAGGTATCACTTATATTCTGTGGGGTACCCTTTATACCATCTCTGATGTGCCATTTTGGTCAATGTCGTCGGTGATGACTGATGAGCCTCAAGAGCGTGCCAAAGCAGCAACGTGTGCCATGTTAGGTGTTAATGCTGGTATTGGCGCAACGCTGGTTATTTTTCCTAAATTAAGCGCATTTTTTGCTGATGGTCGTGCTGATCAAGGTTACTTACCTGCTGTTATCGTATTGATGGTGGCAGGTCTGCTGTTTATGCTGAACGGTTTCTACAATACCAAAGAGCGTATTTCGACGGCGAGCTGTGAAAAAGTAACACTGAAAGATACTTTTCAAGCGGTACGTAAAAACAAGCCATTATTCTTCATCTTGGCTGCATTCTTTATGAATGTGTTCTTCAATCTAGTTAATGGTTTATACATTTTCTTTTTCACCTACAACATGGGCGATGCAGGTTTAGTTTCATTGGTTGGTACTATCACTTTAGTCAGTGCTATCGCGTGTTTAGCGACGCCAATCCTAACTAAACGTTTCAAGAAGAGAGATATCTTTATTGCTCTATGTGTGTTGGAAGTTATCGCACGTGTTGGTTTTTATCTAACAGGTTATGACAACACAACGGTGGTGATGATGTGGCTGGCAGTAGTAACGGGGCTCTTTATGATGACTAACCCGCTTATTTCAGCGATGATTGCAGATACTGTTGAATACTCTTACTACCATAGTGGTAAGCGTACAGCAGCGATAACTTTCTCTGGTCAAACATTTACAGGTAAATTATCCGTTGCGGTAGCAGGTGGTTTAACAGGTCTGATCCTGACAACTATTGGTTATGTTCCAAATGCGGACCAAACAGAAACAGCATTGAATGGCATGTTCTTTTGTATTGCTTTACTGCCGGCTTTAGGGGCTTTGGTACGTATATTTATTATGTCTCGTTATACCTTTACTGAAGACCAGCATGCAATTTTACGCGAAAAACTTGAGCGTGGTGAGTTTGCTGAAGGGGTTGTTGATAAGTCAGGAATTACGCACAAAGCGACGTCTTAGTTGTTGAGGTTATTACCACTCATTGCACCCTAGAAAACAGCGCCTAAATTGGCGCTGTTTTTGTTTGTTCTGATTCGAATATTGGTTTCGAATTGATAACCAATATTAACGAGGCTCAAACGCCAAAGATTGAATTGCTTCTTCAATCGTCAGGAAGTGGATCTTCATCAGGCACACTTCTGCTTTTTGGAACTCGTGATTTCGAATCAGTTTGGTCACGCTTTCAACCGAATACTGGTTGGCTCGTTTAGCTAGAGACAGTTGGTTAGAACTCGATTGAAGCGAATAGCTGTCGCCAACGGAATCAATCAGGTAATCATCTTCACCTAAGATCATCTCTGAGCATTCCGCTTGAAAATCTTGTTCGGACGCGACGTAAATAAGCTCATCGTCACCGTCGAGTTTTACCAAAGATGGCCAACTGATCATCACTGCCCTTTCTATGTGCTGCTTACTGCTTTTAATAGTGGTGACGACAAGCAATTATGTAAAAGTTATCGTCATCTGCTTTATACACTAATCGATTCTTGTCATCGATTCGTCTTGACCAAAAGCCAGACAGGTTGCCGACTAGTGGCTCCGGCTTTCCAATCCCTTCAAAGGGCATTCTTTTGGCGGCTTCGATCAACTTATTTAGTTTCTTGAGCGTTTTCTTGTCTTGGGTTTGCCAGTATAGGTAATCTTCCCAAGCATTATCTGTAAATACAATTTTTCGATCATTCGTCATTATTCAATTCTCGAACGGTTGTATTTCCGGCTTCGAGTTGAGCAATGGATTCAGCCAATCTTTCAGCGTTTTTAGGCGAGCTCATTAGGTACAAGGTTTCTTGCATTGAATTAAAATGATCAAGAGACATGACAACTGCATCTTCTGAATCTCGTCTGGTTATTACCGTAACATCAGAATCGTCTACCACTCTATCGAGCACAGACTTAAGGCTATTTCTGGCCTCAGTAAAAGAAACAATATTCATCACTTATTTACCCTGTTGTTTTTGGATATGTTTAATCTTTCTATATACACAGAATAGTTAATCATTCATGAATTAACTATTCTACATGTTCCGCTTGTTGTACATGTTATATCAGAGGTTACACATGATCAACTTATGGTACATGTCATTCATTGTAAATATGCAGAGAGTTACTGACTCAAAATGTTATTTACTCAAAGATCGCCCTAATGGTGCGAAGTAACCTTGCAGGGCTTGGTATATCTGTTTGCGATGCGCCATATCAGGATACACGGGGTACATATCAGGCTTGGTTGTGCCATCCACTAGATAAGCGTTCTTGATATCGGAACACGATTCAATCACGGATTCAAAAGCGCGCGCCATCATCTCTGTGGGTAGTGAGAAGTAACGGGCAGACATCGCTTTGTCGGCAATAACACTTCGCGCCACATAATCGTGTTTGTCCAAGTTATTGTCGCTAAGCAGTGTGGCATCAAACAGAGACATCAAACTTTCGTTTAATGGATGAGGTCGCACCTTTCTATCGTGCAACCAACAGTCGCTGGCGAACAGGATCTGCTTGCGAGGGCCAGAGGTATCGCCGATTTCAAACGCTTTCTCTGCGATATAGTGGTCAAACGCATGCCAAAACTCGTGTGCGAGCGCGCCAGCTCCAGCGTTCTTGGCGAGGGCTAATTCTCTCTGGTTTGGGGCGTAGTGTGCTTGTACGCCTTTTCTGCCACCACTGCCAAACGCTAAGCCTAATGTGCCACGAAGGCCAATTGCCTCTGGTGGCAAAGCCAAGATGTAAGCCAAGTCGGCTAGCGAGTCGAATATCAGATTTGCGGCCAACTCTTTTTCTTCTTTCGTGACCCAAGCCCCCACACGAATGCTGCCCATACCGAAGGTCTGTTTGATGTCCATAAAAGACACCTGGTCGCCGTGCCGGTAGTCTGGGCCTTCGCGCGTTTTGTATTTAAAGTGAGTTAACTTCAAAAGGGTCCTTGGAAACAGACGTAAGAATGAATGGGGTGCTCAGCGAGATGCATCTCTTGGAATTAAAGGACGTTAGCACTTTTGATAGCAAATTGCCGAACAAAATTAGTCTAGATTAAGTTCGAACGCTTCCCATGAGGTTGGGTTACCTTCGCGAGTGAGTGGAAAGAGTGGCTGTTGTGGTTTTGCATAGCTTAATCGGTGCAGTCTTTGAGTTACGTGGTAGCTATCAAGCCCTGATACCGTGACCAAATCCAACGCTTCTAAATCAAGGTAGCCATCCGGCATCACGGCGCGTTTGGGTGCGTGAATCGTTATAACTTCACCGATCAACATTTGCGTTTGATTGCTTTCGATTGTGATCTGTTCTTTGAACGCTAACCCTATCTTTAAACTGCTCTCCAAGACGAAGGGAGCGGGGAATTTGTCGTCATAATAGGCCGTTAAGCCGACCGCGTTGAATTCTGAGACTGGTTTAGGGTAGCGAGCCGAGGTTTGATGGGCCTTTTTAACAAAGTCAGCACCAATGCTGTTAACGGTGAAGTACTTTGTTTCTAGAATGTTTTCTAGCGTATGACGGCGGCTTTTATCTGGGCGAACAATAAAACCAAGCAGTGCCGGATCAGACCCTAGGTGAATGACAGAGCTTACTATCGCAAGGTTTTCAAACCCCTGCTTATCACAAGTGCCAATTAGGTTGGCGCTTTTAAATCCAGACAAGGAATTAACTAAACGAATGCGGTGGCGCGGGTCCATTGTTTGGATATCTTGTTTAGAAAGGGTCATATCCTTCATATCTTTTCTTCTTCTCATTTTTGTTGTCGACGACTTGTTCACTAACCAGATGATATTTACGCGGAAGCCCCCTCTAACGATCAGCTGAGCGTGTGCCTTTGCATAGATTTACGTATGTTGACGTCCCTTTACATCACGCAAGCTAAAGTAATGATGTCGTCTTTATGAGTGTTAAAAAATGAAAACAGTCCGCAATATCATCTGGGCAATGATTGCCACAATGTCAGCCTTTTGGTTTGCGATGGAACCGCAACTTTTCGCTTCAAACAATGTCTTTGAATGGCGCTCTGCCATGATTCAGTACTCGGGTATGTTGTCTCTGATGTTAATGTCCATCACCATGATCTTGGCGATGCGTTTGCCTATGGTTGAGAATTGGATCAAGGGTATGGATAAAGCCTATCGAGTGCATAAATGGCTCGGTATCGGTGGTGTGGCGCTGGGTGTCACACACTGGTTGTGGTACCAAATCCCTAAGTCACTGGTGACGTCTGGCGTATTCGATAAGCCTGTTCGACACGATGGTTCAGGGACACAAGCGGTGCTGACTGGCTGGGAATTGTGGGTCAATGAACTGCGCGGTATTGCGCAAAGCATCGGCGAGTGGGGTTTTTACTTATTACTCGTTCTACTTGTGGCGTCACTATGGGCGGCAATGAAATACAAACCGTTCAAATTGTCACATCGCCTGATGTCGGTCGCGTACCTGTTTATCGCTTTTCACTCGGTAATACTGCTCAAACATGCCTATTGGGGACAGCCTATTTATTACCTAACGGTGGCATTTGCTTTAGTTGGGTCTATTGCAGCGATTTACAGTTTGTTGGGTTTGGTTGGGCGTCGTAATCTGCATTCTACTTCCGTTGTATCCACTCGCTACTTTCCAAAAGCAGAAGTGATGGAGTTAGTGTTAAAGCCAAGTACATCATGGCGAGGCCACAAAGCAGGGCAGTTTGCGTACTTGCGTTTCGGTAATGAAGACCCGCATCCGTTTACCATTGTTTCTGGCAGTAAAGACTCAGAGCTACGCTTTTTGATCAAAGAGCTGGGTGATTTTACTAATGGCCTATATGAACGAATGAAAGCGGGCGATGCGGTTACGGTTGAAGGACCCTATGGTCGACTTGATTTTGACCTAAGCAAGCCACAAATTTGGATTGCTGGTGGTGTCGGGATAGCGTCGTTTTTTGCAACACTTGAAGCGCTCAAAACAGAACGAGATCATCCTCGTATTGAACTGTTTTATTGTACTCGCGGTGTTGATAAGCAATTAATCGATGAGTTGTGGCACCTTGCACACGCGGTTGGTGTGAAGTTGACCGTGATAGACACCTTACATTCACCTCAACTGAACGCCGGAAGAATTGTCAATCAATGTGGCGACCTCAACGAATACGAGATGTATTTCTGCGGGCCGGAGTTGTTCTCTACATCACTGAAAAAAGAATTAGACACCTATCAATTTGATATTGAAAAGCACTACCACGAAGAGCTGTTTGTGATGCGTTAAAGCCAACTATTGGAGCTGTGATTGTTAAATTAGTCAATCGGCACAGTGTAAAAAGGCGTAAAGTCACTCAATTTGTTATTGCAGCGGTTTGCTATTGAGCGATACCATATAAGGCTGTTTCTTTGGTAAAGATGTAATTATGTCAGATGAAAAACTCGCACTCGAATGGATGCGCCAACAAGCTCATAAAGTTGACCCCTACGTTATCGATCCATCGTTTGATGAATGCGTTGAGTTGCTTGATCCTGCCTTCAAGAAAGGCAAGAGTGTTGCTCAACTCAAGTATCTGTTATCAGAAGCCGATCGCCGAGCGGGCGCGGCCGAGCGTAAGCATGCAGCCTTAAAGTATGCCAAAGAGAAGAGCCCAAATGCTGGTCAGATTCTGCGTCTGCAAAGCAAACTTCAACAAGTCCAGTTGGCGTTGAAATTGGCGACTGGCGACAACAACATGACCATCTCTCAGTTCTGTTCAGAGTATGACGTGACTAAGCGTGACGGCAATACAGCATGGAATGAAAAGTTGGTGGAGCAAGGGAAGAGAAAGTAGTCTTTTAAACGCTTTACTTTTCTAAAACTGTCACGTTAGTTAGTGTCATACACTTTTCGAAAAACGACCTATTGTTACCAACGAACGCCTTTTAAAGCCTGAAAAACCGCTTCTCAGGCATTAATTTTTATAGCCAACCCGTTGCATTTTTAGCGCATTTCTTATTTATCGTACTGGATTTTGTCTCTATTTTCTGAGAGATCTAATGTGCGCGATACACTATTTTTCGCCCATTAATCAATTTCACTTGTGACAAAGTTATCAGAATTATGCATTTTCGGTAACGTTCCCGAAAGTATCGATCTATCATCCATCCAGATACAAAAGTGAAGTAATCAACACGACTGATTTCTATTTTTTCTTCGATATAGAGCTTGTACATCAAAAGTATAAGCCGAAATGTGCTTACGAATTATTTTGGGAACGTTTGCAAACAATCCAAACAATTAACGTGAGAACATAAGAATGAAACTACACACTTTAGCGGTTGCTGTAACAATGGGGCTAATGACTACATCGGTATTAGCAAGTGAAGACGTTGCAGCATTAGAGCAACGTATTAATGAATTAGAACAAAGAGTTGCACAAACGGAGCAGGTTTCTACCGAAGCCAATGAAAAGGCTTCTTCGTTTGAGTTTCACGGCTATGCACGCTCTGGGTTATTGATCAACGACGACCTAAACGGCGCGACAGGTACTGGTCCTTACATGACAGCGGCGGGTGCGATTGGTGCACCAGTTGGACGACTTGGTGTGGAAGATGATCATTACGTTGAAGCGAACTTGATTCATAAGCGCTTTGCGGATGATGGCTCTAGTGCCTTGTTTCGTATCATGTTAGCCGACAGTACTGAAACAAATAACGAATGGACAGCCAGTGAAAGCCAGTTGAATGTACGACAAGTGTATTCAGAACTGAACGGTCTGAGCATGTTCTCTGAATCCGAAGCGTTTTCTGAAGCAACGTTTTGGGCGGGTAAACGATTCGATCGCGACAACTTTGATATTCACTTTTTCGATTCGGATATTGTCTTCTTATCAGGTACTGGTGCGGGCGTTTACGATGTTCAGATGAGCGACAACTGGAAAGCGAATTTTTCTATTTATGGCCGAGATTTTGGTGAGATTGATAGCTCATCAACAGATGTAGAAAACTACATTGCAACCATGAATAACCGTATTGGCCAATGGCAAGTGATGTTGAGCGGCATGACCTCATCAGACAACGATAGCCGCTTAAATGGCGCAGCTGAAAGCGGTGTACACGCAATGTTTGCGTACCATGGAGATAACTTCTTTGGTCTGAGCGAAGGCTTCTCTAAAACGGGCATGTTAGTGGGTAGCGGCCTAGGTGCAGAGCTAAAAGGCATCGGTTCCAATGGTGACCTGCTGGATGACGCAAAAGCCGTTCGCCTGTTTAGCTACGGCGTCACTCGTATTGGCGACAACTGGCGTTTAGCGCCTGCATTGATGGCAGAGCATAGCCAAGACCGTCTGAAGAAGAATGACGAGTTCACATGGGCTTCTTTAAACGTTCGATTAGCTCAAGAGTTCTCAGAAAACTTTGAGATGGTTTACGAAGGTTCATTGCAGTACATGGATTTAGACAACTCGACAGAGCAAGCGAGCGGAGGTTTCTACAAAGCGACAGTTGCACCAACACTGAAGCTTTCAACCAGCACTGGTTTTTTTGACCGACCAGAACTGCGTTTCGCTGTAAGCTATGTAGATTGGAGTGAAGACCTGAATGGTTACTCGATCAGCACTGAAGCAGATGCTGCAACGATGGGAGAGGGCGGCGAGGTTCTGTTTGCACTGCAGATGGAAACTTGGTTCTAATTGCTTGATATATCGTTGAGATAGAGAGTGTTACTCATGATGTGATAGTCGCATCACCAAATGCCAACCTTATCGTTTCAACTCGAAGGTTGGCATTTTTTATCTTGGGATAACCTGATCTCTGAAATAAATCGCTAGCAAGACTCTCGGTCAATAGTGGTGAAGGTCAGCACCATTTTACTCATTTCAAAGCCTTTTTTCTCAATACGGTCGAGCAACAGTTTGGCTCCATTTTCTCCCGCTTTATCAAACGCATAGTTAAACGTAGACAGCGTTGGTGTGCATACTGAAGCAAGTTCATCATCACCCACGCCGAGTACCAAGACATCCTTTCCTGGAACGAGGCCCGCTTCTTGAATTGCTCTGATCGCACCGATTGCGATACGGTCAGTTGCGCAGAACAGGCCATCGAGCTTGGTGTGCTCTTTTAGAGACTGTTTAGCCAGTTGGTAACCTGACTCTATGGTGAAGTCGCCACGGGCGTGAAATTGCAGTGTGAGGTCGTTAAATTGAAGCGATTGAGCGAAGCCTTCCGATCTCATCTTATCAACCGCAATATCATCACCTTGCACACCGATGAATCCCATATGTTTACAAGCTTTCGCTATGAGGCGATTACCCGCTTCAAACCCTACGCGAGTGTCGTCGTGCACAATACTTGGGATGTTAAACATTGACCCGTCTTGACCCACCAATACCACCGGCACAGCAGAGCTTTGAATCGCTTTGACCAATTGGTTGTCGAGGTGGGTCGCGTACAGGATGATGCCTTCAACGCGCTTTTGGTTAAATATCTGAATATATTCAAGTTCTTTGTGGTGTGTTTGGTGTGTGCTCGCTAATAAAACATGCTTGCCCGCTTGCTCTAAGACTGCGGTTAAACCGTCGACACCTTGAGAGGTAGCGTGGGAAGAAACCCTAGGGACAATCACACCAACGAGATTGGTTTTCTGAGATTTCAAGTCTTTAGCGACTTGGTTTGGGAGATAGCCACACTCTTCGACCGCTTTACGCACCTTCACCTTGGTCGCGTCTTTTACGCCATACTCATCGTTGATTACTCTAGAAACCGTCGACTTGGAAACTCCAGCGAGACGAGCGACATCATGAAGACTAGCCATTATTCATTATCCAATTGTAATTTTGGTTTTGGGATTGTTTGCAAACAGAGCATCAAATTTACCTGTTACTAGGGGATTTTAACCCTGTATTCTTATCCTAGGGAGATAATTTGAAGATCATTCTCACACTATTGAGCAGTTATCTTTGATCATTTGTTATTTCTAGGCAAAGATTTGTTTTGCAAACGTTCCCGAAAATTCAAAAGCTCAAATGATAATCCAATGGGGTATGTAATGAATTATCCAAAAATAGCAAAAGAGCTGCTTTCTCTATTAGGTGGTAAAAGTAATATCACCGCACTCGCACACTGCGCGACTCGTCTGCGTCTTGCGGTTGCAGACCAAGATAAAATTGATGAACAGGCGATTGATAACCTAGAAGGGGTTAAGGGCCAGTTTAAAGTGGCAGGTCAATATCAGATCATCTTTGGCTCAGGCATCGTAAACCAAGTTTATGCTGAGCTGGCTAAGCTGACTGAAATGACGGAAATGTCGACCAACGATGTGGCGTCTGCAGGTGCTGACAACCAAAATATTCTGCAACGCGCAGTGAAAGGCCTGTCTGATATTTTTGTACCAATCATTCCGGCGATTGTTGCTGGTGGTTTGTTGATGGGTATCTACAACCTATTGACGGCTCAAGGTTTATTCATTGATGGCAAATCTTTAATCGACGCTAATCCGGGGTTGACCGACTTAGCAAACATGATCAATACATTTGCTAATGCTCCTTTTGTGTACTTACCTATTTTATTAGCATTTTCAGCGAGTAAGAAGTTTGGTGGTAACCCATACCTTGGCGCGGCTTTAGGTATGTTGATGGTTCACCCAGACTTGCTTAACGGCTGGGGCTTCGGTGGCGCATCGGTTTCGGGCAGTATTCCAGTTTGGAACATTTTAGGTTTCGAAATCGAGAAAGTGGGCTATCAAGGTTCAGTACTACCCGTTCTTGTTTCTGCTTTTATTCTAGCGAAAGTTGAGCTTGGCCTACGTAAAGTTATTCCTTCGGTTCTGGATAACTTGCTAACGCCGCTACTGGCTATTTTCGTGACTGGCTTACTGACATTCACGGTTGTGGGGCCATTTACACGTGACATCGGCTTCTTACTGGGTGACGGTCTTAACTGGCTATACAATAGCGCTGGCTTTATTGGTGGTGCGGTGTTTGGTTTGATTTATGCGCCGTTCGTTATTACTGGTATGCACCATAGCTTTATTGCTATTGAAACTCAGCTGCTTGCGGATATCGCAACGACTGGCGGTACGTTCATCTTCCCTATCGCGGCGATGTCTAACGTGTCACAAGGTGCAGCGGCACTGGCGGTTGGTTTCATGAGTAAAGATAAGAAAATGAAAGGTATCGCGATTCCTTCTGGTGTGACTGGCTTGCTTGGTATTACTGAACCTGCAATGTTCGGCGTGAACTTGAAGCTTCGCTACCCATTCATTGCTGCGGTTTGTGCAGCTGCGGTTTCAAGCGCGTTTATCACGATGTTCAATGTGAAAGCACAAGCACTGGGTGCGGCGGGTATTCCTGGCATCATCTCAATATCACCAGAAAAAATTGGCTACTACGTGGTAGGTATGATTATCGCGTTCGTGACTGCCTTTGCTCTGACCGTTGTTTTAGGTCTGCGTGAGCGCAGCAAGCAAAACATTAAAGCAACAGCTTAACGTTTCTCCCTAGAAGTGAAGCCCCCCTTTTCACTTCATTTCCTAAGCTTTGGGGTGCTAGCTAGGTGATTTGGCTTAGCTAGCCTTTTTTATATTTTCATATGACAGCGTGAAGTGTCACCTTGCTTTCGGTTGCTACTGCTTTCGATTGCTATCGCTTTCGGTTGTCATGATTTTCAGTTTTAAGGTAAGAAAGATGAATCAAGTTTGGGTAACTGGAGACGCCGTCGTCGACCTCATTCCGGAGACTGACGCGACATTATTGAAATGTCCGGGCGGTGCTCCTGCCAATGTCGCGGTAGCGATTTCTCGCCTTTTAGGCAAAAGCGCATTTTTCGGCCGAGTGGGTAACGATCCGTTTGGCACTTTTATGGAAGTGACTCTGCAAAAGGAAGGTGTGGATACCGAGCGTTTGGTGAAGGACCCTGAACAACGCACATCAACCGTGGTGGTTGATCTTGATGACCAAGGCGAGCGCAGTTTTACGTTTATGGTTAAGCCAAGTGCCGACCAGTTTATGTCTGTTGAAGACATTCCCGAATTTAAGAAAAACGAGTGGCTACACGTCTGCTCAATCTCTTTGGCTAATGAACCAAGCCGAAGCAGTACCTTCGAAGCGATCCGACGTATGAAAGCCGCGGGCGGTTACATCAGCTTCGATCCAAACCTTCGTGATGAAGTGTGGCAAAACCCATCTGAAATTAAGTCTGTGGTCATGAAAGCGGTTGAATTGGCTGATGTGGTTAAATTCTCAGAAGAAGAACTGGATTTCTTAACCGATTCAACTTCGGTGGAACAAGGTTTGGCTAACATTGCAGATCTTAACAACACGCTTGTTTTGGTTACGCAGGGCGCGAAAGGGGTTTGGCGAGTATTTGAAAACCAAGGTGTGTTGATTTCAGGTCGCTCAGTGACGCCAGTGGATACTACAGGCGCAGGCGATGCTTTTGTTGGCGGCTTACTTGCAAAGCTTTCTCAACATGAAGAGTGGAATAATCAACAAGTCGTTGACTCTGCAATCCAGTGGGCAAATGGCTGTGGTGCATTGGCAACCACGCAAAAAGGTGCGATGACTGCACTTCCAACGCAAGAGGCTCTAACTCAGTTTATTCAAAAAGACTCTTCAAATACGAATGCCGTCGAGGAGAGTGTATGAGTTTGAACTCGAACTGGACGGTAGAGCAAAGATATCGTCGTATAGAAGAGATTTCACAAGACAGCATTGATGCGATGGTAAAGCTTCGCAAACAAGATGCTGGATATCCGAGCTACCATATTGCGCCTAAGTTTGGTCTGCTTAATGACCCGAATGGTCTGTGTTTTTTTAATGGTGAACACCACCTATTTTACCAATGGACGCCAGTTGGCCCAGTCCATGGTATGAAGTACTGGTACCACCTTTCTACCAAAGACTTCGTTCATTTCGAAGACCTCGGCATTGGCTTGCACCCAGACCAAGATTACGACTCTCACGGTGTTTACTCTGGTGGTGCATTGGTTGAAAACGACAATGCATTGTTGTTCTTTACGGGCAACAAGCGTGATGAAAATTGGTTGCGAGTGCCAACTCAATGTTTTGCCAAGATGTCTGTCGACGGCAAAATAGAAAAGCACGGCGTGGTTATCGAAAACGATCACTACACCGAACATTTCCGCGACCCAAAAGTGTGGAAACAGGGCGACGATTATCTGATGGTTGTGGGTGCTCAAACGCCTCTAGAGACTGGCTCAATGGCGCTATATCGCAGCCGAGACCTGATCAATTGGCAGCATAAAGGTCCAATTCAAACTCGTTACAACGATCTTGGCTATATGTGGGAATGCCCAGATTTCTTTGAAATAGACAATCAGTCGGTGATGTTGTTTTCTCCACAAGGTGTGTCTAGCGAAAACCCATACGATTTCAAAAACATTTACTCGGTGGCTTATATTGTCGGTGACAGCCTAAATCTAGATTCGGTAGAACTGGAAAACCATCAAGATATTGCGCAGCCAGATTATGGCTTCGATTTCTATGCACCACAGACTTACTTAGATGATAAAGGTCGCCGCATTCTGATTGCTTGGATTGGTCTGCCTGAGATTGATACACCATCTAATGAGCATCAGTGGGCGGGCATGTTGTCGCTACCACGCGAGCTTCACATCCAAGATGGCTATCTGGTGCAGTCGGCTCTACCTGAATTGAAAGCGCTGCAAGGCGAAGCGGTTACGGTTGAGAGCGTTCTTGTACTGGGTACAACCAGCTTCATGGTTCAGCTTGAAACGGAAACGGACGAGTTTGAGTTAACGCTTGCTAACGCTGCGGGCGATAACATCGTGTTCAGTGCTACAGAAACGGAGTTCATGCTTGATCGCAGTCAGATGTCTCAACTTTACGCGGAAGAGTTTGGCTCAGTGAGAAAAGCACCGAGGTTGAGCACCAAGCAAACCATCGAAGTTTATGTCGATAAGTCAGTGATCGAAATCTTTATCAATGGCGGTAAGCACACAATGACCAGCCGTTTCTTCATTGATGACTTGAGTTCATTGTCGATGACTGGTGACGTGAACACCGTTTATCACTCGATGAACCCAATTAAAGGGTTGGACGACTAACCTCCGCTTATCTCCATCAAGAAAGCCGCTGATCAACAGCGGCTTTTGTTTGGTCTGCGACATCACTATTGTGTTAGTTCTTTGACCTTGTCCATTATCCTGCATCTCAAGTTCATTCAGAGCAAACAACTAACGCTAAGGTCGAATGTTATTGAAACTGACTGTCTGCGTACCATCTCCAGTGTTCTCCAACTCCACCACATCGCCTTGATAGTAATACGGTTCCATTGGCATCTCGCTATTGGTTGGCCTTGCGTAGTGAAGTACAGCGGGCTTACCTTCCTCTTGTCGAGCATATAAATAGCCAATCAAAGCATGTTCAAATTGATGATAACCATTGCCCCAATGGAAAGCTTTGGTGCGTTTAGGTTCAAGCCCTACGCCGCCGTATTTGTGGTCGACCCATACATCATGAAAGGTCGGTAGTGTGTATTGCAGGACATCTTTCATTGAACCATCGACCAGCGATACCGTCATCGCAGCTTGGTCGAGCTCTGCCCACTCCCATGATGAAGCCCAGTTTGTGTTGGGCCTGCTTTGCCATCCAGTGATCTCTTGTCCTTTCCACGCTTGTTGAAGTTCTTCGCCAAAGTATTGAGATATGCTGACGAACTCTTTCTGATATTGAGCTTGGGCTAAGGTGTGCTTCATCCCTGTGATGCCAAACTCTTTCCATTCGGAATTATCCAATGCTTGGCCCGTAAGATAAGTCATCCAATACGCTTTGATGGTGTGTCCAAAATCGTTGTGATTGGCATTCGGCATCTTGGCTGCTTTGCTGTGAATGGCACCGTAGAAGCGTTGTTCATCTTCAGAGTGATAGTGGTCGATCATAGCTTGTGTTAGCCAATTTAGGTCATCAAGCCATTTTGATTTTGTGGGCTCTTTCAGCAAAGGGGCGACTAACAGCATGTAACCGTTAATTTGATCAAGTTGCGCGACCAATTCACGTCGTGTGGC
The DNA here is from genome assembly GCF_000272105.2 of Vibrio splendidus 12E03. Taxonomy (GTDB): domain Bacteria; phylum Pseudomonadota; class Gammaproteobacteria; order Enterobacterales; family Vibrionaceae; genus Vibrio; species Vibrio splendidus_I. The sequence goes on from NZ_AJZD02000309.1 coordinate 34,291, forward strand.
TTTTCCATCTTCACCGTCGGCAAGTACCCAAGCAAGACCACTGTTGTCGCTAAGTCGATACTTATCAAAGATAAAAGCTTGTTGGGCGATGAGTGCTTCTTCTACCTTTTTGTCTTGGGTTAGGTAGTAATACATCGCGAGTCCAACCAACGCATACGCTTGATCTTGAGAGGTACGTTGCTGCCAATTCTGACCTGCTTTGCCCTCTTTTATGTAGCCAATAAAGCCACCATTTTGCTTATCTTCTAGTTGATCAATGAGGTAGTAGGCGCCTTGTTTGGCAAGCGCTAAAGCCTGCTTGTCTCCGGTAAGGTGGTAGAGCACGCCATAGGCATAAGTTTGACGTGATTTCATGCGCGTAAACTCTTTGCCGAAGTGGGGAGTGATCCAGCCTCTGTCTAATTCAGGACACACATCAGAAACATCGAGCAAGGTACCGTCATCACAACGAAATGTCGGGAAGTTGCCTATCGGTTCTCCCTGAGCACTAGGCATTAGCCAGTAAGGTGCCAGCCCTTCAGAAGCATGATTGATCCAGTCTTCTCCAGAGGGAAGATGGGCGTTGGCAGATACGGCGAAGCTAGTAATACTGAGTAATGCGATCGTTGCTCGTAACATGATGTTTATCTTAACTATTTGAATTTCTTTGAATATAAACAATCACATCTGCACATTGTGATTAGGCGATCACAATCGACCAAATTAATAAGGTTTAGATAAAAGCTCACAGACTAGTGAGCCTTGGAAGGGTGTCTTGTATTTTATACTGGCTCACCCGCCTCATCTTCTTCAACTACATCGGTTTCTAAGCTTGCCTCTGTTAACCATTTTTGTATTGATGGGCTGTTGAGTACGCGTTGCTGGTATTGTTTTGCTTTTTCTGAAAGCTCTATTCCATAAGTTTCTACACGCAACGCCACAGGTGCAAACATCGCATCGGCAATCGACCATTCACCAAACAACCATCCTTCAGGGTATTGTTCCATTTGTGCTGACCATATTGCATCAATACGAGCGATGTCTTTTAGTGCTTCTTCACTGAGTGTGAGCTTTCGTTGCGCGCGGCAGTTCATCGGCATTTCATTTCTGATGGCAAAAAATCCAGAGTGCATTTCTGCGGAAATTGCTCGGGCATGGGCGCGTTCTTTCACTGAACTGGGCCATGCTGCGCCGTTCAAGTGGGCGTCGTTAACGTATTCGAGAATGGCCAATGAATCCCACACTGCAACGTCACCATCAACTAGGGTTGGAACCTTAGCCGTTGGCGTCACTTTCGCCAGAGTGTCGTAAAAATCAGAGGTGAATAGCTTGAGTTTGATGACTTCTGCATTGAGGTTGTAGTTGTCGAATATTAGCCATGCACGCAGTGACCAAGTTGAGTAGTTCTGGTTTCCAATATAAAGCTGCATCGTTGCTTCCTTGCGTTTAGTGAGTATGCATTTGAGCTTAGGGGATTGTATTGCGGCGCACTAACGGATAATTTTGATGCAATACATTAATAAAAACGATGGGTGGTGATTTCAATATGGATATTGATGCTTTGCGAGGTTTTCTCGCGTTCGTAGAAACCAGTAGTTTCACACGTGCAGCGAAACAGATAAATCGCACCCAATCGGCATTCAGTGCGCAGATGCGTAAGTTGGAAGAAGAGCTCAACGTGACTCTTTTCCAAAAAGAAGGACGTAATTTAATACTCACTGAAGCAGGTTTGGCGCTGCGTTCTCATGCCGAACAGTTGGTCGCGCTCCACAATACAGCCCTCAAGCAAGTAAAGCGTTACGAAGACAAACAACCTCTGCGACTCGGCTGCCCTGAAGACTACAACGATACTATTCTGCCGAAAGTGATTCGCCTGTTACAGCAAGCAGAGCCTACCTGTTCTATTCAAGTATTTAGCCTGCCCAGCACTACGCTCAGAGAGTGGCTGGATGATGGTCGTTTAGATGCCGCGATTGTCACTAGAGCGCCCGATAGTGAAGAGGGTTACTGGCTGACTCACGATACCGGAGTATGGATAAGCAGCCCTGATTATGTGTTTGATGAGTCTAAACCCGTCCCATTAGCCTTGTTTCAGACCGATTGTAAGTATCACGCTGCGGCAGTGAATGGTTTAACCAAGCAAGGCACGCCTTATCAGTTGTTGGCGTGTAGCAATACGGCTTCTGCACAACGTGCGATCGTTAAAGCCGGATTAGCCATTGGCGCGATAGGTAAGCTGAGCGTGACTTCAGATTTGAAAATTCTTGATGATATGCCGCCGTTGCCTTCGGTCGATATTGTGTTGATCTTAGCGAGCAAACACCATCCAGTGTTGGACAAAGAAGTGCTCAATCAACTTGTGGAGTTGGATTCTGATTAGGCTTCTTTTTCGACGGCCTGACATGGCGAGCCAAAATACGGCTTCGTTCTTGTTTCACTTCCGTCAGCTTTCTCCATGACCATAAACGCACTCGTGCCTCTTTAGCGCTAGCTTCAAGATCGACGACTGGATCTAAGTAGGGTGAGTTAGGTTCGAAATCATGCATCATCACCTCCATGGGTGTCATCTTCCATGGTTCAAACAGAAGTGGGGTAGGAATGTCTGAAAGCTCTGGCACCCATTTTCGGATGAAGTCTCCTTTTGAATCGTGCTCTTGCGCTTGCTTGGTCGGATTGTAAATTCGGATAGTGTTTATCCCTGTTACCCCTGCTTGCATTTGAAACTGCGGGTAATGAATACCGGGTTCAAAATCGAGGAACAGTTGAGCTAAGTGAGTGACACCATCACGCCAGTCCATATTCATATGATGCGTGAGAAAGCTCACCAACATAGAGCGCATGCGGAAATTAATATAACCCGTGTGATGCAAGCAGCGCATACAGGCATCGACCAATGGCACGCCCGTTACCCCCATCTTCCATGCCTTCAAACGTGCTGGATCTTTTATCGTTTCTTTTTGTAATAGTGCTTCGTAGGCGTTATTGATACAGCGAAATTCCATCTCGCATTCCGATTCAAACTTCTGCATGAAATGACAGTGCCAGTGAAGCCTTGAAGAAAGGGCAATTAGGCTGCGACGAAACCCTGCAACTTGCCAGTGTTCCAATAGGTGTTGATAAACCTCACGCAGCGATATGTTGCCCCAAGCTAAATATGGAGATAGACGTGTACAGGCATGTCGCGAGGCTTCTGGGCTTGAGATACTGCGGTAGTAATCTCGACCACGGCGCTCAAAGAAGTCGTGTAACGTTGCCCATGCCAGTGCACTTCCGCCCGTTTGTATGCCGTTACCTTTGGTTAACCATGCTTCTGGAGGTTCCATAGCTAACTTAAGCTCTTCAGTATCGAGGGTATACAGTGATTCCGTGGTCAACTGACTTTTTGCTATGGGCGTGCGCATGACACTGTTCCAGTGCTTGTCCCAACCGATTCGGTCTTTTGACCCTCTCACGACAGCACCCTGAGCGGACTCTTGCCAATGGATGTTGTGTTCTTGAAACCATTCAGAGATTTGCTTGTCACGATCGAAAGTACAATTTAAGCCTACCTCTTGATGGGAGAATACATTTTGGATGTGGTAACGAGATTGGACCGCTTCGAAGCAGTCGATAGCGTTACCATGGAGTACTGAAACCTGATGCCCGTATTCTTTCAATGACAGGTTCATACACTGGAGTGACTGCCAAACAAATCGCCAATGTCGCTCAGAATAGTGGGCATTGTTTAACAGCATGGGTTCGAAAATGTAGAGCAATATCGTTGGGTGTTTATCAGATAAAGCATGTAGTAAAGGTGCGTGGTCGGTGAGTCTTAAATCTCGCTTTAGCCACACTATGTTGATTGTTTTCATCTGAGCCCTCGATTGTTTTGAAGCATTACGAATCAGAGGGCAAAATGTCTCACTGGAAGTGAATTTTATTTATTGATAACGCAGGGCAGTCGCAGATCGTCAGTGGTGATTACTGAAGAATCCCCAAGCTTTTCAGCTTTCGATAAATGGTATTACGGCTGATGCCAAGTATCCGCGATGTCTTGCTTATATTACCTTGGTTAGCTTGATAGGTTTGTAGCAAGGTTTCTTCAACGGTACTTCTTAAATCGGACTTTGGCCTACCTTCGATAGCATTGGTTGTGATGAACTTATGATGATCATCTTGCGCTAATGACGTGAGGTGTTGAGCAAGATGGCTAGGTACATGTTCTAGCGTGAGTATTGCTTCGTCACTGGCGAGTAGGGCGGCGACCTTAAGTAAATTGTCTAATTCACGTATGTTGCCCGGCCAAGAATAGGCGCACAGCAAAGTCATTAAGTTCGGGCAGATTGTCTGTTCGACTTCTGCGTATTTACGATGAATGTGCTCGATTAAGGCATGCTTGTCTTGTCGGTGTTGCAAACTTGGCAGAGTAAAGGCCAAGCCATTCAGGCGGTAAAAGAGATCTTGTCGAAACTCTCCGGTTGCGACTAACTGTTCTAGGTTTTTATGCGTGGCAGCGATGATCTGACAATCGACTTGGTAACTCTGATTTGAACCTACTGGCACCACGGATTTGTCTTGCAGAACATGCAGTAATCGGCATTGAGCTTCCAAAGGCATGTCGGCTATCTCATCTAGAAATAAGATCCCTTTATCTGCCTGGCGGATCTTGCCTTGGAAACCTTTGTGACTGGCGCCAGTAAAAGCGCCCGGCGCGTAGCCAAACAGTTCTGATTCGATAAGATCTTTCGGTAGTGCACCGCAATTTACTGCTACTAAGGGTGAAGATTTACGCTGGCTTTGCTTGTGCAGTGCCTTAACAAATTCGCCTTTTCCAACGCCCGTTTCACCTAGGATTAACAGGCTGACCCCTTTATCGATAACTTTATTAGCTTGCTGCCAAGCGTGTTCTATCTGTTGTTCGCCATGGTGCAAATCGCACGATGCTGAAATGGAACGCATACGCTTGGTAGTAGTTCGTTTGAGATGCTGTTTCTCAAACACAAAGGGCGTGTCTAATGAGGTTCGGTTGAAGAGAGTGTCGATGCACTCGCCGACGATTGAGGTTTGATCCAGCAGCTGAGAGGCAACTTGATTGTGCGCCACTACCTCACCAGCTTCATTGGCTATCACTATCCCTTGCCAACCACTGTGCAGTAGTGATTTCTCACACGCGAGGTCAATACGAGTGGTACCTTGCGGGATGTGACTCAGTAGCTGGTTCTCAACAAGCTGAACCATATTTTGAACCAGTAATTGCACTGAGCTGTCGTGTTGTTGCTGCTCGCTGGTGATGTCCAATATGCCAACCATTTGACCTTGATGGTCGAACACAGGGCTTGCTGAGCAACTGATAAATCGGTGCTGGTGGATGAAGTGCTGTTCGCCAATGATGGATACGGGCTTGGCTTCAACAATGGCGGTGCCAATCGCGTTAGTGCCTTTCAGTTGTTCCTGCCAACATGCCCCAGAGCTGAGTGCAATTGACGTCAGTTTCTCTTTAAACCGCTCCTGTCCCCAACTTGCCAGAATTACACCCTCAATATCCGTCAGAATCAAACGACTGTCAGTGCGTGCAAACATCTGATTAAACAGAGGTAGAGCATTACGTTCGACGATGTTAATCAAGTCAGACGATTGATGACGTCGCTGTTTAAGTATCGATTGTGGCAGGCGAATGTCTTCGGGAAGTCGTCTCTGTTTTAGACCTGCTTCTGTGCTGCGGTGCCAAGAAGACGAAAGCCAATCTGAGGTGTTTGCTTGTTGAAGGTGCATGACTGTTCCATGTCGTAACAGTGAGGGTGTACCAATTTGGAACAGTTGAACACTGGAGTGGTTTCCATACGGCCGTTCAATGCCAACTCACTTTGGGTTGTAAACGTTTGGTAATCATAGTTTTACAATTTATTAACAACAAGTTTTGAAGTTCTGGCGTGTGATTTGCGTTGTTACTGTTGTGAAGAAAACACGAAGTATCAGTGTTTTAAACAGAAAGCATAAACATGGTGGCTCTCTTCTTACGAGCTTTCTTCTCACGAGATCTGTTCTCAAGGGAAGTCGCCATGCTAGCTCGACAACATAAGCTTAATAAAGAATAAACAACGACTAAAAATCAAAGAAGGATCTAACTATGATTTACGCACAGCCGGGTAGTGATAACGCAGTGGTTAACTTTAAAGCGCAATACGATAACTTTATCGGTGGCGAGTGGGTGAAGCCTGTTAGCGGCGAGTATTTTGATAACACTTCCCCAGTGAATGGTCAGATGTATTGCCAAGTGGCACGCTCAACCGAGGCGGATATCAGCTTGGCACTCGATGCAGCGCATGCCGCTCGTGCTAGTTGGGCTGCGACGAGCGTTACTGAACGTTCGAACATCCTGCTCAAAATTGCCGATCGTATTGAAGCGAACCTAGAAGAAATTGCAGTTGCTGAAACGTGGGAAAACGGCAAGCCAGTTCGTGAAACGCTAGCGGCAGATATTCCTTTGGTTGTTGACCACTTTCGCTATTTTGCAGGTTGTATTCGAGCGCAAGAAGGCAGTGCAGCAGAGTTAGATTCAAACACAGCAAGCTACCACTTCCCTGAACCGATTGGTGTCGTAGGGCAGATCATTCCTTGGAACTTCCCGATTTTAATGGCGGCTTGGAAACTAGCACCGGCACTGGCAGCAGGATGTTGTGTGGTGATGAAACCCGCCGAGCAAACACCGACATCGATCTTAGTGATGATGGAAAAGATCGCCGATCTTTTGCCTGCAGGCGTAGTCAACATTGTGAATGGTTTTGGTAGCGAAGCAGGTCAAGCATTAGCAACCAGTGATCGTTTGGCGAAGTTGGCGTTTACTGGCTCAACAGAAGTCGGCCACCACATCCTGAAATGTGCCGCAGAAAGCTTGATTCCATCAACGGTTGAACTTGGCGGTAAGTCTCCAAACATCTACTTCCCAGATATCTTTAACCATGAAGATGAATACCTTGATAAGTGTGTCGAAGGCATGCTGCTTGCGTTCTTCAACCAAGGTGAAGTGTGTACCTGTCCATCACGTGTGTTGATTCATGAATCGGTCTACGACAAGTTCATCGCCAAGGTAGTTGAGCGTGCTCAAACCATTAAACAAGGTAACCCGTTAGATACCGATACTCAGGTTGGTGCACAAGCTTCTAAAGAGCAGTTCGATAAGATCTTGAGCTACCTAGAAATCGGTCGTCAAGAAGGTGCGAAAGTGCTAACAGGTGGTGAAATCGCGCAGCAACCAGATGATCTCGGCAACGGTTACTACATTCAGCCAACCATGCTGGAAGGGCACAACAAGATGCGTGTGTTCCAAGAAGAGATCTTCGGCCCAGTTATCGCAGTAACGACGTTTAAAGACGAAGCAGAAGCACTAGAGATCGCTAATGATACCGAGTATGGCTTGGGTGCTGGCGTTTGGACGCGTGATGCAAACCTAGCGTATCGCATGGGGCGCAACATTGAAGCGGGGCGTATTTGGGTGAACTGTTACCACGCGTACCCAGCACATGCCGCGTTTGGTGGTTACAAGAAATCGGGCATTGGCCGTGAGACACATAAGATGATGCTCGATCACTACCAAAATACGAAGAACCTGTTGATCAGCTACGATACGAATCCGCTGGGCTTCTTCTAATACAGGTTTGTTCTAAGACGGATTAGCTTTAAGTGTTAGATAGTTGAGGGAGTGAAGAATAACTAACAACGCAGTCGGCTTAATCAAGAAAAATAAAAAGTGAAAGCAAAACCAAAACGCCCAATTCATTTGAGTTGGGCGTTTTTATATCTGAATCGTTCTAGCTTTGTGAAAAGAAGATCTCTGGCTTGTGGACAGGGCCATAGTTGTCTTCTAGCTGAATGAGTTCCAAGCCTTGCTTCCCTATCAGAGAACCGACTAATTGGCGGTTAAATGGGTAGCTGTCAGGGTTGTTAATATACTCTTCAACGTCAATCCATTTAGCTTCTGCAATTTCATCGGTGTCTTGAATCGCGATATCTTGAGTTTGAGCGATAAGGTGACAAATAAAGTAGAGGTTTGATTTACCAAATTGATACGGGTGCCTTGTCGCCATGCCAACCACTGAAACGAACGTGGCTTCGATGCCTGTCTCTTCTAATGTTTCTCGAACCACAGACTCTTCAATACCCTCGCCAAGTTCAATGTGGCCGCCAGGTAATTTGTAGCCTGTCATGCCGTGTTCTTTAATCATCAGCACTTGGTTGTGTTCGTTGGTGATCAACGCGCCAGCGCCCAAGGTGTGGGTCGGAATGAAAGGCACAAATTCTACAATCTCGGATTTATGAATCAGCGTAATCTCGTCTTCTAGACAGTTGTGAAACACGAAGCCAAGCTCAGTCGCCACCGGAATAAGGTGCGAGAGCGAAATAGGCAAACTAATCCAAATAATGCCTTTGTTATTCTGCTTTGAAAATTCGGTGATCTGGCTAAGTTCGGCATTGAATGAGGCAGCATCGTGAGGGGCTGTTGCTGGGTCAATGATGATGCCGTTAAATTTGTCGAGCGTAAATTCCACGGGTGATCCTTTATTATTTTTGATTTATTGGGAGTCGAGCATAGGTGGAGCTTATCGTATCTTAAGGGCTTATAAAACCTGCTCTGCTTGTAGCATTTTTAGAGTACGGCAGTCGTGGGTAAAAAGTGAGGGAGAGTGTAAAGCGGGCGGCTTGAAACAAAAACTGCGCTTGGAAGCCAAAGCGCAGTCTGAAGATAAATCTTATCTAAGGTTTACACTAACGAATATAGTTTGCATCAACACTTACGTACCAGTGCTGAAGCTTGCCGTCAGATTTTTTGATCCACAAATCGTTGGTGTAGCTCTCGATCTTACCGTTAACCGTTAAATTGAACGTGTTCTCGTCGAATTCGCCAAGCTTCACGAACTGGTCTGTGGTAATCAAAAACGGGTCCATGTCGTCCACGCCAACCACATCAGAAATCACATAGTAGTGGTAAGTCAGCGGCTTGCTCGCGTCATTCGGATTGCTGCGATACGCCACAAGCTTGAATGGTTCCGTTAATGGAACGTCGAGCGTTTGTTTGTCCATGGTCGCTGGAATCGGGATAAACAGCCAAGCGGTAAATAGACCGCTTAATAAAACCATTAGGAAGAAAAGAGTCTTAATTGCTTTCATAGCAACCTTCAAAATAGGTGATGTTGAAGGTTGCTATAATAACAGGTTTGATTTGCTGATTGTAAGAGTATGAATAAGTGAAGGAGATACCTGTCTGTTAGGAAGTTTGAATGAATTGACACACTGTTCACAACCCTTGGTTTACATTGATCTGTGCGAGTAATGAACAGGCATAAAAAAGGTTCACCTTGCGTTTACAAGGTGCGGGCTAAATTCATCTGGCTACTTGTTTAAGTAAGCCGCGTGGAACTCAATGTGCTCATCAATAAAGCTAGAGATGAAGAAGTAGCTATGGTCGTAACCTGGCTGCATACGTAGCTCTAAATCGGCATTTGTTACCTTAGCCGCTTCTACCAATTGCTCAGGCTTTAGCTGCTCAATCAGGAAGTTATCGGCTTCACCTTGGTCAACCAACATTGGCAGCTTGGTGCCTTTGGTTTTTAGAAGCTCAGAGGCATCGTAGTGTTTCCACTCTTCAATATCTAAGCCTAGATATTGGTTGAATGCTTTTTGTCCCCAAGGGCATTGCATTGGGTTGGTGATTGGGCTGAATGCAGAGATAGAACGGTAGCTATCTTCGTTTTTGATACCAATCGTTAGGGCACCGTGTCCGCCCATGCTGTGACCAGAAATCGATTTCACCGAAGTCACAGGGAAGAAAGATTCAATCAATGCTGGAAGCTCTGTTACCACGTAATCGTACATGTGGTAATGGCTGTCCCATGGTGCTTGAGTGGCATTCACATAGAAGCCTGCACCTTGGCCGAGATCGTAATTTTCATTGTCTGCAACGCCTTCGCCGCGCGGGCTTGTATCTGGGGCAACAATAGCGATGCCTTGCTCAGCCGCAGCTTTGAACGCGCCGGCTTTTTGCATGAAGTTTTCATCAGTACAGGTTAAGCCTGATAACCAATACAAAACAGGAACTGGGTTTTCTTTGCTTGCGTTAGGTGGCAAGAAAATCGCAAAACGCATGTTGCAGTCAAGCGTTGCAGAAAAGTGGGTGTATTGTTTGTGCCAACCACCAGCAACCTTTGCTTGGCTAATGTTTTCGATTGTCATCTATTGTGCTCCGTTAGGTTGATGGTTTTGGGGAGTAACTTGTCTATGTTATTTAAAGTTTCACCACCCACCGGGCAGGAGGTGGTGAAGACAGTTTGTTGCTTTTCATTTATAACTTTGGCCTCGACACCTAAGTGCCGAGACCAAGAGGTGTTATACCAATCACAGTAAGTAGATGGTCATAAATAGCGCAGGAAAAATGCTTGAGAACAAGGCAGAATTTTTCGATAAGTAGTTATTCTACAATCAAAATTTCTAACGCCGTTATCGAGCGTTTTAACAAGCTAGAATGACCAGTTATTTACTACGATTGGTATTATTTATCCATGTGTAGAACAGTACGGATAGATTCACCTTTGTGCATTAGGTCGAATGCTTCGTTTACGTCTTGCAGACCCATAGTGTGAGTGATGAACTCTTGAAGACCAAACTCACCCGCCATGTAACGGTTTACGATTTCTGGAAGCTCAGAGCGGCCTTTAACACCACCGAAAGCAGAACCACGCCATACACGACCAGTCACTAGTTGGAATGGACGAGTTGCGATCTCTTGACCTGCACCCGCAACACCAATGATTACTGATTCGCCCCAACCTTTGTGGCAGCACTCAAGTGCTTGACGCATCACGTTTACGTTACCGATACACTCGAAAGAGTACTCAACACCGCCGTCTGTCATCTCAACGATAACGTCTTGGATTGGCTTGTCGAATTTAGTTGGGTTGATGCAGTCAGTCGCGCCAAGCTGTTTTGCTAGCTCGAATTTACTCTCGTTGATATCAACACCGATGATGCGGTCAGCACCAGCCATGCGAGCACCAATGATTGCAGAAAGGCCGATACCGCCTAGGCCGAATACAGCAACGTTGTCGCCTTTTTCAACTTTAGCTGTATTTAGTACAGCGCCCATACCTGTTGTTACACCACAACCTAGAAGACAAACTTCTTCAAGTGGTGCTTCTTTGCTTACTTTCGCTAGAGAGATTTCTGGAAGTACTGTGTACTCAGAGAAAGTAGAGCAACCCATGTAATGGAAAATTGTTTCGCCATTGATAGAGAAGCGGCTTGTACCGTCTGGCATTAGGCCTTTACCTTGCGTTTCACGAACCGCTTGGCACAGGTTAGTTTTACCAGATTTACAGAACTTACATTCGCCACATTCTGCTGTGTAAAGTGGGATTACGTGATCGCCAACTTCAACACTGGTAACGCCTTCACCGATCATCTCAACGATACCGCCACCTTCGTGACCAAGAATAGAAGGGAAGATACCTTCTGGATCGTCACCTGATAATGTGAATGCGTCAGTGTGACAAACACCAGTAGCAACGATGCGAACTAGAACCTCACCAGCTTTAGGAAGTTGTACATCAACTTCTTCCATTTTTAGTGGCTCGCCAGCTGCCCATGCAACCATTGCTTTTGATTTGATATGAGTTTGACCAGGTTTAATTTCGATTGTCATTGGATGCTTCCTATATATGTCAGTACAGCGGATAACTGTGCAATTAGCTTCAACCCGTTAAGAGTAGTTGAGCTTAATTGTTTCCGCTCTCTCGTTTTGTTGGAGCTAGTATAGGTGCGAGTGCATGTTTTGATAATCCCCTTAAATAGAAAATGATTATTACGTATTTGTAATAATGGGTGTATTCAGAAGAGTTCCGAAAGGAGGGTTAGTTACTCAGAAAATCTAAGGACACTGTAAACAGGAACTATGTAGGTAAGACATTTATTAGAAACAAATGGGACGTAAGCTTTCCGCCTATTTTCTCGTTGTAGACTCAAACATGCTTTTATCTCTTCCACCTCCAGTGATGCTATCACTTGCCATCGTGCTTGAAGTTGTCGCGACTTCTCTATTACCTAAAACGCAACAATTTACTTCTTTACCGGCCACTGTCGCGGTATTGGCTAGCTACGGCTGTGCCTTTTATCTGTTGTCTCTCACAGTGCAAACCATGTCTTTAGGTGTGGCGTATGCGATTTGGTGTGGGGCAGGTATCGTGCTCGTCGCAGCTTTGTCTTGGCTAGTCTACGGGCAAAAGCTCGATATCTTCGCGATCATCGGCATCGCTTTGATTTTGGCAGGTGTGGTGATCATTAACCTGTTTTCAACGTCGGTGAGTCATTAGGGGCTAACTCGTTTTGTCCCACTGTAAGTTGGATTAAATATTCTACAGAATCTATGTGTGTGACTCTCCATCTCGGATAACACGCATTATTAAAAAGTAATAACACGCTGGCGCAGTTTATATGCTGGAAACGTCATATGTAATTCATCTACCTACTGAGTAGTGTTTCGTGGTAAATTACTGGTTTTTATAATAAAAGGTACGTTAGTTGTGTTGAAAAAATGTTGGGCTTATATATCTTCAGGCTCCGTTTATAGGCAAGAGTTTTTTAACTTTATTATATCACTTATTCTTGGTCCTCTGATTCTATTTGGCCTTTTGTTGTTTGGAGTAGAGAGCGATGGAACATTTAAAAATACGATAGTCGAATTCGGTATTAATTTTTTTAGCTCTTTTAATGGCTTGTATTTTGCTTTCTTCTATCTTATTCCAATGCTGGCATTCTTATTAATTAAAGCAAGGTTGCTAGAGGCTCCAAATTTTAAAGTTTTTCTACTATTAATTCAGCTCATTTCTGGTATTTTCTACTCTATTGGTAGTGCCGTAGTTATTGTATCGTCAACGGTCGTTAAGTACGGAATAGATTTCTCAAGTGAAACCTTTTTTTGGGGGTGGGGGATTATCCTTCTAGGATTTGGAGTATTTGCTATGTTTTTAGACTTTCTTCCACCTACAAGTCCGAAGGCGAGCTAAGCAAACAACAATTGCATCAATACGATTTTTTACACTCGGAAACGGCTTTGTTGCGTAATTCAATGGAACTAA
>NZ_AJZD02000310.1 GCF_000272105.2 Vibrio splendidus 12E03
AGAGCCAAAAGCAGCGGTACTGCAAGCGAGCATCTTGGTGACATTTTCGATGACGACGGTTCGGAGGTTTTCCCGATGTTTATTGAGATAGTTCAGCCAATTATCGTTGGCATTGAAGAGTTGTTTGATGGGCTTATTCGGATGCATGACTGATAGGATAAACGATTCATGCAAAGCGACCTAGCAGGTTGAGTCTCTTTGTTTTCGGCCGTAGGCCGCTAAGGCGACAACGTCGCCGGCTCAACGTGGATGAATGTTAACTACGTATGGAGTTGTGAAAGTAAGTACCCGTGTAGGCACGGGAGGATCTTTAATTATAGAGTAAACCAAACTACACACGACAGACTAATTAACTAAATTTTTTTGTTAGTCTAAAGTCCATTCGAGAATCGATATTTAAGACAATAACTTTCGTATCGCAGGAAGATAAACGGACTTCTCTTTGTTACTTTGCTTTAATAAATTGATTATTTCTTGTTCAATTTCCGATAAATACTGATCTTCTGAATAGATCTGAAGAAGTTGATTAGCATCAATTCCTAAGAGAGAACATAGACCTCCTAAATTCTCAACAGAAATTTTCCCTGTTTTAGCCCATCTTCCTACTAATGATCTAGAAACATTAAGATTCTTCGCTATTTCATAGTTACTCAATCCACTTTTATTGATTGTTTCAACTATTGCTAATTCTATCTTTGTCATGCCTGGCAACTTATATCATTTAATAGTCTTGATCTTAATCCTATTTTTGGTTACTAATAAGTTCCATAATCAGAACTAAATAGTTAAACATATTGAACGCATGGTTAAACAGTAATAGCATGGGTTCTAGCTCTTTAAAAACCCATTCATGCACTACACCCCGGCACCAAATTTAGTGCGCGCATCCCACTGCGCACTATTGCGAGCCCCTAATGCTCTGGGGCTCGCACCTTTTTCTCGCGCTCTTATGTGACAATAGTTCCAATTCAAACATTTACCTAATACCAATGAAGAGGGACGTCTTTCCTCTCTGTGATGCTTAGTCAATCGCCTATTGGTCCAGATGTTCAGTACTCATAACCACATCAATACTGAATCAACAAGCGGTGTCCTGCCTTCTCAGCTTTCCTTCAAGGACTTGATCTCTCTATTCAATTTTTATAGAGTTGCTCCGTCTGCCATTGCGCAGTCAAGCACACGGGGTTAACCCCCTTAAATGGCTCTCTGAAACGTGTCGCGGCTTTTTCCAAGTTCAAACGGAAAAAGTGAAAGCATACTTAACTGCCCTTAGCCTACATCGCTTCGGTGCTATCAAACCTGACGAGCCCCGCGCTCGACTTAGCGTCATGCACTAACTGTGCAGTGTCGCCTACCAATATTCAGAGTACAGGGCTATCACGCCTTGATTTTTTCGTCTCTGTTACTTTTATTTCGTGCATGAAATGGGTTCAAACCTAGGGGTCAGTGTTTTTGCCTCAAACGGTTTTTGATCGGTATTGTATGCAACGAAATGTTTGTGGTACTGTTTTTATATACAGTATTTTTTTGGTTTTGATAGGTCAGAAGGTAGGTTAAGGATGTTTCAATCAATTAAACGGTTCATTGATTGGCTTTACGCAGATGAACAACATAATCAATCCGATGTATCGCCCTCTGGTGCGCTGAGCGCTCCAGAGGGCTTTGTGCTGCCTGCCACTCGGGCTGAGCTCGAACACGACGAGATTATCCAGGACAAACTCCGCGTCTTAAAACGCAGCGGTCTTGCACTGCCGTTTGAGGTGTGGCCTGAGTTTGTCGTCGATACGGTCGTGAACTACGCCATGTGGTGTCAAGATATCCCTGCTTCAGAAAATTATCACCACACGGGTAAACGCGGTTTATTGCTCCACAGCCTCGATGTGGCCATTTACGCGATGCGTCTACGCCGCAATGCGATATTACCGCCCAATACCCCACCCGAAGAGGTGATCCACCGTGAAATCGTGTGGGTCTATGGCGTGTTTTTATGTGCGCTGCTGCACGACTCAGGCAAGATCAATGATGTGGACATCGAGTTGCATCAAGAAGGCGGGGAGGGGGAGCGTTGGAGTCCTGTGATGGGCGCCATTACCAGACCGTACCGTTGTCGTTACAACAAAGCACGCCAGTACTCGACGCACCAATATATGGGCCATACCCTACTGACTCAATTGCTCAGCTCTGATGCCATGCTGGCTATCTCCAGCGACAAAGCCCTGTTTCACACCATGGTTGAATATCTATCAGGTCATAAAAACCCTGACAATGTCATTGAGCAAATCGTGACGCAAGCGGACGCGGCCAGCGTCGCGCAAGACTTGGGTGCTGACAAAGAGGGGATCAATCTCGCCGCTGAGCAAGCACGCGGGGCGACGGTGTCCCTGGCGGGGCAACTCAAGCTGACCTTATCGCATTTACTGCAAAGTGCGACCATCCCACTGAACAAAAAAGGCGCCGAAGGTTTTGTGGAGGGGGAGCTCCTTTACTTGATGAGTAAGCCCATCGCTGACCGACTACGCAGCACGCTGCTTGAGCGTGGCATCACCTCTGTTCCTTCGGACAATTCCCGTTTGTTTAACGAGCTGCAGCAACACCAACTTATTCGTCCGAATGCCGATGACATGGCGATTTGGAAGTGTGAGGTGCTGCTCTCTGAGTTTGACTGGCGCCAAACCTTTACCTTTATCTGTGTGCATTGGCCAACATTCGCCCCAGAAGCAGAGCTGGAGAGCCTGGTAGGGCACATTCTTCCTGTTGAGGTAGACGTTGAGGGAGAAGCGACACCTACTCAACCTCAGTCAATCGTGCCTGAGGATGAAGACGCGCCTATGGCAGACACCACTTATCTTGAAGCGCCCCTCAACAATGACGCCATCAGTGATGACCTCATGGCTTTCATGCAGCCCGCTATGACGCAGGCTACATCGCCCATCGAGCAAGAGGATGAAGACCCAGAAGCGATACCTCCTACAGCAATAGAGCCCGCAGCGCCGGTGGATGAGGTCGAAGCCGCGTTGGAAGCGTTAAACGCTGAGCCTGTCTCTGTGCCTGAGTCCAGCGAGCCTCACGCTCTCCTGCAGAAGATAGATTTAAGGGAGACCCACGGCGAAGACTTGGGCCGTGCTTTCTATGAATGGTTAGATTCAGTCCTTAAAGGCGGCGTGCACCCGGTGAACCGTCAAGACGCGTTATTCCATCGCCTTGAACAAGGTTTGTTTGTGGTCTCGCCTGGCGCCTTTCGTACTTTCATCGATGAGCGTTGCCAGTACGCCAAAGCCAACAGTTACAGCGAAGTTCAACAAGGGTTGCAACCTCTAAAGCGTCATATCGTCACCAAAGAGGCGCGTAACGTACACAAAGCGCGCATTCAAGATTCCAATCAAGCGCTGAACGGCTTTTTGTTTCCTTTGACCGAAGCGTGGGAAACTCGCTACGCGGTCAATCCACTTGTGATGTTGGAGGGGGTATGAGCATGAAAAAAGATGATCTTACCAGTGAAGTGTGTCAGGTCGTGATCACTAAACTGGCTTACTTGGCCGTCTCTGGTCAAGAGGAGGTGCTAAAAGCCATTGGAGTGAGTGATGCGCAGATTTCTAGATTAGAGCGCCTTTCGTATCGCGAGCTGGATGGTTGGATTAGACAGCGCAAAGGCGCACTTGATATCACACCGTTGATGCAGGCGTTATTTTCTGATGCAGAGCCGCCAGAAGAGCATAAAACGTTTTTATTACATGGTGCGAACAACAAAATGATGATGCATTTTTTCGGGGTTCGAGCCGAAGAGTGCTGTGCCTTTCGAGATAAATTATCCATTGATAAATCATATCGAGGTCGAAGCATTTCCCATAAACAACACAGTGCCGTATGCAAAGCGCTGATGGAGCAAGGGGATTACCGTCAAATCAGTGCAGATGCACTGTTACAGATAGCGAGGACGTACCAAGTCAGTTTGGGCGCGTTATGGAAAGAACTAGAAAAGTGGGATAAAGAGCATGAGCAATAAAAAGCAGCAAAGCAATAAAATGGGCGGCTTGGTGGCCAGCGCCGAAGTGCAATTGCACAGCGTCGAAACCGTCAAACTGTGGAATCCATCGAAACGGAGCAAAGCCCCCGGTGTTGGGTTGTTTTTTCAACGTCTCTCGACACTGGAGCATGCGGCGCGCCATGACGATCCCTACGCGGATTTTGCCCTGCTTGAAATCGAGCGTGCTATCAACGCGGCGTTTGCTCTGTGCCAATCCACGCTCGATGTACTGCCTCAGCGCAACAGTTCCCGCATTTTTTATCATGAGACCTTGAGCCGCGCGCCGGTGAAAAAGTCGGTATCGGTCAAGACGCGCTTTGGTTGGCGCCTGCTGGCGCTGTTAGAGCAATTTGATATTGCCATGGTGCAGCTATCAGACGCGCACTTTAAAGCGCAGATGGCCCGCAGTGATTTTGAACAACATCGCCTCGCGTGCTTGAAAGCCCTGCGTGGGATCATTTCAATGAGCGTCACCTTTCAACATTCCGGGGTGACCCGACAAGATGTGACGGACAACAATGCGAAAGCGCAAGCCGCTCAAGCTAAGCTCGGTGCTATCCCTTTTGAAGTCCTTGAAGGGGTCGAGCGCGCGGAGTTTGCGCCTGTGATTAAGATCTCACATGGCTAAGCGGACCGTGTTTCAGGGGGCGCCAGAGCCCCTAACGGCCACGCCAAGCACGGTATCCTTTGCGGTGGAGCAAGGCGCGCCTTATCATCCCGATGAAGCGTATCAAGTCTTGTCGGGCGAGAGACCCGCGCCAGAGGAAGAGCAAACGCTGCAAGATAAGGCTAACGAGCATGAAGCGCAGCGATATGCGCGCGAAAGCAAGCGTTCACGAAAGCGCTCTGAGCTCTTGGTCGAACTCGAAAAAGCCAAGCAAACCCCAATGGGGAAGGCCACCCAACCGCTCTCGGATTATGAAGCGGCTTTGGTTGCGTTTCATCATCGCCCTGAGTATGCGCTTGAGCGCTGGAAGAAAAGTGGCCAACCCCCTAAGCTCCCAGCGGGTCTCGCCGATGTCTTTCGTGCGGTGTTAAAACACGGCGCTCGGGCTAACGGTGGGCTCTACTACCAATTGCAACGTCAAGGCAGCACGGTGTTGTATCGTAAAGACGCCGCGCAAACCTTCGATCACTTAGTGCTCTATATGATTTGCAACACTTGTCTCAGCACGCGTTCGTTCTCACTGAGAGGCACCCAGTCACAAATTGGCGAAGTGATTGGTAAAAGCCAATCCACGGTCTCTCGTTGGTTCTCCTTACTTATCCAGTGTGGGTTGCTTCGTCATGCCTTTATTGGGGATAACCTGGCGACCGACCCACGTGGTGGCCTGGTGCATGATAAAAGTGATGGGCAAAAGCGTAATCTCAACAACGTTTATGTCTTAACGGATGACTTCGGGACTTTAGTTGGCGGAGAAACCGCTGGAAAGAAACTTTGCCAAGAATTTGAAGCGAAGGATAAGCTCGCCATTCAAGAGGGAGCGGGGAGCCTACCGGCGCGCTTGGCCATACTGCGTAATACCCTATGGGAAGGCACCATTGAACGTCGTAACCAGGCGATTGGGGCCTCCAGTACCAAACAGAAAGTTCAACAAACCAATGATCGCTCACGAGCGCTGAGCCTCGTTGTTAAAAAAATGCTCGATGAAGGGTTAGACAGCACGCTGAGCCAGCAAGAATTTGAGCTGACAGCAAATACCCGTCTCAAACATTTGGGCTTTTCTCCTACCGCTTCACCGCCCGAGCCCCTCGCGGCTTAATCTTCCTACTTTCTTATCCTTTTGCTTCTTCGAAGCGGCTTTCGAACACCCCTCTGCTTACCTAATTTGACCTTCATCACACACTCTTAGTTTGTTTTAACCCTCATTTTCTCTTTTTCCGGCTTATCTGTGGTCTGCGGTGGATAATATCGTTCCATGGGGAGCGTTTTGCTCGCTTGGTACGTTATCCACATAAAATGGATACTAACTATTGATATATATAGATACTACGGTGGTAAAAAGTAGATGCCCCATTTTATTACTTAAATTCGATACTTTTCTTTCTATTACTAATTTTAAAAATCTGTGGATAGAGTGGATAGAGTGGATAGAGTGGATAGACCAAAGCGCCTTAAAGTCCCTCCCATTCTTATCGTATCAAGTTCCTCGATAAACTCACCTGCAGAAGATATCACGATAAGAACGGGCCCCACGTCCACTGACCATCCGGTAGCATGGCGATATACTCCAAAGACATGTTGATATCACCGCCTATCTTACTCGCTACGCTCGCGCATTCTGGCAAGGCGAGGGGCAATATTTAAGCCATGGTGACTGACAGTGCGATCTTTTTTGTGAAAAGTGCGGTGGTCAATATTTTTTCGCTTTGCTCATTCTGTATGTCGTCGCGCGCTCCTCACATGGCTCTACCTAGCGAGCGTTATGGGATTATAGATGAGTCTGAAATATGAAGAGGTTTACTTAAAAGCTTACACGACACATTGTGAAGCCGAACTTGAAATCGGCAACTACATGATGTTTTATTATGGATATTAATTCCGCATGACGTCGTACTTTCACAATAAGTTGGCTTTCCCCATTACAATGTGTCATTCATATGAAAAAGGAAAAACGATGCGAAAAACTAACATGGCGTTGTTAGAGAATCCTTTCAGGGAGTTGTTAACAGAGCTTGTAAGCTCTGCAGAATTTGAAGCTGATATTCAGGGCTTAAACGGTAGTGAGAAAGATGTTTTTGTTGTTGAATATATAAAGGGTTTTACAATTGAGGAAGATATATACCTTAAATGCCCTACATGTAAGAGTACTTCCGTGAGGGAATCCGTGACAGAAGCACCGGGTAACTGGATTTGCCTTGATTGTAGAACTCAATGGATTATAGAATGACGAATGTTTATGAAGGTTGCACAGTGTCGTTGTCTAGCGTTGTTAGATATTACATAGAGAAAGAATAAAAGTAAGTGTGTATATGCATTGAGTGTTAAGATAATGACATGAAAAAAACAACGCCAACCCCACATGATGCGCTTTTTAAGCAGTTTATGACGCATCCAGAAACCGCTAAGGACTTACTGGATATTCACCTGCCAGCTGAGCTGCGTGACATCTGTGATTTGACGACGCTCAAGCTCGAATCTGGCAGCTTCATTGAAGAAAGCCTGCGTCCTTACTATTCGGATGTGCTCTATTCTCTCAAAACCTCTCAGGGAGAAGGGTACGTCTACGCGTTAATCGAACACCAAAGTCGGCCAGATAAGCACATGGCGTTCAGGCTGATGCGCTACGCTATCGCCGCCATGCAGCAGCATATCGATGCTGGCCATGAATATTTACCTTTGGTGATACCATTGCAGTTTTACCATGGCAAAATATCGCCTTATCCCTATGCCATGAATTGGTTAAAAGGCTTTGCTAATCCAGACCAGGCTAAAGCGCTTTATACTCAAGACTTTCCATTGGTCGATATCACGGTCATATCCGACGATGAAATAATGCAGCATCGCCGTATCGCCTTGCTTGAGCTGGTACAAAAGCACGCGAGACATCGAGATATCATGGATTTCCTTGAGCCTCTGGTCACATTGCTCTTAACCGATTACACTACAGACAAGCAAGTACAGTCATTGATGAGCTATTTACTCCAAGTGGGTGAAACGAACAATCTAGAGGCGTTGATCACGTCGCTGGCCTCATCAGTACCGAAACACGAGGACACACTTATGACGATTGCAGAGCAATTACGCCAACAAGGCGAACAACGTGGCATTCAACGTGGCATTCAACGTGGCCGCCAAGAGGGGATCCAAGAAGGACGCCAGGAAGGACGTCAAGAGACACTCAATGAAATGGCGCGTAAGATGATGCTTAATGGGATGGATCAACAAGCCATTATGGACGTCACTGGATTGAGCAAAGACGAACTTGCCCAACTTTCTCACTAGCCGAGATATAAAGTAGAAGCCTTGCCCATTTAATGGTAAGGCTAACTTTCCTTTCACTCAGCCTCATTTTTGACAACACCACTATTCGTTGTTTCTTTGATCCTTACCTCTCTCAAAATCAGGTACAAACGGTATTAAGCCGTTTTAACTATAAATATTCAGTCAAACATATTTACGGAATAGCTTTAATTAGTCAAAATACTTTACTAAATCAAGTGCTTTGGTAAAACATTTTGACTAATTGGTTTGGAGGTATTTCAATGAGTTTTGTACCAGACTATAAGCTCTCAGAACTCAGTAAAATGGCTGGGTTTGACACCGTTGACGAATTGGCTAGGTACGCATCTACAACGCGCCAGAACCTAGATAATTGGAACAAGTCCCAATCAAAGCAGGGGTTTCTTAGAGTTGTGATTATGGGGGCCAAGGTTTTGAAGGCTCAAGACCTTAAGCGCCGAGCGACTATGTCTAGCTAACAAATATCGGCCTATCTAGGTGGTAACTATCAATCAAACACCTTCAGCAATAGGTGGTTATATTGTTTCGTCCCTCCACGAACGTTGAAGTTATCCGTCCCACACCCCCTGATTTCATTCTTATCATTGGCTTTTTGTGGTGTACGTTTTGCCTTCTGTGCACGGCTGCAGAGCGGGCAACCGATCTTTTTTACCGTGGCCAGAAAGTTATTGGGTGTTGTATGGAAGGCGCCGTGCTCTGGGCATGATATTTCGACAGGGGTAGAGCGATTGATATACTTCATTTTCGAAAAGTCGTACAGTTCACCGTACTTTAGTTTTGCTTTTTGGATAAAGAGGTTTTCTCGATCTTGTCGTGATGGTTTTAACATAGTGTATTGTTGTTTTTTATTAATTTAGAAACTTTAGAAATCGTGTGTCTGGAGCAACCTATAAGCGTTTCAATCTGGCTGTAGCTTTTGCCTTCTCGAAGTAGGCCTTCTATCTTTTGGTGCAATTTGACATTAACCGGTCGACCTTTATATTTCCCTTCTTTTTTCGCTCTTTGTACGCCTTGCGCTTGCCGTCGACGTCTATCTTCATAATCTTTTCTTGCGACAGCGGCCAGCATATCGAGCATCATGCTGTTGAGTGCTGCAAGCATTCGTTCTGTAAACTCATCGGTGGTCTTCATGAACTGATGACTCGTCGGTAGGTCTAATGCCACAACCTTTAGCCCTTTATTGGCGATGATGTTTTTCAGTTGCTCCCAATCTTTGGTGTTCAAACGACTTATTCGGTCTACTTGCTCAACTAGGATGATATCACCGGCCATGGCGACATCGAGTAACCGAAATAACTCAGGACGATGTAATTGAGCGCCAGATTCATTTTCTTCAAACCAGCACGCGATCGGGAACCCCATTTTGTCTGCAAAGTCAATAAGGTCATTTTTTGCTCGTGAAGCATCTTGCTCGTCGGTCGATGCTCTTAGGTAACCATAAATTCGTATATTGCTGTTCATTGGTGCATTTTACATTGGTTTAGTTATATTGGTGCATTATACATCTATTTTTGCTATTTACAGCACTAAAATAACCTAGTGCATTAAAGGTGTACCTAAAATAAACCATCATCAAATGGATTGACAATGCTCACTCATGCTCATACTGTTGTTTTGATCAGTATTGTGGTGTGCTTGAATATGAGGTAAGTGAAAATGCGTGTTGAAATGATGGTCGATGAAAAAGTATTACCGAAAGGCGGTCTAGGAAAAATAACCGAGGAGCTAGAGCGTCGTTTAAGGCCGCTTTATCCTGACGCTCGAATACGAGTCCGTAAAGGAACGAATAATAACTTAGAAGTGTATTCCAGAGATAAAGATGAGAAGAAGAGAGCGAATAAGGTGATCGAGCAAGCGTTCAATGAAGCTGATGAATGGCTTCTCGTATGATTAATGAAGAGGGCAACTGTGCTCTCTTTCTGACTTTGAGTCGCTGGTGACCATAACAAAATAGAGCATGCAGTCTAACTGATTAATATTCAAGGAACAGTTAACCGAAAATCGCAGCCGATAAAGACATGGGTATCAAAGAAAATATGGTGGGGCTTGGCCTTCCCTATTATCTGCTGCTTTTTGTTTATAGCTTTAGCCTTAACTTGGCCCTTCCTCTTTCGGTATACTGAAGCTTGGCATTAATAGATTGTTAAAACTATATCGTGCTATCTTGTTGTAATAAGTTCTGTGATAGGTTTCCTGCCCATTCAGTGAAAAGGAATGTTATGAATACCGATCCTCTCATGGATAAGATATCCATTACGCAAGAATATAATCTACAACTTATTGGAGGTTTCAAAAGCTCAATTTACCCGTCTTACGAAGCTTACATTTCTGATATCTTTAGATTATTGGGTATCAATAAGTAGCCCTAATCTAAAAAAGATCCCAAACTCAAGTAAGCAGCAGTTAAGCGTAAAATAAAGGAGTTTAAGATGTGGAAAATTAACCTACTGTTTATAGTGGTTATTAGTGTGACAGCACACGCCGGTGTACTTAATCCAGAATGCACAGTTGATAAAGCAGTAAAGAGTGCAGTTACAAATGCGGCTGTCGGTATAGGAGGACGTTGTTCACCGAAAGAAACCGCGACAGATACAGTAAAAATCACCGCTAAAGAAGCACTGCCTGACGAAGGTGCTGCTGGTAAAGCGGTTGACTTAGCGACTCCTAACAAAGAGCCTCAACCTATAAGAAACACAACCAAAAAAATTGTTAACTAATACTAGCTATTGATCATCTATCCCTTGTTCATTGAAGGTACTTGATTTACTGAAATCATCTGAATTTCATCGAGCTTAATAATTAGCTTTGATTTTTAACACGAAGAACCTCTTTTTAATGTAAAAAACAAGACAGCTTGCAAGCTACATATAAGCGACATTTACTGGCTCTGTTACAAAGATTGAGCGTAGCCCGTAAGTACGCCGGTTATCTGAATGATGATTAATAGTTTACCAATGCATTGGTAATTAGGGTTTGTCATACTGTTAATTTGAATGGACAATGCGTATTGATTAAAAGCTCGGCTTGGTAACCCTAGTAATGCGTAGGACGTAATTAGGGCATTTAACCTTAATATGGTTTACAAAGGATTTATTTTAATTCGCTATACTCTAGATCCGCACTTTATGTAAACGAAATTCTATTACAAATTGAATAAACTCATCTATTTACAACTATAAGCCTGAGCAAACTTTGACCTTATGAACGATAAAATCAAATTCGCCACAAAAGTCGCGCTTAGCCTAACTCTGGCTTATCTGATCCCATTTGCGATGGGTTGGCCGCAAGCTTCAACCGCAGCAACGACTGTCATGCTGATTGCTTCTACAGGCAGCCGTCGTGAATCATTAGCAAAAGGGACATTACGTGTACTCGGTACGTTAGTCGGTGCCGTCATTGGCTTATTGTTGGTGGGCATGTTCGCGCAAGATCGCTTAATGTACATGCTCAGTGTTTCAGTGGTTGTGCCTTTTATCTTCTACTTCCGCAATGCCTACCAAAAAGACCCGACGTTATTAGCTCTGACCGGCGTTATGGTTTTGATGATGTCTAATGGCGGAGATGCCGATGGCGCATTCATGTATGGTGTTGATCGTGCCCAGATGACTATTTTTGGTGTCGTCATTTATACCTTGGTTGGTACTTTCTTGTGGCCGACCAAAACAGAACAGAATTTGCGCCAGATGATCGAGCAGCTTAACCAAGCTCAGCAAACTTTGTTCGTAGCGATCTTGCAAAATTTCGAAGAAAAGACAACGCCACACCACGTTAACGTCTCTTCCCCTGAACAAAAAGAAGGGGGGGAAGATGAAGAACTGACCCCCACGATTGATGAGTTATTAGATAAGGTTTTCGCTGCTCAGAATTCGCTAGAACAACGCTTCGCCATGGTCAGTGTTGAATGCAGTGATGTCTCTGCTTACATGAAAGAATGGCAACTCGCTGTTCACTTCAATAAACAAATTACCCAAGAACTCAGTGTCGCGGCACACAGCCACTTTAGCCATCAGCAAGACCGTGACTGCATCAACAACTTTGATCAGGTGGTTAAAGAGATCCAGACCCTATTTCAAACCTGCCAAAAAATGTGGGAGCATGAAGACCCTACTTATCGTGCGCAAGAACTCAGTATTGATTACAACCAAGAAGCACTATCGAATGCCTCCCACCTAACCAAAGGTTCCGCTCTTACTCTTGGTCACTTGCTTAAGTTAATGCATCAAAGCTTATCGCGCCTATCAGAAAGCATCAGCTGCATTGATTCCGTCACGAACAATGTGTCTTTCAAGCAAGAGCTCCCGAAACAAAAAAGTAAATTCCTTTGGTGGGATGCTGAGAACTTTAAAACAGCCGTGAAAACTTTTACGACTTATTGGGTAGCAGGGTTGATTTGGATTTACTTCAATCCTCCTGGTGGCTACTCGTTCGTTACCTTCTCTACCATCTTTATGTCATTGCTGTCATTCGTACCCGTTCACCCATTTATGCTGCTGATTTTGTTTACGTTTGGCTTCCTATTTGCGGTGCCTTCGTACGTCTTCATCTTGCCGGGATTAGAGCTCGGTGGTGAACTCGGCTTATTCATTTTCATCTACACCTTTATCGGCTTCTATCTGTTTAAAGGACCGGTAACGATCTTCTACATGATTGGCCTGTTTGTGCTCGGACTCGACAACAACATGACCTATCACTTCGGGATTCTAATGACGATCATGACCCTGTTCTACATGGTGGTGTTTATGATCATTTTTGCTCATTACTTTCCATTCAGTTCTCGTCCAGAGCATTTGTTCCTGACCTTGAAAGAGAGGTATTTCCGGCACGTTAGCGATCTGTTTAGCTGTTATGATCAGCCATCAAACTCAAGCTTCAAATCCGTCAAGCGCTCACTGCACTTGGTCACTCTGAATGTGTCTTCGAAAAAACTCAAAGTGTGGGGCTCAAAGGTCAACCACAAACTGTTTAACAAAACGACACCAGAGGCGATAGGCGCATTCAGTAAATCCTGCGATGCGTTGAGTAACCACGTCAACATCTTGATTGCAGCGGAACAAAAGTTATTAAGTAACCCACTTATCAAACAGTTACGCAGCAAGCATGCCGATTCCATATTACCCCTGATGGCAGGATCATTAGCAAGCCATCAGCCAACAACTGAACTCGATACTGTCTTCGAACAATACAGCCAAGATTACCAATCCTTTGAAAATAAACTGGAAGATTTCTTTAGTGAGTTGGATTTATCTGACTACGCTTATTCAGAGATTGCCGGTTTTTATATCTTGCTGAATTTAAAACGGAACGTGTTCGAAGCGATCAACCAATGCAAACAAACCTATGAGGATATCGATTGGGTGAACTTACGTCAGAAGCGGTTTTAAAGGTGGTGATATGATGCTTCTAAAACTAACTAAACCAAGCCTCACCATACTCTCTGTACTCGGATTGAGTGCGTGTACGACTTTGGGTCCTGATTATGTCCACCCAGAGCAGACCGTCTTGCCAAGTGATTGGTCGGTAGAAAAAGCCGCCGCCACGCAAGACGCAGAGCAGTCAGAGCAAAAATTGCAGCTGTGGTGGCAGCAATTTAACGACCCGACCCTTAACCTGTTGGTTGAGATGGCCAGTCAACAAAACCTTGACCTTGAGGCTGCTGGTCTGCGCATCGTTCAAGCACGCTCACTACTGGGCATCTCGACTGGTTTGCAGTACCCGCAAGTACAAACCGTCTCCGGTAACTTAGTACGAGCTTATGTGAACGACCAAGGTGTAAATAACGCCGCGTTGTCATTTGATGCGGGTTGGGAGATGGACATTTGGGGCAAATACGCACGTAGCATTGAGTCTGCCGAAGCCGGCTATTACGCGTCGATTGCGTCGTATCACGACATTATGGTTACCATCACTGCGGAAGTGGCTCGCAACTACATTAACTACCGTACTTTCCAAGAACGTATTCTGCTTTCTCGCCGAAATATCGAGATCCAAGAACGTGTGGTGAACATCACTCAAGTCCAGTTTGATTCTGGCAACGTTACGGAGCTCGACGTTCAACAAGCAAAAAACCAGCTCTTCAACACCAAAGCAGCGCAACCTTCGTTAGAAATTGCGATGAAGCAATCCCGAACCGCGTTAGCGTTGTTACTTGGTGTCTTGCCAGAAGAGGTTGAAGGGTTACTGAAATCCGCGGGCTTTGCACAGCGAATGGCGGATTACGAAGCCCAATTTAAATCCTCAGGAAGAAAGCCAGCGCTCTCCGGTAATGATGAACGTTCAATCGTGCCTCGTCCTCCTCTGCTTGACAACCAAGTGGATGCGAACTTAGTGATGCGTCGTCCTGACTTACAAGTGTCTGAAATGCAAGCACGTGCGCAAAGTGCGCAAATCGGAGTTGCTGAAACCGCTCTTTATCCGAGCTTCTCCCTGTTTGGCTCTATCGGCATCGATAGCACAGTGCCAGATGGCAGCAGCTTTAGCTTCAGTGACTCGCTCACCATGGTGATAGGTCCGACATTCAGTTGGAACATATTCCAGTACGGCCGTGTGAAAAATAACATTCGATTTGAAGATGCGAAGTTCCAAGAAACGCTCACTAACTACAACAAGAAAGTTCTGCAAGCAGTCAATGAAGTGACCAATGCGCTCGAGGCTTATGATCTTTACTTGGAGCAAAAATCATTGCGTCTGCAATCGGTTAACTCCTCCATTCGTGCATTCAATATCTCGATGACTCAGTATGAGAATGGCCAAATTTCGTTTGAACGTCTACTCAACTCAGTAGAGAAAATGACGCGTGCGGAAGACAGCTACGCCACTATCAAAGGCAATGTTGCTAACCAAGTTGTCGCTTTATACAAAGCGCTCGGTGGTGGCTGGGAGGTCCAAACGGGCAAACCTTTCTTGTCGGAAGGTGTAGCAAAGCAAATGCAAGAACGCAGCGATTGGGACGGCTACTTGGATGAAGAAGCACGTGTGCTGCCGCCTTATCGTATCGAGGACTCAGCCTCGAAAGATCAAGCAGAAAGCAATAACGCATCACAAGAAGAGGAGGCTCAATAATGCCACATGAACTCTCTTGGGGTGACGTGTACTTCTCACCATTGTTGCTAGTGCTGTTTTTATCGGTTACCGCAACTTGGATTACGGTGATCATTTTGAACAAGACACGTCTGTCTCGTTTTATTGCGTTTCCGTCCCTGACATTCCTTGCCATCATGGTGTTTTACGTGGTGGCCATCGACAGTTTTTATATACAGTTTTAGGTGCCCAACTAAATGAAAAAGCTACTCGTTATTGCACTCAATCTTGTCATTCTTGGTGGCGCGGCGTGGTTCGGCTATCAGAAGTTCGAAGAGTATTTTAATAACCCTTGGACCCGAGATGGCCAAGTTCGTGCCAATGTCATTAAGGTGGCGCCTAGAGTCTCTGGCCCTATCGTCAATGTCACCGTGCAAGATAACCAAGAAGTAAAGAAAGGCGATCTGTTGTTTGAGATCGACCCTACGACTTACGAAGTTGCCCTTTCTCAAGCAGAAGTGGCATTACAAAAGTCTATCGTCAGTTCACGCGGCAAAAAGATCGAGTACGATCGTTTGAAAGACATTCGTGCTAAAGACCGCGGAGCAGTTTCTCACAAAGACTTGATCCGCCGCGAGATCACCTACGAAGAGTCACTGCTGCAAATCAAATCCGCTGAAGAGCAATTAAAATCTGTTCGTCTAAATTTGAGTTACACCAAGATTTATGCCTCGGTTGACGGTTTTGTTTCTAACCTTGATATCCGCGACGGCACACAAGCCGTTGCGAACCAACCTTTGGTTGCCCTTATCGATAAAAACAGTTTCTGGGTATTTGGTTTCTTCCGTGAAAGCCAATTAGCGCAAATTGCTCCGGGCAGTGATGCGCGCGTTACGCTTATGTCACATTCTGACACACCAATCGATGCAACCGTCGATTCTATCGGTTGGGGGATCGCCCCGAAAGACGGCACCGTGGGCTATAACCTTCTGCCTAACGTGAACCCAGTATTCCAATGGATTCGCCTAGCGCAACGTATTCCTGTTCGAGTGTCATTGCATGAATTACCGGAAGGCGTTGATCTGAGATTCGGGCTTTCCGCTTCCATCATGGTGATGAAGGACTCATCACAAGAACAAGAATAGGAGTTAAACAGGCAAGCCATGGCTATTGGAAAAAAACTCAAAAACATCAATGAAGAAAATAACTTCTTCTACCTGACGTTAGCGCTCATCGGTCTGTTGATCGCTGGCGCATTTGTACAAGTCGTAGGGGAAGGGGCAATGGAGCATCTTCTGCAAGGTTTCACCATTCTGACTTTCATCATTTGTATGGTGAGTCTGCGTTTTGATAAGAACTGGTCACGCTTCCTTTATACCTTGTTAGGTACGTGGGTCGTGGTCATCGCCATCAAAGCAGTATTGGGCATCAAAGAGATGGACGCGGTCATGCTCACCCTAACCTTCGCCTTCTTCTTTGGTACGTTTAAATCGATTGCAAGACAGATTCTTTTCACTGGGCATGTGAACACCAACAAGGTGATTGGATCTGTTGCACTCTTCTTGCTGCTCGGTTTGATGTGGGCAATTGCTTACCTCATTCTTCTGGAATTTTCCCCACATTCATTCACTGGGATGGAAGCCATCTCATGGGGCCAAAACTTCTCTAACGCAGCGTATTTCAGTTTCGTCACTCTAACCACTCTCGGTTATGGCGACATCAGCCCTCTAACACCTTTGGCGCAAGTCGTCGTGTATCTAGAGGCCATCGTAGGCGTGTTTTATATGGCGATTGTTGTTTCAAGTCTCGTCAGTTCCAACATTGAATATCAGGTAAAAAAAAATGGATAAACAATCGGTAAAAATCGAAAGTAAGTTTTTCATCAGTAACATGGTGGAATCTGCAATACGAATCGGCTTGATCTTGATCTTGCTGATGTTTACATACGACATCATCAAACCTTTCATCCTTCCGGTGATTTGGGGGGCCATCATTGCTGTCGCTCTGATGCCTATCTGTAAAAAGCTGGCAAAAGTGTATGGTGGCAAACGTGGCCTCGCTGCAACGACTATCGCCTTGCTGGGTATCGCGCTATTGGTTACACCTTCGGTCATAGTATCGGGTTCTATTATCGATGGCGCAACGCATGCACTGGACGTACTGCAAAGTGGTGACATTAAGATCCCAAGTCCAAAAGCATCGGTAGCAGATTGGCCTTTGGTCGGCGACAAGCTTTACGAAGTATGGACACTATTTGCAACTAACCTAGAAAAAGCAATCCAAACCTTTATGCCTCAAATTAAGGCAGGTCTGACTTCTCTGCTTGGCATGGTCGGTGGTGCACTGGGTAGCTTGCTACTATCAATCATCTCTCTAGCAATTGCCGCTGGCTTTATGACTTACTCTGAGTCTCTGGCATCTGGTTTGAAAACCATCGCGGTTCGTACCGCGGGTGATAACGCGAAGAGTTGGACAACGCTTATTGCAGCGACCATCAAGAGTGTGTTGCTTGGCGTTGTTGGTGTAGCAGCCATTCAGGCTTTATTAATTGGTGCGGGTTTCTTCATCTTTGGCGTTCCGGCTGCGGGCTTACTAACACTAGTACTGATGATTCTTTGTATCGCACAGCTACCTGCTTTAATAGCAGTACTGCCAGTCGTTGGTTACATGTACATGACGCAAGACACTAGCACAGCAACAATGTTTACCGTTTGGGTTGTGGTTGCAGCGCTGTCTGAAAACTTATTCAAACCAATGTTGATGGGTCGTGGTGTTGATGTACCAATGCCTGTAATTCTCCTCGGAGCTATCGGAGGTATGTTGTTCTACGGTATCGTCGGTCTGTTTTTAGGTGCGGTTATTCTAGCGATTTGGTACGAAGTGTTCGTTTGGTGGTTGAACATTGAAAAAGCACAACAGCAAGTTATAGAGGAACATTCTGAACAGGTGTCAGAACAAAGATAAACCGGGAATAGATCTTGTATCTAATGGACATAATCTGGGCTACTTATATTGGACATCAAATTAAGTGACTTTTCATACATGTCGTTATTGATCACTTGTTAATTTAGCGAAATTACAAACTGATAAACATCGTTTTTATCTTTCGATGAAAGGTCGAATTTATTATCTTTAAGTAAATCATAACAATCTAGGAATTATCATGAATAAATATATGGCAGAGTTTATCGGTACATTTTGGCTTGTACTGGGGGGGTGTGGTAGCGCGGTACTAGCAGCAGGATTTCCTGATTTAGGTATCGGATTTATTGGGGTATCACTGGCGTTTGGTTTAACAGTATTAACAATGGCTTTTGCTATTGGTCACATATCTGGTTGCCACTTAAATCCAGCTGTATCAGTTGGCTTATGGGTTGGTGGCCGTTTTGATGCCAAAGATTTAGTTCCATACATCGTTTCTCAAGTACTTGGAGGAATTGCGGCAGGCGGTATTTTATATCTTATCGCCAGTGGACAAGCTGGCTTTGATTTAGCCGATGGCTTCGCATCAAATGGCTTTGGTGAGCACTCTCCAGGTCGTTATACAATGACAGCTGCGCTAGTTACAGAAGTCGTACTGACTGCTATGTTCTTAATTGTGATCATGGGTGCGACAGATAGCCGAGCTCCTGCTGGTTTTGCTCCAATTGCAATTGGCCTATGTTTAACGCTTATTCACTTAATCAGTATCCCTGTAACCAATACATCGGTTAACCCAGCTCGTAGTACTGCTGTAGCGGTTTATGTTGGCGATTGGGCAACGTCGCAACTTTGGTTATTCTGGGTGGCTCCAATTGTAGGTGCGATCATTGGGGCTCTTATTTATAAACTAATGGCGAAAGAATCATAATTGCTGCGATGTTTTTGTGAATCCTCGCCTATAACGGGCGAGGAATTACAGTGAAACTGCTGAATCATCAATATTTCAGTGAGGCTGTGTAAAGCATTATGGATTCAACACATCTTTCAACTTTTTACCAGCTTTAAATGTTGGGCTTTTTGACGCCGTAATTTGAAGGGGTTCACCGGTCTTCGGATTGCGGCCTTCACGCGCTGCACGGTGGGTGATTTTGAATGTGCCAAAATCAACCAAAGTCACGTCATCACCATCAGCCAGTGTCGTGGTGATGCCTTCGATGATGGCTTTCAGTGCGGCATCGGCTTCTTTTTTTGAGATATCGACTTCTTCTGCGATATGATCCACTAATTCTTTACGGTTCATCTCTTTTCCTTGTTCTAGAGTTGGTTTTTCTTCTTCATCCCACTTGCCAGTCGCATAACGAAAGGCGAGGGGCTTATCGACAACGTCGCTAATTTCTATTTTAGACGTATTTTCAGTCGCGTGTGTGGTGGCGCTGGCTTTGGCAGCAGCTAAAGAGCGCATGTACACTGTTTCGGACTTGAGCGTATTTCTTTCTTTATCCAAATAACGGATATTAAAGACCGCCATATCCCCTCCTGTTATGTAAAAGTCAAACTTTGCCATCAATAGTTGCGGTGTTGCAACTAAGATGATGGAGGTAGGCATTATAATCTTACTTAACTAATACGAATTCCCGTTCTCCCCTGTTGCATCGTGCACTGGTAAACTTTTGGGCAAAACTTACCACTGATTAAGCGAAAGTTTACCACCACTATATCTAGTGGATTTAAGTATATTGGTTGCACTGCATCTTGCGTTACCCCCGTTTTCCCCTTATTTGTTCATGGTTGCTTTTACGCGCTTCACGGTTGAACGTCCTTTACCTGTAAATTCTGCGGTTTGGTTGATAGAGTGCCCACGTTCTAAGCTAGTGACTATATCTGAGTGCTTAACCAGAAAGTCGTCAGTGCTGACCGTAGTTCCTTTAGGCCGACCAAATTTACCGCTTTCGCGTTGGGTTAGCTCGATGCCACGCTTAGACGCTGCGAGGCGTTTTTCTTCATACTTCCAACGTCCCGTAACAATGAATCGTTCCGCTTTGTTGAACGGCTCAAGGTTGTTAGTCAGCTTGGTAAATTCTGCTTTCAATCGCTTCAATGATTTGGAATCAAGTACCAGGTATTCTGTGTGTGAGCCAATGTTAGCTAACTGATTGTTGTAACGATGAAAAACATACTTTTCAACGTGACCACAATTCGTAACTTTGCACAAAATAGTGCTTTTTACTACGGCTTTACCTGTGGCTTTTTTTAGATCGAGTACCGTTTCTTTCAAGCGTTGTTCTGGCTCTATCGATGTTCTCCCGACCTTGTGAATAACGCTGTTATCCTCTAGTTGGTACTCAAACAGATAGAGCGAGGCTTTGAGAATGACTTGTTGACGGTGTGCCTCTATTTCGAGCCATGCTCGATGTCGAGTCCCTTGTTCAATGGCTTCGCACAACGTGTGAACGCGCATTTGTAAGGTGTTACGCATCCACTGGCTAAACCCTAATAGCGGTAAGCTGCCAAGGATGGTTCTCGCGGTATCGGTAAAGATAAGGTTATCTGTCCAGTCGTCACGGCTAAACAGTTCTTGTTGGGCTGTACGTGTAAAGTGATGTAATCCAGACTTCCAGTGTTGAAATACGTTTGGCGACTTGCTATCCGCTTGATAGCCGTCCTTTAAAGCGTCGATGATCTCTAGCGAATAGTTGAGGTGAAAGTGATGCCATGCGGGAATTTGCGGGATCTCAGTCAAAGACTCTTTACAGGTTTCACCATCGTGGCGAAAGTGAGCTGCCTTAGTTTTGCCTTTCACAGCGATTAACGGACAGTGACAGAAAGGACAGGCCAAGTGGCCTTTTCCTGACTTTTGCGAGTCGATGTGATGAAAGTTACCTTGTGTCTCTTTGCCAAGGCTTAAATATACAGACATATAACACCATACTTTTTTGAACCTAGTCTCATTGCAGTTTATATGGGTTCAAATAAGTGTGCAAGTTTCGACTTTATTTCTAGTGGTCGTGTTTTCCCCCAAACCTAATAACACCAGTACCTAGATCACTGATTTCTAAACTATCCACTGTTAGCGTGTGTGTTTCTTCATGTAAAACAGGAAATTACACATATGGCACTACCAACTCTCATCGAGGACAAAGACAAAACTTGGATCTTTAAAGTCATCACACAGATACCAGAGCCAGAATTCAGAAGTTGAGAAAGCGTGAGCATATAAGCCAATCTGTTTTAGCAATTGTGCTGAATATGAATAGCGAAAGCGTTCAAATTTCCATACGCACACTTAAATCCGAATAGCCTTTTTGAGTCGTCTAGCCAGCCCATCACATTGTTTTTCTTGTGTTATACTAAGACTGTTGTAGTTGAATACTGACTGCACAGTATTAAGCACACGGGGTTAACCCCCCCTTAAATGGCTCTCTGAAACGTGTCGCGGCTTCTTCTCTAGTAGAAAGGAGTGAAAGCATACTTAACTGCTCAGGCCTTGCGCCTGTTCATTCAACTGTTTGATTTTCACATCAATCCAATATGGCCACTGCGTCATTATACTGCTCTGATTTCTAAGGGCTAAATTCTACTTTGCGACAGCCTGTTGCAAGCACATAACCTTACTTGATGCCCAGGTTCTGAGGGGGACCATTGCGTCAAAAGACTTAACTTAAGGAGTGATTCTTTATCTTTAGCACTACCAGTCAGCGTGTTCGCTGGCGAGCCTAAATCATGCTTGAATGATTAATTCGTGGGGTAACTACGTCGCCGTAAGGCGTAAACTTACGATGTACAAAGGGCATTCATTTGAAGCACAAATGAATGCCCTTTGTCGTTTTATATCTTATTACCGAACGAACACTGTTCGTTCGTATTGTTTGTTCGTTATGTTTGTATTATACTGCTCATATCATGAACAGTTTGAGAGCCCCGATATGTCGACCGATAGAATGCAAGAGCGCGTTAACGAAATCTGTAATGACCTTTACAGCAAAGGTGAGAAAGTCAGTGTTCGAGTGATATTGACTTATTTACCGGACGTTTCGAGCACATCAACGGTGCATAAATACTATGCCAATTGGCGTAAGGAGTTGGAAGCCAACGAAAAGTCACTTTATGACAAGCTTGGTTTTAGCTCTGAGTTCACGCAAATGTTCATGAAGGAAATTTCTCGGTTTAGTGTGGAGGCTGAGCAACGTTATAAAGGCATTGCAGAGGAAGCGAACGAGCAGCGTGACGCGGCAATTGATGAGCTAAGTAAGATGGAAGACCGACTGCATAAGCAAAATGCCGTGGTTGAACAACAGGGCAAAGACATCACTCAACTGAAAGGTGAACTCACTCAGCGCGAGCGCACTCATGAAGCAGAAATGAGCAAACTGGAACAGTCACAACACGTCTTAGTCACTGAGCTGCGTCAGCGTATCACCCAATTAGAAAAAGAGTTAACAGAGTCGACGCGCACAAATGAGACGTTACGTACCGAACTGGCGAAATCGGAGTTAAAACTTGAAAGTAACCAGGATTACGTGAATGAAGTTAAAGCAAAACAGCAGGCGCTTGAAGAACAAAGTTCGACATTGCAATCCGAGAACCAATCTCTCTCTCAACAAGTCACCAAGCTTTCTACTCAATTAGAAGGATCCACATCGGTGGTCAGTACGTTAGAGAAGCGTGTTACAGACTTTGAAACGCAGCATACGGCGCTGCAATCCAGAGCGACGGAAATGGAAACGCATTACAAAGCGACGCTATCCGAGTTGAGCGAAGCAAAATCCCAACTACAAAATCAGAGTCAGAAAATAGGGTCGCTTGAAGAGATCAACCAACAGCACAAACGCTACATCGATAAGCTTGAAGAAGCGAGTTAAACAAACGTTCTTGATTTGAAAGGCTTGTGTTAGAATTTGTTTGGGCGCTCTTGGCTTATTTACCATGAGTGACTGACTTTTATGTTTGCTTGTGGCAGATAAACAAAAGCCCCGTTATCCGGTTACTGTTGACGCAGTAACTTTCATTTAACGAGGCCTAAGTGATGATCCACAAACTCATTGTAGAGCCTCTTTACTGTGGAGGCAACAAAATATGCCGAAAAATAAAACAGCACTCGCAGGACTTATTGTCCTGTGCTTTACGTTCTTGTGTAGCTTATGGCTAGTTCGAGACTCACTCTGTGAGGTTCGCTACCAGGATGGTGGCACAAGTTTTCTGGCTCAATTTGTTGTCTACGAAGCAGTAAGGTAGAGCTGGGCAGGAGGGGGTAAAACCCCTCCTGATTCAGTTTTGTGAAGCATGGTCTAAGAGCGCCCTTATTTCTACGAACACGTACCTCGATGAAGATAGTGAGGTGTGATCTCTT
Source organism: Vibrio splendidus 12E03 (assembly GCF_000272105.2). Taxonomy (GTDB): domain Bacteria; phylum Pseudomonadota; class Gammaproteobacteria; order Enterobacterales; family Vibrionaceae; genus Vibrio; species Vibrio splendidus_I. The sequence continues at coordinate 23,275 of NZ_AJZD02000310.1, forward strand.
TTCTGAAATGGCCAAGCTCTTGGCTGATGATTTCCAGTTTTTCTTCGTAACTTTTATCGGGAATAGAACGATTAAGCCGATCTTGTGCGTAAGTATATCTTAACCCATGAGCACCGTGTGACCAGCCTAGAACTCGCTTAGACAATTGACTGAAAGCATCGGTAAATTTTTTCCCGCCAGTGATGTTGTACCGGTTAGTGATAGTACATTTTCGGTCTTTGATTTGTCGGGGTTCACTCAGACGATGCCTCTCTAATTTTTTCGCTAAACAATGCGGGATCATGACGGCTCGATATAGTCCCCCTTTGCCTTTCACTACGTATTTCTCGCCTTGCAAACCCGAAAACAAATCACTGCGCCATTTTCGATCTTTTGACGCTGAAGCTTCGTCAAATCGTTGGAGGGTGAGGAGCTCTTGTACTCTGAGCCCCGCTGTAAAACAAAGCGCGGTAGCTAACTGATTTTCTGGAGTTTGATGTGTCATGATTTGATGAATTTGTTCGTGAGTATAAGCTCGATTTACCCACTCTCTAGGATCGAGTTTTTCTTCTATATAAAGCCTACGCTCTGGCTCATGTAAATAAACGATCCGCTCTAGTACACGCCGCTCATTTGCAAGCATTTTACTACAAACTTTACCGACTCGGGATGATAAATAATCCAATGCCATTTGTGGCGTAATATCTATTAGCATGGATGCGCCCATCCGCTCTTGAATAAAGGCAGCTGTCTCCACATGTCGAAAAAGAGTGGATTGACTTCTTAATTTTCCTTTCGCCTCTTTTTTGTTTTTACCTAGCCCAAAATAGTGGAAATTGAAAAAATTTCTCGCCTTGCGCTCAAACTTTTTTCGTCGGGAGCTTTTTTTGTTTGGCATATTTCGCCTCCCATTGTTTAATTCTTAAAGCAACTTGAGTATGAGAGCGGTGAACGTTTTTATGTATTGCAAGCCACTTTACTATATCGTGATAAGAGCAGCCCATCTCGCGCCTGAAAAATAAGAGTTCAGAACGATAGCGATCTAAAGGCGATCCTTTTTTTTGTGATGGTTTTGTTATTTGGGTATATTCATGATCGATAACAAGATAATTGTTATCGATTAATTCATTAAATAATTGATTACTCATAGTTTGCCATGGATTTAATATCTTTTAGGAAAGGATCATCTTTCCAAGCGACAGAAGTCATATAGTGGATCTGGCTCAAGGATGCTTTCGTACTATGTTTATTGTCAAGCCAAATTGAAATTTTTTTATAACTTAAATTAACATGCCTCAAGATGAGTATTTCCTTTTTGAATGATTCAAGTTTAGAATTTTTCTTTTTCTTATCACGTTGAATCTGCCTCATTTGATTAATAAGACTTTCGCGATATTTAGGTTTCATAATAAAGACTCAAGTAAAACAGGTTTCTAGATAACCTTAAGGTAAGAATTTGCCTCAGTAAACCATTAAACGGCTTCAATGTGGCGCAAACAGGCCCCCTCAGCGGTGAGCAAGGCGATCAGCGCTGAGGGGGCTCGGGGAGAAAATCGGGGGATTTCGGTATTACGTTGAGGCAGGTGTAAATAAATGAGGCAGTAAAGAGAAATAACACGCATGAGGCAGTAACAAGGTGAAAAATGGAGCGAAGGCGACAACCTTGTTGATGGAACAATATATTGTGGTCTGAGGCAGGAGGGGAAAGGGAAAGCAAAGGGGTGAGGCAAAAGAAATAAAGCGTTAAGCGATCGGTTCTGTGTATTGATACGTAATCAGTATAATAATAAATTATTGTTGGGCGAAACTTTAAATAGTGTAACACAAAATAAAAAATAAATACTCGTTAGAAATACATCCACCAATGTATTTTTAATGAGTATTTTTCTATTGCCTTTTTGATACTGTTTCTCGTGACTTTATTCAAAGGAGAAAAACAGATGGCAAAAGGTCTTTTTATTTTTGATGGCAATATTGGTATGACGCCAGAATTGCGCTGGCAACCGGCGAATGACCGCTCGAATGGTGAAGCTAGACCGTTATTAAAATTTAACGTCAAGTACGACCGTTTAATTAAAACGCAAGACCCTGAACGTCCTTATGAAGATAAGGGCGGTTTTTGGGTAGATATCAGTTATTGGGGGCGTGACGCTGAGGCGTTAAGTAAGTTATTACAAAAAGGCATGCGCGTGCGTATTGAAGGCGAACTCCGCATCGACGTTTGGGAAGATAAAAATAACCCAGGCCAAATGACGTCAGGCATGGCATTAACGGCTTCGTTAATTACCATCATGGCGCAGCGTGTGGATGCGGTGTTATTAAAAAAGCCACAACAATCAGGGGCGCATAATAACCCAGCCTCTCAATCTGAACTTTAAATAGGGAGTGATAGATGAGAGGAGTGAATTTATCTAACGCCATTGCCGCGCTTCGATTTCGAGTGCGGTCGCGCCGAAGTGGTGACGCCGACCAACGCGCTCAAGCGGAGCTCGGCGTGAAAGCGCAAGAGCCATTTTGTTCGCAAGTGCAGCAAGCTTTAATTGGCAACCGTGAAGGCATGACGCTCAGTAAGGTCACGCCAGGTTGGGTGAAGAAACAACTCGCCAGCAAGGTGACGACATCATGATGGGTGACTTGTTATTGGGTCAGTGCTTTCTTTATCAAGAAGGCGCTCTAAATGTGACGCGGTCACCTTATTTGTGCGTCGGTTGGAGGTAAACCATGCGTGTGTTTTTATGTGAAAAACCGTCCCAAGGACGCGACATTGCCAAGGTATTGGGTTGTCATGAAAAAATCGAGGGGGCGCTGCGCGGCCAAGGGGTGGTCGTGACCTGGGGATTTGGGCATATTTTGTCTCAAGCTGACCCAGAGCATTATGACCCCGCATTAAAAGCTTGGTCTTATGACACGCTCCCTATCGTGCCATCGACCTGGCAAATGGTCGTGCCACCCGATAAGAAAAAACAGTTCAATGTCATCAAGAAATTATTGGCCAGCGCGACAGAGGTGGTGATAGCCACCGATGCCGACCGTGAAGGGGAAGTGATTGCGCGTGAGATTTTAGAGTTTGTGGGCTATCAAGGCCAAGTCTCTCGACTTTGGCTCAGCGCCTTAGACGAAGCCAGCATTCGCAAAGGTCTGGATAATCTGAAACCCGGCAGTGAAACCGAATCGCTCTATTGGGCGGGGCTTGGCCGCAGTCAAGCCGACTGGTTGTTGGGTATGAACCTAACGCGGCTTTGCTCTCTAGTGGGACGGGAAGCCGGTTATCGCGGCGCTTTATCGGTGGGCCGCGTTCAAACGCCCACCTTACGATTGGTGGTTGAACGAGACTTGGCCATCGCTCACTTTGTCTCGAAACCGTTTTATGACGTCGTCGGTGACACGGGATTCTCGTCTAAATGGCAAGTGCCAGAAGCGCAAGGTGATGAATCGGGGCGCTGTTTGTCTCGTGAGGGAGCTGAGCGTGTGGCTCGGGATTGTCAGGGACAAGTGGCGACTGTCGCCGTGTTTGATACCAAACGCCAAAAAGCCAAACATCCTGCGCTGTTTTTCTTGGGCTCTCTGCAGAAGGCCATGTCGGCTCAGTTCGGTTACACCGCGCAGCAAGTGCTCGATACGGCGCAAGCCTTGTATGAAAAGCACAAGCTGACCACCTATCCGCGTACCGATTGCGCGTTCTTGCCGGTGAGCCAGCAGGGCGAAGTGACTCAAATCTTGAAATCGCTGAGTCAGACCTCAGAGTTTGCATCGATGTGCCAGGGCGCGGACGGGGCAATAAGCAGCGCGTGTTGGAACGATAAAAAAGTGGCGCAGAGCTCGCACCACGCCATTATCCCCACTGCGAAAGTACCGACGCTCACCGGACTGACCGAGTGTGAAAAACACGTGTATCAGGCCATCGTGCAGCGTTACGTCGCTCAGTTCTATCCGCATGCCGAAGATGACGCCACCGTGATTGAATTGCAGTGTGGGGGGCACCGTTTTAAAACGTCCGGAAAAGTGGAACGCGTCAAAGGCTGGCGGGTAGTCACTAAGGAAGAAAAAGAAGAGGGGAAAGGGAAGAGCGAAGACAGCGTATCTCAATCTTTGCCATCTCTCACGGTTGGTCAGTCACTGACGTTTTCCAAGGTCAATGTGGTGAGTAAGAAAACCACGCCGCCTTCTGCGTTTACCGAAGGGACGCTCCTCGATGCGATGGCCAATATTGCGCGCAGCGACAATATCCCCGCTCAGTTCAAAGCGATTTTGAAAGAGACGGCCGGACTTGGCACGCAAGCGACGCGGGCGGCCATCATTGAGACGCTCAAAAAGCGCGGCTTTGTGGAAGCGAAAGGGAAAAAGCTCCTAAGTAGCGAAGCGGGACGCGGTTTGATTCAGGCGCTGCCGAACGAAGTGAGCAATCCGGTGATGACCGCGATTTGGGAGCAGTCGCTCGAAAGCATTGCCAAGCGAGAGATGAGCCTCGATGCCTTTATGCAAAACCAAGAAGGATTTGTGCGGGCCATTGTTAGTAAGGTGAAGTCCGGTGACATCACCATTACCTTACCAAAAGTCGTAGAGCCCGAAGCGCCCTGCCCGTTGTGTGGCAAAAAAATGCGCCTTCGCTCGACCAAGAAACCGTTTTGGGCGTGTGAAGACCGCGAGCTATGCGGGCTTGTTCTCGATAGCGTGCGCGGAAAACCCGCCAAAAATCAAAAGTGTTCGTGTGGCAAAGGCGTGGCGGTGCGCAAGTCTGGGAAAAACAAAGGCAGTTTCTATTGGAGCTGCAGCGCGTGGAAACAAGGTTGCCAGAAGCGTCATTTCGATGACAAAGGCAAATTAGGAAAGGAGATGGGCTCATGATAGTCGCCCGTTCGTTATCACCGGCTGAGCCCGACCTGATGGAAGGACGCACGTTGGCCTTGCTTCGTATTTTGAGCCTGGAGGGGGTGGAAGTGGTTCAGTACCACGCCCCCAAAGGCGGCTGGACGCACGATGCGCTGGAGTGTGTCGATTATTTCTCGGTGAGTCCAGACGGTTGGGATGCTTACCTCGATGAGCAGTGGATTGGTTCTTCTGAGGTTTGAATCTAAGAAAGCGTCGAATAATGAGTCGGCTAGACGACACAAATATTCAGCTTTAAGCGCTTAATGGGTGAGAGGGATATGAGGCAATTTCTCACAGAAAGGCACCTGGATGCGTTGTTGTCGATGTATTCAGAGCGGGACTTCCCTAACAATACTCGAAAGGCGGTGCGCCTTCGCATTATTCATGGCCACACTTACGAGTTGGCGGAGTTCATCACCGGCGTTTCGCGCCGCAATATCTATAACGGTGTGAAAAAATTGAAAGTCGCGCATGACGTTATGATGAAAACTTACGGTAGAGATGGGGGAGTAAAATGATGAGATACGAATCGTTATTTGATGATCATTACAGTGGCTCGGAAGCGCTTCGGCTTCATTCACAATACAAGGGTAGCTTTGATGAACTCGTGGAGGCGCTGGAGCCTGTCTGGTCAGGAAAAACAGTGGCGCATTATTGTTATCGAGCGTGCGAACCCCTTCATGTTTTGAGTGCGGATTCGTTCGAAATTACGATCAATATGGGGTGTCAGCCTAACATACCTACAGGGTTTGATTTGCAGGATTCCTGCCGAGTGAACCACATTACGGTTGATCTCTGGGACAGTGCCGATGTTCAAGGCTTTATTGAGTTGCTGCTGCGTAAGTTAAACGCTTCTCTTGTGCTTTCTTCGGTTGAACCACTCTAGGAGAACTGACATGAGATGTGACATTCCCATTCGATTGCATTATTGCTCAGAAAGTCATCATGAGTACCAATCTAAAAAAACGCTGATAGCGGTAGGAGCTATTTCGCCTAACTTCGACATTGAAGAGAGACTAGAGCAAAGCCAGTTCACGTTATCTGTTGAAGCGTCTCGCTACCTGCTCGCGCATATACCCTATGCGTATTTTGATTATGGAATTGATGTGGTTCATACCAGTGTTCTCCCTTACAAAGGAGAGGGTTACTTATCCTTGAGTAATCCTCGGTATATAGGAACCGACTTGAACAATGACTATATCCAGGACTTGAGCCTGTTGAAGCATGATGAAATCAGAGACTTGGTTCAATGGATGAAGAAGCATAAAGAAGAAGGTTGGTATCTCGTGGGGC
>NZ_AJZD02000311.1 GCF_000272105.2 Vibrio splendidus 12E03
CCACCGTTTTTGCGAGGTGTGGCAGTTCATTTTCTGCATCTTCGAGCATTAAGGGAACCTGTTTCATCAATGAAGAGCGACCAACAGGAATGATTAATCCGAATTCAGAAAGCAGGGCACGCATGCGATTCATAAGCGCGGTGCGTTCACGAACCCAATGCTCTCTCATTCTATGTACCGATAGGATGGCTTGTTGCTCGGGGGATTTTACGGGTACAAAGCGAGTTGATGGACGCTGAACAGCTTCGCAGATCGCGACTGCATCATTAAGGTCGTTCTTCCCTTTAGTTCGATAAGGAACCACGTATTTAACGGCCATGATACGGGCGTCATGCCCCAGTTTATTGAGTGTTCTTGCCCAATAATGTGCACCACCACACGCTTCGACGCCTATACGCATGAGTGGCATATTTGCTATTGTAGTCAGTAGTTTAGAGCGGGTTACTGACTTATGAAGTATGACCTTACCATTTTGGTCTACGGCATGAAGACTGAAGTGGTTTTTAGCTAGGTCGATACCGCAGAAATAAGAATAATCAGACATGGTGCCTCCGATGCATTTAAGTACCACATAAGTGTGGCAGATCCTCGGTAGGGGGAATCCATGTCATTCGTTATGTGCTTCAAGGAAAAAATGAAAACTACAAATATAACAAGAAAAGAATGTAATAGATTAAGGCTGGCAAACGCTGTAAATCACATTGACTTTACGTTTGAAGAAGCTCTAGCGGAAGGTGAGAGGGTCATTAAAAAAAAGATTGAATCATTGGAGTTTTTGTTTGAACGATCCAATGAGGAGTATGATGAATTAGCATATGATTCTGACGGCTATATGGTTGATAGTCCAGAGGTTGAATCAATTTTAGCTGACATTTCAAATTACGAATATGATATCGAAATGAACAAGGAACAACTTTATTGTTTCTCTGAAATGAAGATTATTCATTTATTTAAAGCTTATGAAGTGACAATGAAGCGCATTGTCAAAACCGCTTATCCTACAGCTAATGAACGGGATTTTTTCAACTGGGAAAAACTCATAACTTTTAGCCGAGTGCGTGGTGTTGCTCTCAAAAAGTTAGAGGGCTTTGATGAGGTTAATCAACTTCGTGTCGTGAATAACAATATTAAACATTCAGCTGGAGTTAGTTCAGAAGTTATAAGACATGTACCATTCTTTTCAGAAAGTAGATATTTTACCCTTGAGAGCTTGAATGAGTTTTATCTAACAGTTCGTGATTGCATATTTCCATTCTTACAGGCTATGGCATTTGAGTTTGATAAGGCTGTTTTTGAACAATCTGACGAAAAGTTGGATAAAATCGTGGCTGAATACTCTAAAGTCATGAGTAGCTCTGAACTAAAAATGCTTTCGGAAAAGCTTAGAGTAATGTCTGAGCAAGATGATAACGTATCTATATTGGATTATCTCAAGGCTGTTGCGATAACAAGAGAACGCACATAACAAAGCGTTTAAGACAGATTCGCAACGCTCGGCATTTTGGGTTTGCTTTGATTTTAGTGTTTACGGCACAATAGTTAAGATCGGTGGTCTGCGTTGCTCACTACTTAACGCGGCGTTAGTTTGCAAGGGGTAGAAAAGTATTATGAGTCTAAAAGCTTAGTTCTACGTCCTTACTATTCACCTGTAAGTTCCCAAATACTTATCATCGAAATTCACATCGCACGTAGTCAGTTTTTTGGTTAATTGGCTACCGTGTTATTCATTTCTTTCGTGTCAGTAAGGTTCTTTTTTCAACGTTCTTTAGCGCTGTTTCTTTGGTTCTGAAATATACCCGTACGGCTTTGAAATTCGGTACTCGTGGTGGTTAAGTTCAGCGACAGTCTTCTTAGCCAAGTTCGTTTTGCTGTTTGGGTTTAGCTTCTGTAGTTTTCAATTTTACATTGACGTTTAAAGTCAGTAGTTTTGTAACTAATTCAGCACCTTGGTGCAAAACTTTGGCTTCATCGCGGTGGCAAACTAACAAAGTGTTCAAGACAGATTCCCAACGCTTGCGGGTTTTGGTATCAAGTTTTAGAGTAGTGATTATGGTATGTTGTCTTGAGTTTAGTGGGCGTTGCTCACTGCTTAACATGTCTATGTGCTTATCAGGAAATAGGTGTAATTCATTGGATAAAATTACTTTTTTCTCGCGAATGGAACGTCAGATATTGGCAGGTCGTAAGGTTGCGACTATTCGTGATAAATCAGAAAGCCATTACTTTATTGGGCAGATTGTTGATGCTTACACTTACGAAGATAATCGAAAAATCTGTAGCCTAGAAATTCTAGGTAATGAACCAGTAGCTTTCGAACAACTTAATCGAATGCATGCTAAAGCTGAGAATTTACCATTTGTTTTTATTCTCAAATGGATCCTTCGCAAAATCTATCCAAACGAAAATGGACTGTATTTCATAACTTTTAAAGTATTAAAGTAAATGGTGAGCTTTCTACTTCACTCAACTACGCACATAACAAGAGACTATGGCGTCAATAGTTAATTTTTGACGCTATCTTTATCCCACATTGCGCCGTCTCTTAGCATTGAATTGAGTGTCACAACCATCTTTCTCATGCAGGCAACTATCGCTACTTTTTTAGGTTTTCCTGCCGCAAGTAATCGTTCATAAGTAGCCTTAAATACAGGGTTGCATTGGATAGCCGACATCATTGCCATGTACATGACTGTTCTAACTTGAGGCCGACCTCCTTTTATCATCCGTTTGCCTTTGAAGCGTCCGCTCTCTCTTGTTATAGGTGCGACGCCAATGAGAGAAGAGGCTTGCTTGTTAGTGATAAAACCGAGTTCGGGTACATTGCTAATTAGGGAGGCGGCTAAGATCTTTCCTACGCCAGGCATGCTTTGAAGGATGGTGTTCTTAGCTTGATATTCAGGGCAGCTCTCAATCAGCTTTTCTATCTTTGCCTCTACTTTTTCAAGCTGATTTTTTAGAGCTGTTAGAATCGGAGTAATAGTCGATGAGATGTTTTTGGGTAATATTTGTAGTCGGTTTCTTTCCATGGTTTGTATGGTGAGTAGTTGGTTCCGCCTCGTGACTAAGTCACTCATAAGGCGTATGTTTTCGCTTTTTAGCTTGGTAAGTTCGGGCTGAACTCGTTCGGCATAATGTGCGATGAGCGCGGCATCTAAACGGTCGTTTTTAGCTCGTTGACCAATGGCTTCAGCAAACCTTTTAATACGCAGTGGATTGGCAACGACATAAGGCAATTTGGCTTTATCACAGGCGAGTATGAAGGGCATTTCTAATCGACCTGTAGCCTCGATGACGACGCGTTGAGGTTTGTGTTTCTTAATGATTTTAATGGCATCGCTGATGCCTTTATCGGTGTTTGGTACGGTGAAGTAAATGTCGAGTGGACGGACATAGATGTCTAATTGTGACTTACCAGTATCAACGCCAACATTAATGTTTTGAAGTGTGTTTGTATTCATAATAAGCTAACTCTTGCTTGCAAATGCGGGCTCGAGACCCAGAAGACTATTCGAGTGTGGTGCTTGGAGTTCTATCTGACGTTCGTACTTGTTACCGGTCTCTCAATAGAGGAGCCATCGTTTAATCGAACTACCAGATAGAAGAACTTTAGTTGCAGCTAAAGTCTGGGTCTCACCTTACCCGATTGGAGTGCTTATTATCCATAACAAGCATTTAAGACGGATTCCCAACGCTCGGCATTTTTGGTTTGCTTCAGTTTCAGTGTTTACGGCACAATACCTTAGGCTTGGTGGTCTGCGTTGCTCGCCACTTAATGCGGCGTTAGTTTTTTAGGTTAAATTAATAAATACGCAGTTGGTTGATAAAATGGAAAATAGAAACGGTTATGTAGGCGTTGTTGGCTCGAAGGTTTATTTCGAAGTTTCGGGTAATCCCAATGGTGAGCCATTATTGATGCTACATGGTGGACTTGGTTCACTAAATGAGCTAAGCAGCATTTACCAATACGTAGCTACTGATTATCAGTTGATAAGTGTCGATTTTCGTGGACATGGAAAATCCTTATTAGGTGATCGGCAACTTAGTTACATGCAGTACCAAGAAGACATTCAACATGTACTTAGCTATCTGAACATTGATAAATATTCAATTTTTGGCTTTAGTGATGGCGGCATCGTGGGCTATCGGTTAGCTGCACAAGAGCCGGAAAGAGTTTCTTGCTTGGTTACACTCGGTTCACAGTGGCGACTAGAGGCAAATGACCCATCAATAGAATTGTTAGGTGGTTTAACGCCTGATTTTTGGGCTTCAAGATTTGCCGATGATGTTGCTTTTTATGAATCTTCAAACCCTGAACCGAATTTTCCTAAACTGGTAGACGCTGTAAAAGCAGTTTGGCTTGATACAACAGAATCTGGTTATCCGTATGATATGGTGGAAAAAATCTGCTGTCCAACATTGATCATGAGAGGCGATAATGACTTCCTGTTTTCGTTAGATGAAGCAGTAGCGTTAAAGCTAAAGGTTGCAGGTAGTAGTTTTGCTAATATTCCACTGACGGCTCATTCAGCCCATCAAGAATCGCCAAAGTTAGTAGGTGAAATTCTAAAACAGTTCATGTTGCAGCACAAAAACTAACAAACTGTTTAAGAGTGATTCGCAACGCGTGGCATTTTTACTATGCGTTGGTTTTAGTGTTTAAGGTGGCATGCGGCGGCATCAGTATTGCGTTGCTCACATTAATGCGGCGTTAGTTGCCGTACGCCGCATTAGTCCGTAGGGAATTTCTGTTTCTGGTGAAGAACTCGCATAATGCGAATAATTGAGCCTTCCACCCAATAAGAAACTATCATCGAAACTTCAGGAATAATAAGCAGTCTTCCTCGAATTCCATCACGTTGTACGCCTATTAATGGGTGCTCAAGTAGGATCTCGACTTTAGCTTCAATAATGTTGTCGGTTCTTTCTGCGACATCAGGGTTAAAGTCATAAAGGAATTCAAAGATTTTCTCTCGATCATTGAGGGACTCTTCTTCCCACAAAATCATTGTTGACCTCTGCTTCGAATTCTAGCTTTTCGTGCTTCCATACGAGATTTTGCGGATTCATTGTCAACAAAGACGGCTTTTCCAGAGTCATACTTATCAAAAGCAAGATTAACTTGTTCCGTTAACCAGACATCGTGGGATAATGTTTTTCGTTGTTGTTCTGCCATTTGCTCTGTGAGTTCACGGCAAGCATCACTAAGTGTACGACCTTGGCTCTCTGCCATCTGTTGAGCTAGGCGTTTTGTTTCGTCATCAACGCGAAATTGAATTCTGGTGTCCATGTGAGACTCCTAAAAATCAGTGTGTGCACAGATGTTAGCACTGGCGCTTGAAATGGGCAACTAACGTTTAAGATTCAAGCTAACCAAACAGGGCGCCAATTACCGGCGCCCTTTGTGTTAGTTGGAAACGCTATAAGTGTCGTAGTCGCGAAGTAAGACGATCGCGATTCAGGCTGCGAGCATTGGCCAAGAGGCGAAGAACAGTAGGTTGTTGAACGGGTCCATGTATTTTCCAAAAGAGGAAAAGGTTGATCCTGCATGCAGGACTAAAATGGCTCCGTAGGTGTACTTTTTCCACATGCCTACAACGAATGCGCCCAAAAATCCGAGCTACGCGACACCCAGAGCCATCATCGCATTGTTCGAGATGTCGATGCCGTAAAAGCCAGACAGTACTTTTGTCGCGTGCTCAGGGACAATAATCTTATCCAAGCCCCAGAACAAGAAGACGATAAAAATGCCGATTCTCAGCAGTAATAGGCTAGTTGCCAGTTTGGTTTGAAGTGTCTTTTCCATGATATCCATTGTGATGCATTCAATGATGCGATGATTTAAATGTTCATCAAAGGAGACCCATAGCCTTCGCGTTTTCTTTCGCAGTTTTTCAGTGGCTTATGTAACAGGAAATGTTTGGTTGGTTTGTTCCTCAACGTTATCGGACTCAAAATGCTGCTGCCTGAGTAAGCTGACAGTCAGGTTTATCGGCATTGGCTTATAAAAATAGAAGCCTTGGATATAGTCGACACCTAGCTTAGATAAGATTTTTACTTGTGACTCATACTCGACACCTTCGACAATGACTTGCATGCCTAAGGTGCGTGATAGTTGAAGCATGGACTCTAGCAAAGGGAGACCAAAGCTGGATTCGTCGGATATGTTTTTCACGAACACGCGATCAATTTTGAGAATGCTGAACGGGAACTGTCTTACGAAATCTAACCCTGCGTAGCCTGTGCCAAAATCATCAATCGCGACTCTTACGCCCATGTTCGATAGCTTGGTTAGGTTGTCTCTAATTTTGACCATATCGGCATCAGAACATTCACCATCTTCGGTTACTTCAAATACCACCTGCTTGAGGATCTCAGGGTGTCTTTTAAAGATGCTGATCACCTTGTTAGAGAAGTTACTGTTGGACACAACGTTGCGGCTGATGTTGACGCTGATGTACTTTGACTCGAACACGTCTTGATTGCTTTTCAACGTCATTAATACTTTGCGCAGCACGAAGTAGGTGAGCTCCTCAATCAAGCCTAAGCTTTCAGCAAGCGGAATGAAAATAGCAGGGGAGACGTTACCTTCAATTGGGTCGTTCCATCGCAATAACGACTCACAGCCGACGATCTCGTTGGTGTTTTGGTTGACGATAGGCTGCATGTGAACATGAAGGTGCTGGTTTTTTAGCGCACTTGAAAGCGAATATTCTAAGCTACGTTGGCTCTGCTTTTTATGTTTGATCGAAAGGAGAATAATGGTGGTGATTCCGGCCATCAAAAAGCCAAACCACAAATAGCTCAACATGAAGTGAAGATAAAACTGATACCCAATGTATGAGGTGATGGTCAACGGGTAGGTGTTTGATTGTATCCGCACCTTGGCGATTGATGAGTCAATATCGATAGGGTGGATATCTCTTTTGATCACTTCAACTTTGGCCTGTATTCCATGGCTGCTCAGGTTTGTTTCAACAAGGTCATAGATGAAGTGTGGCGGAATCATTAGGCTCACTCCGGCATCTTCTTTGTTCGAGAAAATGAGCATGATGGACTGAACTTGCGTGATGGCCGAGTTGGAATACGACAGGGTCGTTAAATTCGGGTCGTCATTGAGCCGCTGCCTGATGGTGCTGTATAGGCGAAATGAAACGTCACCATCGGTGGTTGAACAGTAAAATCGGTTTTCTTTATTGAATACCGCTGCTTCTTTTACCCAATCAGCTTCAAAAACGTTTTGTCGAAGCTGTCTAACGATCGCGTCGCAAGACTGTTCAGGTCTAACTTCAGATAAAAAACGGTCGAACCTTGACTGGATCCCTCCTAACCTGGTTTCGACTAACCTTGATGTGTCTTCGGTTAATGTTTGGTAGTGATACGGTGTAAAAGGAATGAGCATTGCCATGGAAAAAAAGAAAGAAATGGCAAAGTAAAATGAAGTCTTGGCAATATTTTGGTACTTGATATCCATAGTTGGAGAAGCGTTACCGATTTATGTGAGCATTCGATTTAATTTATAAAGTTAGCGATTACGTAGCAATATAAATAATTAATATTGTGAATGCAGGTACGAAATATTGATATAAATAATATGTTTTCTAGTTTTACCAGCTAAATCTTGATGTTATCTCGTTTATTTGAGTTATCGAGGCGTCATTTTTGATGATTCATGCGGATAACAAATGCTTATATCCTGATAAGTTTTGTTGTTATTTGGCCGAGCTGAATGAACTGAATGAGCTGAATATTGAGCCATGTTTAAATTAATAAAGTCATGTCACGATTCGTTTTGGTAGTGACAGCATAAAGGATGTTTATGAAAAAACTGATATCAGCACTCATAGCGGTGTGCTTCTCATTCTCTGCGTTGGCCGACGAAGGTGTTGTTGATTGCGAGAATGCGATGAATACCATCGAGATCAATCACTGTGCGGCAATTGAGTTGGAATCTGCACAAGCGGAACTGGATAAATACCTTGCAGCCAGCTTTGAGCACAATGCTTACGATGCTGAGCTGGTGGCGTCAATTAAGAAGGCTCAGGAGAGCTGGCAGGCGTACATGACAGCGCATTGTGACTCGGTTTACACCCAATGGCGTGATGGTTCTATTCGAGGGGTTATGGCGCTTTCCTGTAAGACGACGTTAACCAAGCAGCGCACGCATGAAGTGTGGGCAAATTTCTTAACCTATATGGACAGCACGCCTCCCGTTTTACCAGAGCCTAAATTAGCGCCGTAGGCCGATTTGAAATGCGTACAGGACTGTGTACCTGCTTCAACCTTTGGCGTGCGAATAAGAAAATGATAAGGGATTGCCTTACTCTTTCGTTCTTAGTTCTTAGTCTCCAGTTTGAAGCATTACAGCTTGAAGTGTTACCTAGCAAGGATTCGATTTTGAATAATGTCAGCATCACTCTTATTCAGCTTGAAGTTGAATACAAAAACAAACAAAAAAACATTGATTCGGTCTCTGATCTTTTACAAGCGGAGTCGTCAGTCGGTGATATTACTTTACTGCCTGAACTGTTCACGACTGGGTATATTTTTAATGAGGCTGAAGAAATTCATGAATTGGCTGAAGACTTCACGGACAGCAGTACTATTGATTCATTAACTCAGATGGCAGCGAAGCATCACACCTTGATTGTTGCGGGCATTGCCGAGAAAGATAGCGACCAATATTACAACAGTGTGGTGGTTGTGGATGCTTCTGGTTTACGACACAAATACAGAAAAATCAGTCAAACCAAATTCGATAAGCAGTATTTCTCGAGAGGGGACGAACGCCTCACGTTTGAGCACAAAGGCTTAAAGTTTGGTGTCGCGATTTGCTTTGATATTTGGTTCCCGGAGATCATGAGAGGGTATCAGTCGGTCGACGTTATTCTTCACCCTGCCAATTTCGGCGGGCAGCACAGTTTTGCTATTGCTCAAACAAGGGCTTTAGAAGAGGGGTGTCATGTCGTGACATGTAATCGGGTTGGACAGGATGTGGTTGATGCGTTTACCGCGACTTATTGTGGTGGAAGCCGAGCCTACTCACCCAAAGGGGAGTTAGTGACTCAACTTAATGAAAAGCAATCTATCGAAACCGTGAGTATTCAAGATCTCTCGATTGCGCCGCAATACAATGGCGTTGATGTTGAAGATGAGATGCAGCAAATCACCGATCTGTTAAACCGCTAAACCGCTAAACCGTTAGACCGTTAAATCGCTAGAACAGAGATTAGCGCGGTATCAGATCGAAAAACGCAGGGTGATTAAGCCTTGCGTTTAAGTTTGGGAACGAAGCGTTCTAAGCTTGATCGTTCATTTGATTCAGATGCTCGACTGAATGGGCGTTTTTCATCCGCTGAGCTTGATGGATATTGACCATAAGGCGATTGAGCAGTTTTTGCAGTCGTTCAATATCTGGCAGTTGTTGATTTTTGGCTTCGACTTCTAGCTCCAATGCCTGCTTAGAAAGCATGTTAAGGCCTAAGTTTAGTGACATGCCTTTAATGGAGTGCAGAGTACGACAAAGTGGCTCCAACTCCTTCGCTAAATAGTATTCGATGACACGATCAACCGACTGTTCGAACTCAATAATGGTTGAGTCGATGAGTAAGCTGAACCCTTCCGTGTCGTCTTTCAGGATGTGTATCACTTCTGAATGGCTGATCTCTTCTTCCGTTAACCTTAACGTTTCAATAGGCTTACGATGAAGCTCGACAATATTTTCATTCTCACTCGAACCTTCGGCTGCGGTTTTTTTCGGTAATCGACTTGAGAACTGTTGTAGGGCGTCGAAGAAACTCTCTTGCTGCAGAGGCTTGGTCAGAATATGGTCGACACCCGCCTGAATAAAGTTGTCATGCGCCTCACGGAATACATCGGCCGTGTAAGCGAATATCAAGGTATCGAGTTTCAGTTTTTCGCGGATGTGATGCGTTGTTTCGACCCCGTTCATTTCAGGCATATGATTGTCCATCAAGATAAGGTCATATTGAGTAGTTTTGAGGCGTTCAATCGCTAATTTTCCGTTCTCTGCATGATCGACATGATGGCCGAGTTTTTCACAGAAGCCTTGTGCAACAATGGCATTAATACGGTTATCTTCCACCAACAGTATGCTTAATGAGTCATAACTGAGAGTTTCTGCATCGACTGTATGGGTAGCGATGTCTTTCGCTTTGCTTTCTTGCCATGTGATAGGCAGGGAGACTTGGAATTTTGTACCAAGCCCAACTGCACTGGTTAATGTGATTTCTCCGTTCATGAGGTTGACTAGGTTCTTGACGATTGCTGTTCCGCCAAACTTCCTTGTTGTGGAAGTGTCGGCTTGTTCGAATGAATTGAATACCTGCTCGTGCTTATCTTTCGGGATACCAACCCCAGTGTCTGTTACCGTGAGAATCAGTTGATTGTTGGGGCGATTTAGGTCAGCTTGAATGGACACATGACCTTCTTTGGTGAATTTGGTCGCATTGCCGCCCAAGTTGAACATGATTTGACGTAGCCTTGCGCAGTCTCCGACGAGTTGGATGTTTTTCGGTATGTTATTTTCGATCAACAGGCGAATGCCTTTTTCATCGGCTAAGGGTTTTAGAGCGCTGCATACAGGCTGCATGACTTGAACAAAATTAAAGGGTGCCACATCTAGCTCAAGCTTGTTTTCTTCGACTTTTGAGAAGTCGAGAACGTCGTTGAGTATTGTCATCAAGTGGTGACCAGAATCGAGAATGATGTTGATGTTCTCTTTTGTTTCGGGTTCTTGGGTCTGGCTTGCAATGATTTGAGATATTCCAAGAACGCCGTTCATTGGCGTTCTGATCTCGTGGCTCATGGTAGACAGAAAATCGCCCTTAGCTTTTACTGCGGCTTCTGCTTTGGTTCGTTCAGCGATTAACTCCTGAGTTTTCGCTCGCATTTCACTGTCGTTACTGATCAAATTGGCTGTCATTTTTTGAAAGCTTTTTTTGAGATGAGCGATTTCGTCTTGGGTGTTTATATTCGAACTCAATTCCAGAGTTGCAGCACCTTGATCCAAATGACCAGCGGCAACTTGGTTAGTGGCTTCAAGTAGGGTGTGTAATCTTCGATTAATACGCTTTGACGCCCACGCAGCAACAAGGAGTGATATGAACACGGAAAACAGTGTTCCGAGGATTAATATGTCGCTGGTTTGATTGACTGAGCTCTCCGATTTTTCGACCCTGGTAATAATAAGTTGTTGTTCAATTTCAATGAATTGAGCAATTTCTTGGCGGATCTCATTAATCAATTTTTTTCCGGTTTGCTGCTGAGTGAGGTCGATGGCACTTTGTATTTCAGCTTCGCCTTTATTGACAAGGCTGCGTTGATTGATCTCTTTCTCTCCAGACTGTTTCAGCCATGTTTTATGAATATCATCGATTCTATATAGGCGTTCTACTTGAGGTGGGTTATCACTCACTTGATTCGCAAGGGTTTGGAGTTTTTGAGGCCATACATCAAGAGCTAAATGGTAGGGTTCTAAAAAAACAGGATCACCCGTGATCAAGTAACCACGTTCAGCCGCTTCTATGTCGACTGTTAATCTGAGAAGTTCTTGAGCCCGAGCGATGGCTTTATGTGTGTGTACAACCCAATTATTGTCTTTTACAACCGTTCGTGTGTTTTCATGGACAGAAAAAGCCACGATAAGCATCAAAGCGATAGGAATCAAAAAGCTGACTAATAGCTTTTTCTGTAGGGATATATTGTCAAACCAACCCGCGATCATAAAACAGCGCTCTCGATGTCGTTATTATTCATTGTTAGTGTAGATGATAATCAGTCGTTAAGTACGCAAATAGTTGTTAAGTGCGTGAATACATACTTTAGCGTGTAAGTTTCGCATATTAACGGCATTTTGGGGGGGATTAAGCGGCGTTATTATGTTTCAAAGACAAAAAAGCTAGCTCAATAAGCTAGCTTTCAACGGTGTGATGAGTGTGACGAGTATTAAAGCGCTTTTACACTGCTTCGTTCAACAAGAGTAGGTTCAAGTTCAACGACTTGCGGATAAGCATCTGGAGTTTGTAATCTGCTTAGTAAGGTATCGACTGCGGCTTTACCTAAACGATGTTTTGGCTGGTGGACAGTGCTTAACGCGGGGGTCATGTACTTCGACAGGTGGATGTCATCGTAGCCAATGATAGACAGATCATTCGGAATCGATGTGCCATCTTGCGCCGCAGCGTGAATCACGCCCATCGCCATCATATCGTTACTTACGAACAAGGCAGACGGCATTTCGCCACGAGTTTTCAATGTCTGATAAGAGTCAAAACCACCGTCACATTCAAAGTTGGATTCAACAATCCACTTAGGGTTGATCTCTAAATTGGCTTCTTCCATTGCTTGCTTGAAGCCTTGATAACGAGACGAAGCTTGATTGCGGTGCAGTGGCCCTGTGATACAACCAATTTGAGAATGGCCGTTATCAATCAGGTGCTTAGTTGCCATGTAGCCACCTTGGTGCGAGTTATCTTGGATCTTATCGCTCGCAAACAGCATAGGGCCCCAGTCCATTACCACAACAGGCAGTTCTGGGTAGCGATCAAATACATCGATATGTTCGCCTTCAAGGGTAGAACACATCAGCATCAAGCCATCGACACGCTTTTGCAGCAAGGTATCGATAGAGGATTTCATGCGTTCGCTGTCACCTTCGGTGTTACACAAGATAAGGTTGTAGCCTTTTTCGTAGCAACGACGTTCCACACCCTTTACCACTTCACCAAAGAATGGATTGGTGGATGTGGTCACTAGCATTCCCAAGGTTTTGGTTTGCTTCATTTTCAAGCTGCGAGCCAATGCAGAAGGCGCATAGTTGAGTTCTTTAGCCGCACTGTTAACACGCTCAGCAATCTCTTCACTGACAAAGCGTGATTTGTTGATCACGTGGCTCACGGTAGAAGTCGAAACCTTTGCGAGCCGTGCGATGTCTTTCATTGTTGCCATAAAAAATCCTTGTGGGAATAACCTTCCACGTTGCGCGATATTCTGCCTGAAAACAGGGGCTTATGCTTGTTATTTGTTGTTACCGAATTTGAAGGCTAACATCCGTTAACCACGGTTTAGCTCAGGAGTTAAGCCTTCAAATAGCTATCAAGCTAAGCAGACAGTTGCTCTGCCAAAAACGCATCGGTTTCAGCACGGCTTGGAATCGATGTTTGAGCACCAAAGCGTGTCACTGAAATAGCAGCTGCAGCGTGGGCAAATTTAATTGCACGTTCTAGCGGCATATCTTCAAGCAAGCCTGTCACCAACGCGCCGTTAAAGGTGTCACCTGCGGCAGTTGTATCTGTCGCTTCAACACGGAAACCTGCGATTAATTTACCTTCGCTGGCTTCATTGCCTTGACCGCGATGACTCACCCACACGCCTTTCGCGCCTAGCGTGATCATTACCGTTTCGATGCCTTTAGCATGCAGAGCCAACGCAGCCTGATGAGCAGATGCATTGTCCGTCACGGTAATGCCGGTTAGCACTTCAGCTTCGGTTTCGTTTGGTGTAATCACGTCAACACAAGCAAGCAGCGAATCCGATAATGGACGAGCAGGAGCCGGGTTTAGAATGACTTGCGTGCCACTCTCTTTTGCTACTTTCGCAGCGTATTCAATGCCTTCAATTGGTGTTTCAAGCTGAGTCAGTAAATATTTAGCGCCGCGAATCTTTTCTAGGTGCGGTTCGATTTGATCGCAAGTCAGCTTGTCGTTGGCTTCCGCAGAAAGACAAATACTGTTTTCGCCTGTTGCTGATACTTGGATCATCGCGATGCCCGTCGGTGTGTTGTCTGCAACGATCACACCGTCGATGTTGATGCCATCTTTAGCAAAATCTTGACGGATGTTGATGCCAAATGGGTCGTCACCAACACAGGCGATGAAGCCAATATCTGCGTTTAATCTTGCTGCCGCTACGGCTTGGTTTGCGCCTTTGCCGCCAGGAATGACCTGATAGTTACCGCCAATCAAGGTTTCACCCGGACGAGGGAACGAAGGAACTTGCAGTACGTGGTCAGCGTTAACGCTACCTAAAACAATCAGTTGAGTCATGATACGAGCCTTATGATATATCGTATTTGAAAATGCATGGGTCTTTCTCATTACGTTAATTCACATTACGTTGATTGCTAGCCTTGTCAGCGGCTTATGAGAAACAGCGATGCACTGTCGGTTTTTTGCTTTTTGTTTTGAGTCAGTGAGCTAATGAGCTAAGCAAAGCAGGGGATAGGGGACCCCTGCTTTATATCGCGTTACTTAGTAACGATTACTTAGCGATGATTTTTAGAGGTACTGGTACGTACTCGTCTACTGTTTCGCCTTTCAGTACTTTGTCTGCCATTTCGATACCTAGAGAACCGATTAGGTCAGGCTGTTGTGCAACCGTTGCGCCAAGTAGGCCACGGTTAACAGCAGCGATGCCGTCTTCAGTGCCGTCAAAGCCAACGATCATCACTTCTTTACCTGAAGCTTGAACTGCGCGAAGTGCACCTAGCGCCATTTCATCGTTCTGAGCGAATACCGCTTGTACGTCTGGGTTAGCAGCAAGCAAGTTTTCCATTACGTTCAGACCTTTAGTACGGTCGAAATCAGCAGGTTGGCTTGCAAGAAGCTCAAGGTCGCTGCCGTTTACTGCGTTCATGAAGCCTTCACCACGTTCACGAGCAGCAGAAGTACCAGCGATACCTTCAAGTTGGATTACTTTCGCTTTTTCGCCCACTTTTTCCATGATGAAGTGACCTGCCATTTCACCGCCGATTACGTTATCAGAAGCGATGTGGCTCACTACGTCACCACGGCTTGCGCCACGGTCTAGCGTTAGTACAGGGATGTCTGAGCGGTTAGCAATACGAATCGCGTTAGACACAGCGTCTGAATCCGTTGGGTTAATCAGGATTGCTTTAACACCACGAATGGTTAGATCTTCAATGTTCGAAAGCTCTTTGCTTGGGTCGTTTTGAGAATCAAGAACGATAAGCTTGTAGCCTAGCTCTTCCGCTTTCGCTTCTGCGCCATCTTTCATGGTTACGAAGAATGGGTTGTTCAATGTAGACAGAACGATTGCCATTGTATCTTGCGCCTGTGCAGACACAGATACCGTTGTAGAAAGAAGAGCAGCAGAAATAAGAGTCGCTAATTTTTTCATGGTGTAAGTCCTTTGTGTAGGGTGAGCTAGGAGGTGAGTCCTAGCTCGTAGTTACATTATTTATAGATTCTAATATTTTAAGGTAAAACAAACTGTTACTTTTATTAAACTAGAGTGTTACTTGTATTAACCTAAGATGTGAATAGGTTTTATTTGTTTTTGTTGTCGACTAATACCGCCAGAAGAATAACCACTGCTTTTGCAATCATCTGGTAGTAAGAAGATACGTCTAATAGGTTTAGGGCGTTGTTTAGGAAGCCGATAATCAGAGCACCAATCAATGTGCCCATGATGCGACCACGACCGCCGGCTAAGCTTGTTCCGCCAAGAACTACGGCTGCAATGGCGTCTAGTTCATAACCCATACCTGCGGTAGGTTGAGCTGATGACAGTCGAGATGCCACGATGATGCCTGCAACCGCTGCTAACAAACCACAGATTGCGTAAACGCCGATTTTTACTTTGTCTACGTCGATGCCTGATAGGCGAGTTGCTGATTCGTTGCCACCAAGAGCGTAAACGTAGCGACCAAAGCGTGTGTGGTTCAGTAGGTACCATACCGCTGCGAATACCACGACCATGATCCATACTGGAACTGGGATGCCCATTGCGTAGCCTGTACCGAACCAAGCGAATGCGTCTGCTGTGTCAGTAAAACCAGTCGAAATAGGACGACCGTCGGTGTAAACCATGGTTACGCCGCGCAATAGAGTCATAGTTACAAGCGTTGCGATGAAGGCTTGAACCTTACCCTTGGCGATAATCACACCACTGATAGCACCTAATGCTGCACCGGCTACAAGAGCGGTTGGCACTGCGATCATCACTGGGATTTCCATGCCAATCATGCTGGCTGCGAATGCACCACAAAGTGCCAGTACTGAACCAACACTCAAGTCGATACCCGCGGTTAAGATAACCAGCGTCATACCCACAGCGATGATTGCGTTAACCGAGGTTTGGCGCAGAATGTTCAGGATATTGTCGACAGTAAAGAAGTTCGGGTTTAAGAAAGAAACGACAACAATCAGGAAGATCAAAGCAATCAATGACTTTTGATCAATCAGCCACTCTTTGCTGATTAACGGTTTTTTCTTTGGAGCTTCAGTTGTTTTGCTCATGGTTTTAGTACTCATGCTGCGTCCTCGTTGATCTTTTTACCGACCGCACACGCCAGTAATAATTCTTGGTTTGCTTCTTTAGCATTAAATTCACCGCTTACACGGCCTTCATGCATCACCATGATGCGGTCACTCATTCCTAATACTTCTGGCATTTCAGAGGACACCAAAATGATGCTCATGCCGTCGGCTTTAAACTTATTAATGAGTTGGTAAATCTCTTTCTTAGCACCGACATCGACACCACGTGTTGGCTCGTCGAGAATCAGTACTTTTGGTTTGGTCATCAAGCCCTTAGCGATAGCCACTTTCTGTTGGTTACCACCAGAAAGGTTGCCAATAATCTGTTCGCGAGTCGGGGTTTTGATGTTGAATAGCTTGATGAAGTCATCAACTGCAATCACTTCGTCTTTATGTTGGATTTGACCGCTCTTTGTCAGTAGGTCAAGCGAACATAACGACATGTTTTCTTTAACAGAAAGCCCAAGCACTAAGCCATCGCCTTTGCGGTCTTCAGAGATGTAAGCAATGCCATTGGCCAAGCCGTCTTTCGGGCTTACAGGGTTGATGGTTTTGTTTTCTAGGTTGATGACGCCGCGTTCACTTGGAAGGGCACCGTAAATCACTTTCATCAGTTCGGTACGACCCGCGCCCATTAGGCCAGATACACCCAGGATTTCACCGCGTTTTAGCGTAAAGCTCACGTCGTGAACACCAGAACCCGTCAGGCCAATCACTTCAAGACAAGTTTCACCGTGGCTCTGGCCGATACGTGGATATTGCTCGTCTAGCTTACGACCAACCATCATTTCGATTAGGCCATCTTCGTCGGTGTCTTTTACTTCACATTGACCAATGAATTTACCGTCACGCAGTACCGTGATGTCATCACAAATCTCAAAGATCTCTTTCAAGCGGTGAGAGATGTAAACAATGCCGCAGCCTTCATCGCGCAATTCATTAATCACCTTAAACAGAGATTCAGTTTCAGTGTCGGTTAGCGCATCGGTTGGTTCATCCATGATGATGACCTTAGATTCAAACGATAGGGCTTTCGCAATCTCTACCATTTGCTGCTCACCAAGGCTCAACTGGCCTAAAGGTGTTTTCGAGCTGTGTTTCACGTTAAGGCGTTTAAGTAGCTTGTCGGCTTCTCGGTACATCTCGTTCCACAAGATGCGACCCATGGTGCCCGTGATTTCACGACCTAAGAAGATGTTCTCGGCGATGGTCAATTCAGGGATTAGATTCAGTTCTTGGTGAATGATGCTAATGCCTGCTTGTTGAGAATCACGTGGCCCTTTAAATGCAGCAGGTTTTCCTTGGTAGGCGATAGTGCCGCCGTCCAAGTGGTAAATACCCGTAAGCACTTTCATAAGCGTTGATTTACCCGCACCGTTTTCACCCATTAACGCCATTACGCGTCCTGGATAAACGTTGAGGCTTGCCTTATCCAGTGCTTTAACACCAGGGAAGGCTTTCTCAATTGAGCTAAGTTCTAAAATGGCTTGAGTCATGTCGGTTCCTTTACTCGGGGCCAGTTGCATTTGATTGTTCTGTCTATGTATTGCTTTGGTTCAGTGATAACACTGAGCTGTCGTTGCGTTTTGCTTGAGCTAAAAGGTTACGCCAGCTTGGAAAATAACATTTGCGTATGGTGTGCATTCACCAGTGCGAATCACTGCACGGCTTTCATGCGTTCGCTGTTTGAATTCTTCATGAGTGATGTAAGTAATAGAAAGCGATTTGCCACAACGTGCTTCTTCTGTCTTGATTAAATCAATCAGCGCAGCGTGGTGTTCTGGGCTTACTTTCGCAAACTCTTCTGCAATCACAACGCCTTCGATTTGAGATTCATCCAGCATGGTTTTTACCGTTTGCTGAAAGCTTGGGACACCGTGAGTCAAAGCAAGATCAATACGAGTTACGTGGTCTGGAATCGGCAGACCCGCGTCACAAATCGTGATTTCATCTGTGTGGCCAAGAGTCGCCACTAGGTAAGAGAGTTCAGAGTTTATTAGAGTACTTTTTTTCATATCACGACCTATCGAAAAATAACGCTTGATGGGTTGAGAACAACTCAAGAAATGCCATCGAAACGTTTCGATAGTGATAATAGTGTCTGATTTATCATTTGCACGTTTGATTGTTTTAGAGTGTGATAACGATCATCGAAACGTTTCGATGGGGCGTTTTTTGGTGATCTTAGTCACCGCTATTGATTGCATAAATCCTTTATGTGGGTTCAATCGATAGCGCATATCCAAACTTACTGATGGTAATGATATGGACGTTTTGTGCTCTTAATCGCGCGAACACATTGCGTAGGTTATAGACGACGTTAGCAAGAACATGCGGTGACGAGAGTTGCCCGTCCCAACACACATCAACAATATGCTCTCTTGAAATCGGTCTTCCCACATTTTCCAATAATAAGCAGAGCACTGCTAATAGGTGAGGGCGCAAAGTGATTTTGTTTCCTTGCTGATTGGTAATCGTTCGAGCGTCGATATCAATGATTAAGCCGTTGAAGTCTATAGTGTGGTTCATCGTGTTTTTTGATCGTCTTATTCTGAATTGTGGAGATTGAGCGAAATTGGCTGCTTTTGGATCGGATAACTATTTAAGTGTGCTTATTTAAGTGTACGAATGGTCAAAGCGCGCGAATTATGCAGAATCGCACCACGCTTGAAAGTAAGCGTTCGTAAGTCTGCGCGAATAAAATCTAAAAATGGGATGGTTTGAAAATTGAGTGGAAGGTTTTATCTAGAAAAGACGTGTTTTTATTTCTTTATTATTCATGTGTTTATTTGGTAATTACTGATTATGTTGGCTGAAGTTACAAAGTGATTATATTTTTATTTATTTTTTTGTTTTCTGTGAGATTAACCTGCTTGCCAATTCGACGGGGTGTCGGATAACTCTAGCAAGATTGTGCAGCACAGGAAGGCGTAACAATCTTGATTTGCACTAAGTAAGGTCAAGCAGTAATGAACAACAAATTTATTCTAAGCATCGCGATGATGTCAGCATTTGCAGCAAACCATGTAATGGCAGCAGACAGTGGATTCTACCTAGGCGGCGCAATCGGTACATCTGGTATTGATGATGGCGGGTTAACTGACACGATCAAAGAACCTATTACTTTTAAAGCCGAAGACAATACTTACCGATTAATTGCTGGTTACAAATTTAACCGCATTGTTTCGGTTGAAGCTCAATACACAGATTTTGGTGATATAGCCCTGAAAACGAAATCTGGTAATAAGGTTTTCACTTGGACACCTCAAATCTTTGCGGTAACGGCGAACCTCGGTTACACGTTTGATAATGGCATTCGTCCATTTGGCACTATCGGTCTGTCGACTATTGATCTAGACATGAAGCTTGCTGATGGATCTCGCCCTTCAGGAGATGGTTTTGATGATTCAGGAGATGGCATCCGTATGGGTGTTGGTGTTGAATATACGCCACCTACAATGTCTTCGTTGAGCTTTCGCCTAGCATACGAAGCCGATGCTTTTGATGTCGAAGATTACGAAAACGGACACAAGACAGAAGATACTGTTGTTCTGGACTCTTTCTACTTAGGCGCAATGTACACATTCTAAGTTTCACACTTTGCTAAACGGTAAATCGGTTTCTAAATGGGGCGTCGGTTGGCTCAACCCGTTTAGCTAAAGTGAAAGGCCGCAGTTTTTGACTGCGGCTTTTTTATGTTTAACTCTACGCTTCACGGATATGCGCGGTAACAGAGACGACGGCATGGTCAGTGCTAAATTGGTCGTGTTCAAAGCTTGGATTGATGAGGTGATGGTCTAACACTGTGTAGCGAGAGATCTCCATTAAGCTTGAAGAGTTCTGACAGTCAAATTCGTTCGACATCAAAATGTAGTCCAGTACAGACCCAGAAGCGCCGTAGTAATGGGTTGGCTTACGCTGTTCAAGCAAGTCTTCTTCATGTAGTTGATGATAAAGATCCCAGCTGTCTTTCAATCGAAAGTGGGATAGCCAATGCTTGCTGTTTTCGTCTCGGTTGATTGAGTAACTCAACAGCCCTTTAAACTCATCATTAAACAGAGGTTTATTAAAGTCACCCATCAACACAACAGGTTGCTCGGTCTGGTAGCGTTGGTTGGTGATGTATTGATGCAGCATCTGAGCTTCTAGACCGCGTTGGACACTGGATAGCCAAGAACCAAGCTGTTCTTGGTGAAAGCGAGTGAGGGTGTCACTTTGTGGTTTTTCGCCTTGCAGAGCGTTGTCCGCATCGACAGATTCTGCTTTTGGTTCTGTCGGACGCTGTGATTTGAAGTGCACCACATAACAGTCGGTCGAGCCTAAATGGGGTAACGTAATCGTCGCGTGAACAGGCGTTCTGTTGAATGAGAATTTTTCGTCAAGGTTGAATGCTTTCAGTAACTTCGAATCTGGCGTAACAGGCTGCACGTTTTCAATCGGGTAACGGGAAGCAATACCAACGACAGGTGAGGTGTATAGGTAATCATCTTCAACGTGTGCGCTATCGACCACTGCAAAGTATGGATAACCTAGCTCGTTCATCAATTGCTCTAAAGATTGCGGGCTAAATATCTCTTGGAAGCCGATCACATCACAATCTAATGAACGAATCGCTTCAGCCATCCAATGTTGCTTCTTTTGCCATTCTTCGAAGCTGTAGATGTTCTCAAAATCATAATAAGCATTCGGTGGCTCGAGATAGTTCAGAAGGTTGAACGTTGCGAATGTTATTTGGTTTGGTTTGTTCAAAGTGTCATTCCATTTAGACCTATGCAGCAAGGATACTCCAGTAAAAGTATAGTTTGTTGATTATTTAGAGCCTAAATTTAACTTTAGAAGTCAACCAAAGGAATCTAAGCCGTGAAGGCTTGTGCCATTCAGGCTAAGCAATCAAAGCTAACTGTATCCAATAACTTCGAGTTGTGACGAGTTAATTGTAAATAAACCGTCAGAGATAGAGTGCTGATGGTTTTATTAGTTATTACATGATGTTAGATTTGAACCTATACTTGATTTAACGGCATGCATTCAAAGCCGATAAATCAACTTGAATATAGAATTCATGACATTTGAAGGGAGAGTCAAATGGGAAAAGTTTTTCGACGCAAAGCCTCGCAACGTACTCAGTTTTTCAGGTCTAATTTGAAGTCATGTGCAATCATGTTGCCGCTTATTGCTTTACAACCCTCCGTTACTTACGCTTCTGATACCCAATCAACTCCTGCTGTCACCGTTATTGAAACCACACAACTGGTTGGTTTTGGTGAAGCAAAATATCCAGCCGATTTTACTCACTTCGATTACGTTAATCCTGATGCGCCAAAGCAGGGCAAAGTGACCTATGGCAGTATAGGTACGTACGATAGCTTTAATCGATTCGGTTCTCGCGGCGTTGCTGCAAGTTATACCGGAGAGATTTACGATACCTTGATGTTTTCTCCGAGCGACGAGATTGATGCGTACTATCCATTGATTGCTTCAAAGGTTCGCTACGCCAGTGATTTCACGTGGATGGAAATCGACATCAACCCAAATGCTAAATTCCAAGATGGCGAGCCTATCACCGCGCATGATGTTGCCTTTACCTTTGACAAGTTTTCAACAGAGGGCGTGCCTCAGTATCGTGTGTATTACAAAGAGATTAAGTCAGTAAAAGCGGTCTCTGATTTGGTTGTTCGTATTGAAATGAACAGTCCAAACCGCGAAAAACTGTTTAGCTTTGCACAAAGCACTCGTGTATTGCCGAAACATTTTTGGAAAGACAGAAAGCTGTCTGAGCCTCTAAGTGAGCCTCCGGTCGGTAGTGGTCCTTATAAGATCATCAGCTACAAATCAGGCCAAAGTGTTACCTATGGTCTAGATGAAAATTACTGGGCAGCAGACTTACCAGTTAACGTTGGCCGTAATAACTTCAAGCAGGTGCAATACGATTACTACCGTGACGACACGGTAATGCTGGAAGCCTTCAAAGCAGGGGAGTTCGATCTTCGAACCGAGAACTCGGCGAAGTTCTGGGCCAACTCTTACACAGGCGCGAACTTCGATAAAGGCTACATCATTAAAGAAGAGATCAACCATGAGAAGCCTGAAACGACTCAAGGTTTCGTGTTCAACATTCAATCTCCTGTGTTCTCTGATCCTAAAGTACGTGAAGCGTTAACCTACGCGATGGACTTTGAGTGGATGAACAAAAACATGTTCTACGGTCAATACAAGCGTACCCGTAGCTACTTCCAAAACACCGATTATGAAGCGAAAGGCTTACCAAGCGAAGCGGAAGTCGAGTTGTTATCTCAATACAAAGATCAGATTCCACCGCGAGTTTTCACCGAAGAATTCCAACCACCTGTCACCGATGGCAGCGGCCGTATTCGTAGCCAAATGCGTACCGCTTTCAAATTGTTGAAAGAGGCGGGTTGGGTGCTGAAAGACAAAGTAATGATCAACGAAAAGACCGGTAAGCCGATGTCATTTGAGTTGTTGATTTACAGCCCAACCACGGAACGTATTGCAACGCCAGTTCAAAAGAACCTTAAGCGTATGGGTATCGAGATGAAGATCCGTACCATCGATACGACTCAGTACATCAAGCGCTTGCGTGATCGTGATTTTGACATGGTTTCGTCGTCATTTTCCGCAAACCCTTATCCTAGCCCGAACTTAATGATCGTTTGGAACTCTAACTACATTGATTCTACTTACAATACTGCAGGTGTTATCGATCCAGTGGTTGACGCGTTAACAGAAGAAATTGCGCGTAACCAACAGCATCCTGAAAAGCTTCTTACACTAGGTCGTTCACTTGATCGTGTATTGCAGTGGAATTTCTACAACATCCCGCAATGGCACGTTGGCGAGTACCGCGTAGCAATGTGGGACAAGTTTGAGCGTCCAGATGTATTGCCTAAATACGATTTAGGTATCGATACATGGTGGATTTCAGAAGAGAAGGCGGCATTGCTTCCTGAAAAACGTCGCTAGGAGTTAGTTAGCATGGCCGCGTATATATTTCGACGTTTATTGTTGGTGATCCCCACGCTGTGGGCGATCATCACCATCAACTTTTTCATCATCCAGATTGCCCCTGGAGGTCCAGTAGAACAAGCCGTTGCTCAATTAGAAGGGCATAACTCTGGCATCATGGAGCGCTTTTCTGGTGGTGGACAAGAAGTTGATTTAAGCGAAAGTGACCAAGCGTCTGCCAGTGGCTATAAAGGCTCTCGCGGGCTTGATCCTGAAGTGGTTGAAGAAATCAAAAAGCAGTTTGGTTTTGATAAGCCGATTCACGTTCGCTACTTCGACATGTTGAAAAACTACGCGACCTTTAACTTTGGTGAAAGCCTGTTTAAGGGCGGTAACGTGATTGATTTGATCATTGAGCGTTTACCTGTCTCCATCTCCTTAGGGTTGTGGAGTACGCTAATAATCTATGTGATTTCGATACCCTTAGGCATTATGAAGGCGATACATCACGGCTCTCGCTTTGATATTTGGTCGAGCGCGGTGGTGATTGTCGGCTACGCGGTGCCGGGCTTCTTGTTTGCGATTATCCTGATTATTTTGTTCGCGAGTGGTAACTACTTCAGTTGGTTCCCATTGCGTGGGCTCGTGTCGAGTAACTTCGACCAGCTCAATTGGTATCAGCAAATCGGTGATTACTTCTGGCATTTGGCTTTGCCTATTTTTGCCATGGTCATCGGTGGCTTTGCAACACTCAGCATGCTGACTAAAAACTCCTTCCTTGATGAAATCAATAAGCAATATGTGGTCACGGCTCGAGCGAAAGGTTTGGACGAGAGCAGCATTCTTTACAAGCATGTTTTCCGTAACGCGATGTTGATCATTATTGCCGGTTTCCCGAGCGCATTTATTAGTATTTTCTTCACGGGTTCTATGTTGATTGAAGTGATGTTTTCACTCGAAGGCATTGGCTTACTTGGCTTTGAGTCGACCATTCAACGTGACTATCCCGTGGTGTTCAGTTCTCTCTATATCATGACTTTGCTTGGCTTGGTGCTGAGCATTATCTCCGACCTGACGTATACCTGGGTTGATCCTCGAATTGATTTTGAAGCGCGTTAATGGCGAATGAATAAAAAGGTATTGATAATAAATGCTTAACAACCCTTTAGCTGAAGCTCGTTGGTTACGTTTTAAAGCAAACAAGCGTGGTTTTATCTCCCTTTGGATATTTACCATCTTATTTGGACTGAGCCTGTTCGCTGAGATCATCGCCAACGATAAGCCACTCTTAGTTTCTTATGATAATCAGTGGTTTGTACCCGTCATTAATGAGTATGCCGAGACCGAATTTGGCGGCGAGTTTGAAACCGAAGCGGATTACAAAGACCCGTATGTTATCGAACTTATTGAAGACAGCGGTTACATCGTTTGGCCAATCATTCCGTTTAGTTACGACACAATAAACTTCGATATTTCAGGCGCGGTGCCGTCGGAGCCCGATTCAGTGAATTGGTTAGGAACCGATGATAAAGGGCGAGATGTATTAGCTCGCATCATTTATGGGTTCCGGATCTCTGTTCTGTTTGGTTTCATTCTGACGATTGTATCGAGCGTGATTGGTGTGGTTGTCGGGGCGACACAAGGTTACTACGGTGGTTGGGTTGATCTATTCGGACAACGCTTCATTGAAGTGTGGTCTGGTATGCCGACCCTGTTCTTGTTGATCATTCTGTCGAGTTTTATCGAGCCGAATTTCTGGTGGTTGCTCGGAATAATGGTGCTCTTCAGTTGGATGAGTTTAGTGGGCATCGTGCGTGCGGAATTCCTACGCTGTCGAAACTTTGATTACGTAAGAGCCGCGCAAGCGATGGGTGTGGACGACAAGCGCATTATGCTTCGTCACATGCTACCCAACGCGATGGTAGCATCGTTAACCATGATGCCGTTTATTCTTTCAGGCTCTGTCACCACATTAACGTCGTTAGATTTCTTAGGCTTTGGTTTGCCTGCGGGCTCGCCTTCATTAGGTGAGCTATTGGCGCAAGGTAAAGCTAACTTGCAAGCGCCTTGGCTTGGTATCTCTGCTTTCGTCGTGCTTTCACTGATGCTTACGTTACTTGTCTTCGTTGGTGAAGCGGTACGTGATGCCTTCGACCCACATCAACAGAAGTAAGGATAAGTTATGACTTCAAATACAACGCCTGCTTCTCCAGTTTTGACCATCGACAAATTGTCGGTCGGTTTCGGGCGAAAAGATTCGATAGAACAAGTGACTCACGATGTCTCGTTGGAGATATTCAAAGGTGAGACATTGGCGCTGGTAGGAGAGAGTGGTTCAGGTAAATCGGTTACCGCTAATTCAGTGTTAAAACTGCTGCCTAAAGGCTCATCGCACTACTTAAATGGTAAGATTAACTTCTCTGGCACCGATATTCTGAGTTGTTCTGAAAGACAGTTACGTGGGATTCGTGGTGGCCGCATTGGTATGATCTTCCAAGAGCCCATGGTTTCGCTTAACCCACTTCACCGAGTTGGTAAGCAGCTGGTTGAAACTCTCTCTATTCACCGTGGTATGCGAACCAATAAAGCTCAAGCCTTGGCGATAGAGTGGCTTTCAAAGGTGGGCATTCGCTACCCCGAGCAGAAGATTTCAGCATATCCTCACGAGCTATCTGGTGGAGAGCGTCAGCGTGTGATGATCGCAATGGCACTGATCAACGAACCTGAGCTACTTATCGCTGATGAGCCGACGACGGCATTGGATGTATCGGTACAAGCGCAGATTTTGGATTTGTTGAAAGACCTACAACAAGAGCTGGGTATGGCGATGCTTTTCATTACTCATGACTTAAGTATCGTTCGTAAAATTGCCGACAGAGTGGCGGTAATGAAAGATGGCCGCTTAGTTGAAAGCAATGACTGTAAAACACTCTTTAATGCACCATCTCACCCTTATACTCAAAAACTTATCAATTCCGATCCAAAAGGTTTACCTGTTCCTGTATCACCGGAAAGTAAACCTCTGCTCAACGTCGACCAACTGCGTGTTTGGTTCCCAATTACGGGAGGCTTATTCAAGCGGACGATTTCGCATGTTAAAGCAGTCACCGACATGGAGTTCAGCTTGAAAAAGGGGCACTCAATCGGTTTAGTTGGCGAAAGTGGCTCTGGTAAATCGACAACCGGTATGGCGATATTGAAGTTGGTGGAGAGTGAAGGTTCAATTACCTACGCAGATGAACAAATTCAAGGCTTAAATCGCCAACAGATGCTACCGTTTCGAAGCCGTATGCAAGTGGTCTTTCAAGACCCATTCTCGGCGTTGAACCCAAGAATGTCAGTGGCTCAGGTGATTGGTGAGGGTTTGTTAGTGCATCAACAATTGGACGACACTGAACTCGATCAACGCATCTGTGACGTAATGAAAGAGGTCGACCTCGATCCTGAGACTCGCCATCGTTACCCAAATGAGTTTTCTGGCGGCCAAAGGCAGCGTATTGCGATTGCTCGTGCTCTGATCCTTAAGCCAGAGTTTATCTTGCTCGATGAACCGACCTCGTCACTCGACAGAACCGTTCAAGCGCAGGTGCTGGATCTGTTGAAATCACTTCAAGAAAAGTATGGCCTAACATATCTGTTTATTAGTCATGATCTGAATGTCGTGAAATCCTTGTGTCATTACACTATCGTCATGAAAGCGGGCGAGGTAATAGAGAAGGGCGATACTGAGGCTTTGTTTGGCAATCCGCAGCATGAATATACCAAGCAGCTTGTAAGTCTTTCGAATGTTGGTGGGTCTCTATAGCGCGGGGAAGATGATTAAAACAAATGACTTCTGATTCAATTCAACATGGTCATTTGTTTGTTTTACGATTACACTGCGCCCAATATTTCTGAAGTACATATTTAGGTAGAGGTCACCATGGACCAAGAACATTACGAAGACGCTGATTACGAAGATTACGAGCACGGTGAAGAAGGTGAAGAGATCGAAATCGAAGCCATTGGTATCGATGTCTCGTCTCAGCCAATCGAGCTCTATAAAGTGTTTAAGATTGCTAACCTAGTTAGCGGTGGCGGCGAAGCTAAGCACATCATCTCTGAAGGCTACGTAGCGGTAAATGGTGAGCTAGAAACGCGTAAGCGTCGTAAAATGTACGATGGCGACTTCTTTGAATTCAACCAAGAATACTATGTAGTGGTGTGTGATCAGCCAGTACAAGAAGAAACAGAAAAGCCAAAACAGAAAGATGCGCCTAAGAAAGATAACAAGGCGAAGAAAGGTCAGTCTAAAAAGGATTCTAAGAAGAAAGAGTC
Source organism: Vibrio splendidus 12E03 (assembly GCF_000272105.2). Lineage (GTDB taxonomy): Bacteria > Pseudomonadota > Gammaproteobacteria > Enterobacterales > Vibrionaceae > Vibrio > Vibrio splendidus_I. The sequence goes on from NZ_AJZD02000311.1 coordinate 27,579, forward strand.
TAAGAAAAGCAAAGCAGAAATGTTAAGCGCAAAGGCTGAACCAAAGAAAGAGAAAAAAGAGAAGAAACCGAAAAAGAAAGCGGATACACCTAAGCCAACACGTGACGATAAAAGCGGCCGTAATTCGATTGAATTCTTCTAAATTATAGCTCTAAATTACAGCGCTTAATATTATTCTTCTACAACGTTTAACTTCGGTTTTGCGTCAAGTAGATACCAAAAAGCTCACTGTGATAGTGAGCCTTTTTTGTTGTCGCTAGGTTGAGTTTGAGGAGAACCTTAGCTGACTTGTTCTACTTCATTTGACTGCTTAGAGCGCTTGAATGAGTAAATTACATAACCGATGACGCATGCAGCAACAATAACAGAGCAGACTCGGATAAAGTTAATCAACATCGGTGCGTTCTCTATGAACTCGTTAATCCCCCAAAGTAGAACGAGTGAGAACACAAACATGACGAGTAGCCCCCAACACGGTGCATCGATTTTACCCGGCACAACATACCAACCATCTTCTTTGATCGGCTTGTTCAAGCGCGCATACTCTGCTTGCTGACCTTTGACTGTATAAAGGTGCATTTCTGTCTGTTTGCCAGTCAGTAGCAAGCTTGCAGCGTACGCGACAATCGCATTGACGAAAACACCGATGACACAGTACCAAGGCCAAGCTATGTCAGTCGCAACAGCAACATACCAAATCGCCACGAAGCTTGCTGCGACACCAATTAATAGTCCCTTTTCTGTAATATGTTTGGAGTAGAAACCAAGCACGAACATACAGAAATTTGCACCTACAAAATAGGACCCCGCTTTACTCAATATTTCTAAAACTGAGCCTGTGCTGGTTGCAAACATGAAGGCTGGAATGATGATACATAATGCCCACATAACCGTGAAGAAACGCGATACTTTGAGGTAATGTTCCTCTGACTCGTTCTTCTTGTAAAAGCGCTTATAGAAGTCAGTAACAGAGACGGTAGCCATAGAGTTAAAAGCGGAATCTAGGCTCGACATACTTGCTGCAAGAATCGCCGCTGCGATGATTCCCATCAGCCCTGGCATACCATATTCGCTGGCATAGTGCAGGATAATGGTATTGCCATTCTCAAACTCTTTACCATCGTAGTAAGCGTTAAATAATACGCCTAACAGAATGAATACGAAGTAGATGAAGAAAGCAACGTAACCCATCATTAGCATCGCTTTTTTCGCATCACCCATATTTTTAGCCGCCATACAGCGTTGAACCATCATTTGGTTACCGCCATACACAGTCGTGTGGAACATTGTCATTGCGATAACTCCAGCCCATACCGTGGTAACTTGGCTTAAATCTAAATTGGTTTGCAGCGCATTGGTCATGCCTTCTGACTTAAGGTTTTGCATCACTTCAGTCATTGGTTGTGGCATGCCGTTCCAAACGGCTTCGATAATGATGAATGCACCAAGAAACAGAATGACAGCTTGAATGACATCAGTCCAAATAACGGCGGCAATTCCCCCCATTACGGTATAGATTAGCGCGATAACAGTAACAATGACGATGCAGTAAGTAACGTCGATACCGGTAATGAACTCGAGGATTAACGAGGTTGCATATAAGACCGCAGCTGAGCTTATCGCCTGTTTAATTAAGAAAATCAAAGACAGAGTGATACGCGAGGCTTTACCAAAGCGTCGTTCTTGATATTCATAAATTGAAGTGAGGCCGTTGTTGTAGAAAAACGGCATAAACACAGCAACAATAAAGAAAATCACCAAAGGGTAGTTTAGGTGGATAGCGATCACCGATAAGCCTTCTTTGTAAGACCAAGCCGGCCCGCCCAAGAAAGACATCGCACTGACATAGGTACACACAACAGAAATGCCGATCGCCCACCATGGAATATTTCTATCGCCTAATGCAAATTGGCTGGCGGAAGTGACACGTCTACCGACGAGTGCCCCCATAACTAAAGTAAGGACGATATAAGTACCAAGAATTGTCCAGTTTAATGCTCCAAACTCATACATGCTCACGTCCTTTTAATTGTTCTTCCATTTGTCCAAACAGGTCGTAACCAAGCTGTTTTAAGATGTGTGCGATATCGATAGCGACCCAGTTCTCCTTGAGTAATTCGCCTTCGCGTCGCCAGATATCCATAACGCGAAGCTCGATGTGCTTGCCAGTTGGTGCTAACCCTAACCAACCACTGCTGCCAGTATGTGTACCGTGCATGTGTGGCCAACCACCAGTGGATACGTAGTCATTTTTGGACAAAATATTGAGCTCGATATCGACACTTCGATCAGGGAAGGCAAATACAAATGGTCCTTGGTGTTGGTCTCGGAAACCTTGGATTCCACGTGTAGTACCAATCGCAGCTGGCCCGTACCACATAAAGTCGTCATGCCAGTAGTTTTCTAGATCCATTGAATCAAGGCGTTTACCATCAAATCGACCCAAGCAAGCCAACATGTCTAGCACTAGCTTTTGGCTTTTCTCACTCTCTTGTGCTGCGATGCTACCTGTCTGTATTCCGTCTTGAGTCGCTGGGGCAGGGACCAATCCAGAGTGACCTAGGCTTGCTCGCAACGGATTTACGCCAACTTGGTTCATGGCATCGATAAAATCAGGGATTAGATAGGATTCAACAATTTGACCCTCTTGGATACAAACCATTTCGGTGTAGCGCAAGTAGAGTGTTTTTCCTGTTGCCGGGATACCAAATAGCGGTTGTGCAAATGTGCCCACAAAATAACCGGTAGAGTTTACCCAAGTGCGGCCTTCGTATTCACCTTGCATAATGATTGAAGGGCGTCGTTCAACATCAGGTAACGAGTTAATTAGCGGTAATAGAAATGCTTGCTCGGTGGCTTCGACACCAGAGAGGTCGTTAATTGGGTGAGCGACACACCACTTAACGTCGGCATTTAGCATCTCGTGAGCGACTTGAGTACGCTCTGAAGAGTGAGCGTTAAAATACGTTTTGTAGAAATTTTCAATCAAGCTGTTCAACATGTTATTTCCTTATATAGTTAACCGATTTGGATTAAAATCTGTTTCCAGACAGCACTTTCATCAAGTAGCGTAAATTCTCTGCGTAGACCCCAAGGTCCAAACTCTGCATGGCTGATTCCCATGATGTAAACGTCTTTTCCTGTAGGCTTTCCAAACATGCCGTAGCCTTCATGCTTGCCTTGTAGCGACCAGCGAATAGCCGCACGTGGTGACATCATTTCGTCATTGCGACCAATACGGTGGTGAATTTTGAATTCCGCGTTCGGAAATGAAGAGCGCAGCGACATCCAAAACTGGTCGATCTCGTTATGAGAGAGTGCAGTTTGACCACCCGTGTATTCACCGATACAAGCTCGGTCATATTCTTTTGGTATTACTGAGAACTCAGCACTCATTACACGGCGCAGTATGTCTTCATAACGCTGACCGTACTCATCGTCGTTACCTACGCCAAGGTAAGGGCCTTGTATATCGACTTGGGGAGTAAAAGGGTATGAGCATTGTTCAACGCCACCCTCTATTTCGATTTGTTGACGCGCGTACTCTTCTGACGTCATACCGAGTTGGCTTGAAATCGCAGCGATGTCTCGGATCATCCACTCGTCATTGATTTGGTTATTGATGGCATGGCAGTCTGCGATAATTCGAAACTTAAGTGTTTTATTCGTGGCTTTGCCAAACACGCCATCGTTAGTGTGCGTTGCTGTTGAAATGATTCGATGTGATGAAAGCATGCCTTGTTCAGGAGTCCCTGACCAAATCACGTCTTCACCCAGTAAGGTACGGTTTGGGAACTCGGCTAGTGTGCCCATGGTCGCGCTGATGACCTGTTCGTTTCCCTTTGTGATAGATAGTGGTGTACGGACGATAATGTCAGGTGAGTAATAGTTATGTAGGGTACTCAGGCCTCGATTTTCCCAAATCTCTTTAGTGATGCCTAATATGTAATCTGGAAAATCTTGCCATTTAGAATCAAAGCCAACCATAGCCATTAATCACCTCCTGATGCGTCATAAAATTAGTTATTGGATTATTTTTGGTTACGTATCCAATATTGCCTTTTGTTATCACTGTGTCAATGAGGTGTTTTGCATATGTTTCTTTATTGTGGGTTAGATCGGTTTTTTAACATCTCTCCAAAGAGGTTTCTCTTAAAACTAATTGCGTAAAAGTCCACTATTTATCGAGTGTATATGAATGACTTGATTGTGTTTGAAGTTAGTTTTTTCATTTAAGTTATTGTATTTATGCAGTATTAAATTTTCATGAAGAAGTGAGTATTAAATCAGAGAATGCTTTATGACGATCTATTAAATCGAAGTTATGACGAGAGGAAGTTTAGAGTAATGATTCTTATACGAGGGGGGGATTACTTGAATTGTTAATTTTTTGTATGGATTTATTTAACTATTGATGAATGCGCATGCAACAATAAGTTTGGGAATGGTTGGATTGAAAAAGCCACTCAAAGGTGAATATCAAGTGGCTTTGTTCATGAGAGCGCTTAAGACAATAACTCTGGAAGATACAGTGATATCGCTGGAATAAAGGTAATGATCATCAAAGCGACGAGCATGGCTCCAATCCAGCCTAGAATCGCACGAGATAGCGACTCAATCGGCACATTACCTACTTGGCTTGCCATAAATAGGTTGGCGCCGAGTGGGGGAGTCACAAACCCGATGGCTAGGTTCACGATCATCACGATACCGAAGTGAATTGGGTCCATTCCTAATGCAGTCACGATGGGCAGCAAGATTGGAGTTAAGATAACAATCGCCGCTAATGTCTCCATGAATGTACCGACGATCAGTAACAATGCAGTGATACATAGCAAGATGAGCAGCTTGTTTTCCGTGATAGAGAGAATGAACTGTGCGATTTCAGTTGGCAGACGTTCAAGCGTTAAGATTCGACCAAAGGTGACCGAAGCGCCCACAATCACAAGTACTGCCCCCACCAATAACGAAGATTCTAAAATGATCTTCACGACCTTTTTGTAATCCAGCTCTTTGTAGACAAACATGCCGAAAAACAACCCGTATAACACACCAATCGCTGCGGATTCTGTTGGTGTAAATAAACCAGAGTAGATGCCGCCAAGAATGATTACGGGTAATAGCATCGCCCAAATCGCTTCTTTAAGTGCTGCCAGTCGCTCAGGCCATGTTGCTTTCTTGTCGTTACCTTTGTAGCCGCGGATTTTAGATACGATCAAACAGTAACCGATAAGGACCAAGCCAACTACAATTCCAGGTACGATACCCGCCATAAACATTTTGGTTACGGATA
>NZ_AJZD02000312.1 GCF_000272105.2 Vibrio splendidus 12E03
GGCGACCAACCTTTGGCGTTTGCTCAAGATGAGGCATTTTTGACTGCTTTGGATGGGGTGGCCACGCAAGGTTTTGTTCGTACTGGCTCGTTGTCTGGCGCCGTGAAAGCGCTGGCGGCCTCTAATCAGCCTATCAATACGTTAACGCTGTACTCAAACACACTTTCGAAGCTGTTGGCCTTTCATCCGTGGAAAGGCGAGCGCGTGACCACCTTAATGGTCTCAGGTGACACATTGAAAGCGGCGACTAAGCAGGTCACTGAGCACTATGGCTGGCGCTGGGATGAAAAATCATCTTGGCCTGTGGCTGACTTTACCTTCACG
>NZ_AJZD02000313.1 GCF_000272105.2 Vibrio splendidus 12E03
AGCCGATCGCAATCACCGAAATACGCAGTTATGATGATTTAATCTAGCCATTAACAAGCTAGAACACAGATTATGGCTTCTCGGTGTACTGTTAAGAATCACAGCCCTCCCCTAATTACCCACAAAAAAGGCCTCGCAATGCGAGGCCTTTTATTTTTTCTATCTATCAGAAGAGATTAGTCGCGAAGTGCTGCGCCGAATTTCTCTGAGATTGAAGCTACGATAGCATCTACTGAACCAGCGATGTCTGCATCTTCAAGTGTGCGCTCTACAGACTGTAGGCTAAGTGCGATAGCTAGGCTCTTCTTACCTTCTTCAACGCCTTGACCAACGTATACGTCAAACAGTTTAGCGCCTGTTAGGAATTCGCCACCAGCAGCGATACACGCTTCAACGATGTCGCCAGAAGCTACTGCTTCGTCAACAACTACTGCGATATCACGACGGTTTGCAGGGAACTTAGATACTGCTACGGCTTCTGGAAGCACGCGAGTATTGATAGCTGCCCATTCGATTTCGAATACGATAGTGCGGCCGTTAAGACCAAACTTACGCTCTAGTTCTGGGTGAACAGTACCAATGATACCCACTTCTTTGCCGTCTACTACGATAACCGCAGTTTGACCTGGGTGAAGTGCTGGGTGCTTAGCTGCTTTGAAGCTGTATGCGATTTCGTTTGCAGAAAGCTCAAGAACTGCTTCTAGGTCACCTTTAAGATCGAAGAAATCTACTGTGTTAGTTGCAATGTCCCAGTGCTCTTCACCACGAGTACCAGAGATAACGCCCGCAAGCATCATTTCTTGGCGCATGCCGTTTTCAGCAGTTGCTTCAGGGATGAAACGTAGGCCTGATTCGAATAGACGAACGCGAGACTGTTGACGCTTCTGGTTGTGAACAACTGTGTTTAGTAGACCTTGGATTAGGCCAAGACGCATTGCTGACATGTCCGCAGAGATTGGGAATGGCAGGATTAGCGGCTCAACACCAGGTACAACAAGCTTTTGCTGTTCTGGTTCTACGAAGCTGTATGTGATTGCTTCGTGGTAGCCACGGTCTACAAGAAGGTCACGAACGCGCTTAAGCGGTTGGTTAGCTTCTTTGTGGTCATTCATTTTAAGTGCCGCTTTAGGCGCTTGGTTTGGAATGTTATCGTAACCGTAGATACGACCTACTTCTTCAATTAGGTCTTGCTCGATTGCGATATCAAAACGCCAAGATGGAGACGTTGCCGTCCAACCAGCATCAGTGCTTTCAACTTCACAACCTAGGCGAGTAAGAATTTCCACTACGTCTGTCGATGGGATTTCGTGACCTAGTAGGCTGTCTAGCTTAGCGCGACGTAGAGCAACTACGTTTGCTTTAGGAAGATCAGCTTCAGATTCGCTGCCGTTTACTGGCGCAACTTCACCACCACAGATTTCAACTAGAAGCTGTGTTGCACGCTCCATTGCTGCTGCTTGTAGAGTTGAATCAACACCACGTTCGAAACGTAGAGAAGAATCTGTGTGAAGGCCGTAAGCACGTGCGCGACCACGGATGTGATCCGGTGCGAAGAATGCTGCTTCTAAAAGTACGTCTGTTGTTTCAGTAGTCACACCTGATTCTTGACCGCCAAAGATACCAGCGATTGCTAGTGCTTTGTTTTGGTCAGCGATAACAAGCGTATTGCTGTTTAGTTCAGCTTCGTTGCCATCTAGAAGTGTTAGCTTTTCGCCCTGCTCTGCTAGACGAACCACGATACCGCCTTCGATCTTAGCTAGATCAAATGCGTGCATTGGTTGGCCTTGCTCTAGCATCACGTAGTTTGTGATGTCTACAACTGGGTCGATTGAACGGATACCACAACGGCGCAGTTTTTCTTGCATCCAGATTGGAGTGTCCGCTTTCACGTTTACGTTCTTAACCACACGGCCAAGGTAACGTGGACAAGCATCAGCTGCTTTGATTTCAACAGATACTGTGTCTTCAATGCTTGTTGCAACAGTTTCAACTGCTGGCTCTGTAACGTCTGCGCGGTTTAGTACGCCAACTTCACGAGCAAGGCCACGGATGCTGAAGCAGTCTGCGCGGTTTGCTGTTAGGTCTACGTCGATAGTTACGTCGTTAAGCTCTAGAAGCTCACGTACGTCCATACCTAGCGTTGTGCCTTCAGGCAGCTCAAGGATGCCGTCTGACTCTACGTCGATACCTAGCTCAGAGAAAGAACAAAGCATGCCGTTCGATGGAACGCCACGTAGTTTTGCTTTCTTGATTTTGAAGTCACCAGGAAGTACTGCGCCAACTGTTGCTACTGCTACCGTTAGGCCAAGACGACAGTTAGATGCACCACAAACGATATCTAGCAGCTCTTCTTCACCAATATCGATTTTTGTAACTTGTAGTTTGTCTGCGTCTGGGTGCTGACCGCACTCAACCACTTTACCTACTTTAACGCCGGTGAATTCACCAGCAACAGGTTCTACATCGTCAACTTCCAAACCAGCCATAGTGATTTGGTGAGCTAGCTCTTCGCTGTTAATTGCAGGTTTAACCCACTCGCGTAGCCAAGATTCACTGAATTTCATAGTTTTGACTGCCCCGGATTACTTGAATTGTTTAAGGAAACGAAGGTCGTTCTCGAAGAACGCACGAAGGTCATTTACGCCGTAACGAAGCATCGTTAGACGCTCTACACCCATACCGAATGCAAAACCAGAGTATTTCTCAGGGTCGATGCCAACAGAGCGAAGTACGTTAGGGTGAACCATGCCACAGCCTAGAACTTCTAGCCATTTGCCATCTTTACGTTTCACGTCAACTTCAGCTGAAGGCTCAGTGAACGGGAAGAATGAAGGACGGAAACGCACTTCAACTTCTTCTTCAAAGAAGTTACAAAGGAAATCGTTAAGAATGCCTTTAAGTTGTGCGAAGTTTACGTTCTCATCAACTAACATACCTTCCACTTGGTGGAACATTGGCGTGTGAGTTTGATCGTAGTCGTTACGGTAAACACGACCCGGAGCAATGAAGCGGAATGGCGGTTTGCCGTTTTCCATCGTACGGATTTGAACACCAGAAGTGTGCGTACGTAGCATTAGATCAGGGTTGAAGAAGAAAGTATCGTGATCAGTACGAGCTGGGTGATCGTCTGCGATGTTTAGTGCATCAAAGTTGTGGAATGCATCTTCGATCTCAGGGCCAGACTCAGTGCTAAAGCCAAGCTCACCAAAGAACTGTTCGATACGCTCAACGGTGCGAGTCACTGGGTGAAGACCACCGTTCTCAATGCGACGACCTGGTAGGCTCACATCGATAGTTTCTTCAGCTAGTTTCGCTTCAAGCTCTGCACGTTGAAGTGCGTCTTTGCGAGCTGCGATCGCTTGTTGAACAGCACCTTTCGCTTTGTTGATCTCTTGACCAGCAGTGCGACGCTCTTCAGGTGGAAGTTTACCTAGGCTTTGTAGTTGAAGAGTTAATTCACCCTTCTTACCTAAATACTGAACTCGCACTTCATCAAGTGCGACTAACGAATCTGCTGTATCAATAGCAGTCGTTGCATTAGCAATGATCTCTTCTAGATGTTGCATCATTTCCTCATCTACCAGTTGGTAGTGTCCGTATCGGATGATTAGTTTTTTTAGATAGCTACACATAGTAATCAAACACGCAACCAATGCCAAATTGAATCGCTAAAAGAGCAAGTTATTGCCTAAAAACACGGCAAATTTAACAGGATATTAATGAGGAGTAGGAAGAAGTGGAACAATTACAGGTTCCACTGCTTAATTTGGAAATGACCTGAACGCTAAATCTGAATCGAACAAACGCTGTTCTTCCCCGCGTTTTTCGCTAAATAGACGGACTCATCGGCGGCTTTAATCAAATCATTCATTGAGCCGAATTCTTCGGTTATTTCAGCGACACCGACACTAATACTGCCAATCCAAACTTGATTACTGGTTTCAACCTCTAATTCAGACACTTTCTGTCGAGCGGTTTCCGCGATGTACATCCCACCTTTAAGGTCGGTATCTGGACAGATAACCAAGAACTCATCGCCACCTAACCGGCAAACAATATCATCATTACGGAACGTGTTTTTCAGTTCACGCGAGAGGGTTTTTAGCACCAAGTCGCCTGCATCATGACCGCTAGTGTCATTAATGCGCTTGAAGTGGTCGGCATCAATCATAATGCACACTAAAGGCATGCCCAGTTCTTTGGAGTCTTGCCAATGCAGCGCTAACTGTTTAAAAGCACTACGACGGTTATGCAAATTAGTGAGAGAGTCGGTTAATGACAGCTCTTCAAGTCTCTTGTTCGCTCGTTTTAGCTCTGCGGTTCTTTCCTCGACTTTGTCTTCGAGTAGCTGGTTGAACCGTAACAACTCTTTATTACGTTCGGAGACTTGCTCAAATAGGCCTTTAAGAGCAGCTAATAGAGGAATGGTTGAAGAATCGTTCTGTTTTCCTTCGGCTTCAAACGCTTGTTTAGGGGTCGCTCCTTCCTCTATCGCGGCCACTTGTCGAGCCATGTTTTGGTCAATACCGAGGATATGATACGCAAGCCAATGAATTAAGAAATCGAGTAGCTGCCGTGCAGACGCCTGATCTTCTTCTAAAATGAAAGCTTGCATGCTGTAGATATCTTGCATAAAAACACGATGCACTTTGATGTGTTCTTCGATGTGAGAGCGATATAAATTACGAGCTCTCATCAAAGATTCTTCTTCTTTAAAGTGAAACTCTGCATAGCTCGTAAGATCGAGTAAAGCGATGCTAATATCTTCGATTGAGATAGTGTTTTCAGACAGCAAATTGCCATAGTGGTTGATAAAACCGACGAGGTATTGATGTTGTTCATCTACGACACCAATGCCTGTTTCGAAGTATCTATTCCAAGTAAATGAATTCATAAATCCCTTAACGCCCAAATCACACTTGTTTACCGGCAGTTACCAGTAGTCAAAAGCGTGCATATGTAGAGGTTATATATACATGTAAAATATAACCATACTACCTGTAGGCCTACCTGATTGCTTACTCCTTTTATAAAAAGACGACTTCGATCTCTACAAATATAAATTAACACTGGGTTTGGGGCGTTCAATTCAACAAGAACACCCCAATAAACCAACATTAACTTAACTTATTGAAAATACTAAAAGTAATATTCCAACGCCATCTCAACAAAATCATCTTTGCGAGCGAAGAACAATAAGTCTTCTGGGGTTTCATTCTCAAACAACCACGCGTTCAACCGCCACTTGAGGTTGTTGTTGATACGACTTGAGGCTTCGAGCTTTGCACTGTAAACATCACTGTTATCTAGATCCTGAGTGATGCCCGTTAACACCTCGGTCCCGTCTTCATCATTTAAGGCGAAACGCGCCCCAAGGAACACGTCGTTTTGACCGACACTCTGCGCATTGTTGCCTCGACTGTCGTACAAGTATTCAGCAATAAAACCGATATCCCAATACGACTCTAGCGCCCCAACCCATGTATACTCAAAGCCTGTTGCTACGCCTGTGTGGTTGTCGTAGCTGTCGCGATAAATGCTTTCAAGCTTCCATAACCAATCACCCATAATCCCCTGAACATCAAGGCCGAAATGCTGCATTTGCGCGTAATAGGGCTTGAGCTCATTACTTTCAACACGGTAATAAGGGTCACGGTTCGTACCTCCTAAATAGCTTAAGCCGACATCCCAATCGCCGTACATTTGGCTATAGCGCAGCGCTACATCGACATGTTTTTCTTCTCGCGAGGATTCATAAAGCGCATCGTCCGAAACTGGCACCGTTGGCCTTAGTCGACCGTCTTCCCCTGCAAAGGTGCGTTCACGAAAATACGGCAGTAACATGGCATCGATGGTTCCCCAGTCTTTAATCGAGGTAAAGTGCACCATAGGCTGACCTAACTTGGATTCACCATCGACCGATTCAATGGCATCGGTTTGGTTTACTACATCGACCAAGTGCGCCGATTCGGTTACGCCCCAAAACACCTTACCGACACCGGCTCGCAGTTCATAATCGTCCCAATAATTGAGATACAGAGCTTCACGAACGTCGCCATGGGTACGCTCATCATCTTCGCTGTCTAGGCGATAAAACGGGGTGAAGGTAAAGCTGCCGCTGCCTTCTTGTTGCTCCCAGTAAAACTCCGGTTGTAACACCAGTGAGCTTTGTCCTTTGTTCTGCCCCTGTAAACCCTCGCTAAAGAACTGTCTGTGTTCAAGGTTAACTTGCCCTGCGAGCTCTGGGGTGATCTGTTCTACGAATTCAGAGCTAAAGCCTGCCGCCACACATGGCAACGACACCTGCATAAGCCCGACGGTCGCTGCCAAAGTTAAGGATAACTGGGTTCCTGTTGCCACAATCCTTTTCATATTCCTGCCTTACTTTGCACGTTTTAGTGTGTTCTTTTGGAAATCCTTGTCTTTAAGACCGGTCTGGAACGCTAAATCTGTCGTAGTTAATACCGTACTTTTGCCTGTTTGGTGGTTTTGCATCGACATGGTGTGTGCGCGCCAGTATTGGTTTAGGTATTGTTTGTAGTCTTGGAACGATAGAGTTTTCAGCAATGCGCCTTTACGGTCGTAAAATTCGACTTTCATTGGGCGGTAGTGCTGTTGGTCTAGCCATACTTTTTGCATGGTGTAACCGGAGTTTTTGTCGGTCGGTACTTGCTCTAAAACAAAGGTATCAACACCTTCAATATTGGCGTCTTCGATGTAGTTGAAGGTGTACTTTTCTAACTCAAACGAACTTAGGTCTTCGTAAGCAAATTCACTGCCCATAAACGGGCCAGACTTGTTGCGAGAAGAGATACGCTTTACACGTTTCAATGCCGGCAGATACAACCATTGGTCATCCGATTTGGTGATGTGTGAATGGTTTAGGAAGGCCGTGCCTTTTACGTCGCGCGGTTCATCAAAAATGGTTAAGCCTTTATCGCCATCGTTATCCACTTCTAATGATTTCAATCGCATCAGGCGTGTGCTGCTTTCGCCCTGTTTATTGCGAAGTAGCATTTCCATGGTCGCGACAGAATCGCCCCACCCGACATCGACCGCTTTACGTTGCTCGGCAATTTCTAAGCCTTTCGCTGGGTCTGCTAATGCTGGGAAAGCGGCGAATGTGCTGATGCTTAACGTGCTCACAGCAAATAATGTAGTAACGAATGATTGTTTAACGCTTTTCATAAATATCTCCTTGAGTCAGCCCACCGCAGCAGGCTAACGTTTCCTTATTTGGTCGATGTAGTCAGTTCGGCTGTCGAGTTAGGCTGCGACTTGGTGTCTGGCTTTGATTCGTGCTGAGTTTTAACTGCATAGTGAGTTTGTTTGTCGAAGATCATCAGCAAGCTAGGTAGCAAGATGAAGTCGACTACTAGCGCAATGAAAATCACAATCGCGCTGAGTAAGCCCATGTCGGAATTGAGTCTGAAGCTCGACATCGCCAGTACAGAGAAGCCAGCTACTAACACGACAGTCGTGATCCACAGTGCGCGACCGACGGTGTGGAAGGCGTAACGAACGGCTTCTTCTGCTGATTTCCCTTCCATTCTGGCGCGTTGGTATTTACTTAAGAAATGCACTGCATCATCGACCACGATACCCAATGTAAGCGTGACCACGACCGACAACCCCAAGTTGATTTCACCAGAGATAAGCGCCCATAAACCAAAGCCAATAATCGCAGGCGCAATGTTTGGCACTAGGCTAATCATGCCTAAGCGAACCGAGCGCAATGCAAAGATCATCAAGCCAGAGATAAGCACTAAGGTGATAGGCAAAGTTGATAGCATGCTCGCCATGTTGGTTTCGCCAATGTGAGCAAACATCAGTGATGGGCTCGAGGCGACCACTTCATACTGAGGTGCATTAGCTGCAAACCATGAGTAGATGCGCTCTTCGAGTTCCACCAATTCCACGCTGCCGAGGTTATCTACCGTGAGTACCATTTTGATCGATGACTTATCGACGTTGATTTGGTTGTTCAAGTCCAAGCCATACGGCAAAGACATCTCGTAAAGCAGTAGGTATTGCGCAGCAAGTTCACGGTTAAGCGGCAGCTTGTAGTAGCTTTCATCGTCGCCATGCATGTTCTTGTTCAAACGCATGTAAACATCGGAAAGTGTTGCCACGTGGTCGGTTTCTGGTTGAACGCGTAGCCAATCGGTAAAATCACCAATCGCTTGTAAGAACAAGGGGTCAGCAATCGCTTGAGACTCGTTAGTTTTGACCGCAATACTGATGGTCGTCATACCGCTTACAGTCTGTTCCATGAAGTCGGCTGCTTGTCTGAATTCGCTTGAGGTATCGAAATACTTCACCGATTCATCATTCACTTTGTTCAGTGGAATTAATGCCGCGGCGCCGACGATAACTAGAGTAGAAATAGGCAATAACGCTTTGCGATTAGTTACCACAAAGTCACCGAGCTTATCCATGAAGGTCACTTTACTTTGTGCCACTTCATTCGTTGGTAAAGTCTTAACTGGTAGCAGTTTTAATAGCGCAGGCAGCATAGTCACGGATAGGAAACATGCGATGATCACGCCTAGTGCCGACAAGTTACCGAAATCACGCAGCACTGGCGAGTCCGACATGTTCATCATCAAGAAACCAATCGCAGTGGTCACTGAGGTGATTAGAATCGGCATCGCATTGAGCTTGATGCTGTATTGAATGGCTTGTGCTTTTTCCATGCCACGCTGCATGGCTTGTCTCATGGTCACAATCACATGAACACAATCGGCCACCGCTAGGGTCAGTACCAAAGTTGGGACGTTAACCGTTGCGGTGCTGAGGAACATCCCTGCCCAGCCAGACAACCCCATGGTCGCGACAATCGAAGAGATAATCACAACTAAGGTCGCCACCACGCTAAAGAATGAGCGCAGCATAAAGGTCAGGAATACCAACACCACCAATAGCATTAATGGCACCAGTGTTGAGCTGTCTTCTTGAGCCGACATCATGAAAGCATTGTTCATAGCAATGATGCCCGCTTTATGGAATTCGACGTTAGGATAGTCCGCTTGATACTTGGCGATCATAGTGTTGATTGCTGCTATGACTTCTTGCACTTCCGCGGTTTTATCTACTTCAGGTAATTGCACGGTCACGTTAACAATGGTCACATCACCAGAAGCCGACACCAAGGCATTCTTAAGCAACGGTTCGTTTAGCGCGATCTGTTTTACTTTGGCGATGCGCTCTGGTGTGTGTTCGTATTCTTCATACAACAAGTCTTCTACTAAAAGATCATCTTCGATGGCTTCGGTGTGCTGATAATTAGCAAGCGAATCCACACGGCTTGAATACGGGATCTGCCACGCATCGACCGTGAGGTTTTGAATCAGGGTGAGAGTTTCAAGGGTGAAGACGTTGCCATCTTCAGGGGCGACAACAATCGCAAGGTTGTCGGTTTTTGCAAAGGTGGTTTGAATCTCATCGAACGCCATCAACTGCTTGTTGGTGCCTTCGAAGAAGATGTTGTAATCCCCTCTAAAGTAGAGGTTCTTAGCCCCTAATGCAGAGAGAATGATGATTGAAAACACCACCAGCAGAACGATAAACGAACGCTTGGTCGGTATTGAGTGCCAACTGTTATCTAGATCTGCGTTTGCGTTATCGGCATTACGGTTATCTCGATTTTGCTGATCGAAAGCGGGCTTCTGGCTGTCATGTTTCATCACAGTCTCCATTTGTGACGATTCGTCATATATGTGTCATAAAAAGCCAGCCGAAGCTGACAAAAGACACAATGCTTAGTCAAATACTCAAGAAAACAGCAACCACAGTCGGTTAATCTCAATTTTGTGACGAATCGTCAAAAATGGTTATTAATAAACCCACATGTGTGGGCTTAATGGAAGTTATCGACCTACAGATTCTAAGTAAGCGATCTCTTCACTGAACAGTTCTTGTTCTACACGACGCCACGTTTTACGGTAATCCCAATCGCTAGAAAGGGGCTGCCAATTGAGGCCGTCTAGAATCATGTTCGCGTTGTGTAATACTGAATACGGGTCTTGCAACCGCTTAATACAATGACTGTTTGATGCGTTCTGTGACAAGGCATTTGAACCAAATGCAATTGACCAGTTAGCAAACACGATGGCATCAGAACCCACACCAGAAGAGAACTTTAGGTCGCCCGCCTCTACCGCTTGGTTAACCATAGTGTCGGCTTGTTCAATCACCAACTCTTCCAGTTCATTCATCTCGGCGACGCGTGCACTAGACGCTTTCTCTAGTACCCACGGGCTTTTCGCCATGATCGCACAGGTTGATAGTACCGGTTCCATGCGAGCATAGATTCGGTAAGCAACGTGCAGTGCGACGATCTTTTCACGTGTGTTGCCTTCAAACTCTCCAGAGCGAGCAAACATCATTGCTTCTGTCTTGAGAGAATGAATACATAACGCTAAAACCACGTCTTCTTTGCTGCAAAAGTGATTGTATATCGTACCTTTAGAATAAGAACTTGCTGCCGTTAGCCTATCCATCGTGAGGTTTCCGAACCCTTGTTCTCGAACCAGATCTTTCGCCAACAACATCAACTCTACTTCTCGGTCTGCGATAGACTGCTGCTTTTTAGACAACACGCCTTTGCAACCAAAGATACCTTGTTTATCGCCTTTACAACCAAAGCCAAACATAATTTCTCAGTCCGTATTTGAGCTTAGCTATCACCTAAGCTGAGTCAGTATTTAAAACACTCCTGTTTAATATATTAACACGAATAGCAAATTCATGTACTTAACCATTTTGTGACGCTTCGTCATTTTTGACTCATCGTCATAATAGCGCAAATATTGATCATATCAAGATGTTTTATAAATTAAATTCAACTTGTGAATGGGTAGGTAAATGAATGGGGAGTCGATAAGAAAAGAATCAATAGTCGATCTTAGGGGAAAACCTACACTTTGTTGTAGAGATAACGAAGGTTTCAGCGCTGTTTTTAAGTTGCAAATGAGCCTTACTATCTAAAGCTGATATGCCTATTCAAGTCCAATAACTCCAAGCGTAACCCACGAGAATGAATGAGTGTAGGCTTACTTTTTGGGGCAGACCTCTCCTTATGGTCAATATTTGGCTTACTAATGTCGTTTTCTGTTAAGTTGCTATAAATTCGGTAAGGGGTGACTTACAATAGTGACAACGACTTACCTTTTTGAGAACACGATATTGAGCGCCAAATATTCTTATTTAGCTTGGCAAGTGAATACTTCTATCCCAGCAGAAAAACTGGTTTTATTGATGCTTGCAGATGGTGCTGATGAGTTCGGTTTCACCAATGTGTGTCTGCAATCAGCAAGTCAACTTTGTGCTCTCTCGACGTTCGGTTTAGCCGATTGCCTTAAGTGTCTAGTCGACCAAGGTTTCCTCGATAAAGTAAAAGTAGATTATCGAGACAAGAAAGAGATACACGTTTTCAAAATGCTCATTGAGCAAGAGCAAGCTGCGGTTCAAGTTGAAACTCAACCGGTCAATAGTATTCCGGTTTACTCTACTGCACCTGCACCTGCACCTGCACCTGCACCTGCACCCAAGTTTCAGCCTGCTCCGGCACCAATGCAAAACACGCAATATGCTCCTCGCCCACAAGGCCGAGGCTCAATGAACAGCAACACCGTTTCTACTCATGATCTCAACGAAGAAGAGATCCCATCATGGGCAGAACGTGCGTTTAAATTCTCCGGCTTGGCCGGTGACCATAGTTTAGTATGGAAGAAATTTGTCCTTTGGTATAAAGCCAAAGCTAATGAATTAATGCCACTATCTCGGATTGAATCCAAGCTGCAGTACTGGCTAGTTAACGAGAAGCAAAATGAAAGACAACAACAGCAGAAGACCTCTCAATATTCAGGAAATGCAGGACAAGCTAAAGGAAATGGGTATAGACAAAAGCTTAGCCCATCTGAACGCTTCAGGCAGCAGCTCATTCAAAAAGGCAAAAAGCCAACCTTCTGAGCCAGCTCAACCTGTTGTACCTGACGCTACAGGTCCATTAGTACCTGAAGTGATTGAAGCGCAAAGTACCGAAGTGAAAGTAGCGGCTGCACAAGCTGCGGATTCTGGTGCGTCTCAACAAGTGCCTGTTGTTGATCAAGATCCTGCAGAGCTGGAACTAACCGATTGGTGTATTCACGTATTTGGCTCTTTCTTGAGCGTTTACGAAACACAGTGGGAATATCAGTACGGTAGTGAGCCAAGCGGCAAGTTCATTGAGTTTGCTAATTCTGTTGATTCAGACGGCCTAAACCGTGTGCTAATGCACTGTCACGAACGTATTCAACTTGGCAACAGTTGGCCGCCGCAAATGGGTGAGCTGTGGATCCTGAAAGATTCTCTAACGGAAGAAGAGTTGCTGGATAGTCGTATCCGTGTGTTGTCTCGTACAGCAGTAAACAAGATTGAAAAATGGTTAATCCAAAACAAACTGTACGACTTGAAGCGCACTGCGGAAAACAAGCTCGATGGCCTGTTTAAGAAGTACTACCTAGAAGCAAAACGTTTAGACGAGAAAGGCATGCTTGAAACTGAGTTACCAGAATTCCTTCTTGCCGCTAACTCTGTAAAGAACCTGAACGATTTAAAACGCGAAGAGTACGAAAGTAAACACGGTAAAGCGATTAACCCAAGAATTCAGCGTATTCTCAACAGTAAAAAATAACCATCCGCTTACTATCTGTTATAAGAAAACAGAGTAGCGATTACACGGTTAACAGATACAAAAATGCCAGCTATCAAGCTGGCATTTTTTACGAATTCTTACGAACTCTACAAATATCCGTGACCAACGGTACGTCTGTCACTGACTGCAAGTAATTACAGTAGGTGGATAGTTGCGTTTAGCGTGAATACGCCAGAGTCGTCATCTTTCATTTTGAAGTTTTGGTAGCTAGCGCCTACAGATAGTGGACCAAAGATGAAGTATTCAGCGCCTACACCGTACATGATATCAACATCGTCTTGCTTGAAGCCATCAGCTTTAAGCTCGTAAGAGTGAAGACCACCCTTCGCGTATACGTGAAGAGGACCAAAATCGATGCTTGGTTTAATCGCTAGGTAAGCAGTGCTTGCGTCTAAATTCTTAAGATCGCGGTTGCCGTAATTAACGCTGCCGAAAGAACCAAGATCCCAATAACCCGCTTCAACGCCGATTAATGGAAGAATACCAGTACCTACGTGGATACCCATCGCTGTCTCTTCTTTATTGCCTAATGAGTTTTGACCACCCATTACACCACCGTACAACCAAGAATCAGCCATTGCTGTTGAAGATGCACCTAGTAGTGCTAATGCCAATAACGTTTTTTTCATATTCGACCTTTTTCGTCCTAGTGGCAGGCCTTGAGTGGTAATAAATTGCCACCAAGTCGCCCTGTATGTAATAACTATTCAATTAGTAATGCAATAAGCAAGATTTATACCCAAACCTTGCTATTGCGTCTAGCTTTATTCCTTTAGCAAGCATCAATCGCGTTTTTAACACGCTTATCTGATACTGGGTAAGGCGTACCGAGCTGCTGTGCGAAGAAGCTTACACGAAGCTCTTCAATCATCCAACGCACCTCTTTTACATTTTCTGGAACCGCGATCCCTTTTGGAATTTTATTCAGCAATTCTTTGTAATCATTCATTACCGACTCAACTTTGATCATATGTAGGCGATCTTTGTTAGGGTCAATCGGCAGTTTTTCCATTCGACGCTCAATAGCTTTCATATAGCGTAGAATATCCGGCAAGCGTTTCCACCCGCATTCTGTGGCAAACCCCTTAAAAATCAAACCTTCTACCTGAGCTTTGATGTCAGAAAGTGCGAATGCCATCGAAAGATCTACGCGGCCCTTCAGCTTCTTACTGATACTGAACGCCGTAGTTAGAATAGTTTCTACCTGTTGAGCAATCTCAACAACCGTATCGCCTAACTCTGCACGTACGTGTTCTTTCAGTGCTTCAAACTGCTCTGGTTCCCAAACCAAACCGCCCTTCTCTTCAATTAGCTTATCAATACCACAAGCGATACAGTCATCGATTAAATCAAGCACCTGTCCGTATGGATTGAAGTACAAGCCAAGTTTCGATTTGTTCGGTAGGTTCGAGTGCAAATATTTGATCGGCGATGGCACGTTCAACAAGATTAAACGACGCTGACCCGATTTCATTGCCGAGATCTGTTCTTGTTCAGTTTCGAACAGTTTGATCTCTACGCTGTCTTTGGTATCCACCAGCGCAGGGAAAGCTTTAACATCGTAGCCGCCACGCTTCTGTTGGTAGACTTTTGGTAGCTCACCAAAGCTCCACGTGTGCAGGTTCTGTTGCTCAATATCGTCGTCAGCAACCTTAGAAAGCGTTTCTTGAACCTTGTCTTTCAGGCTCTCTTTCAGCTCATGCAGATCTTTCTGTTCTTTCAGCTTACGCTTGCGATGATCTACAGCGCGGAATGTTACCTTTAAGTGCTCTGGAATCTGGTCTAACTTCCAGTCATCACGTACCACTTCCACGCCTGTCATACGACGTAGCTCTTTCTCAAGAGAATCCAATAGCGGAGCTTCAAGTGGCGTAACACGTGCCAAGAATGCATCGGCGTAGTTTGGTGCAGGCACAAAGTTACGGCGTAGCGTTTTTGGAAGTGACTTAATCAGGCTAATCACCAACTCTTGGCGTAAACCTGGGATCTGCCAATCGAATCCGTTTTGGTCGATCTGGTTCAAGATAGGTAGCGGAATGTGTACCGTTACACCATCGTTGTCATCGCCCGGCTCAAATTGGTAGCTCAGCTTGAGCTTGATACCGTTTTGGTGCCAGAAGTTCGGGTAATCCAAATCGGTAACGTGGCTTGCATCACCTCTGAACAGCATCGACTTTTCGAAGTTCAGCAGATCGGGCGTTTTCTGGCTGGTTTTCTTCCACCATGTATCAAAGTGACGGCCTGAAACAGCCTCTTCACCCACACGCTGGTCATAAAAATCGAACAGCTCATCATCATCGATCAAGATGTCACGACGACGAGACTTATGCTCTAGCTCTTCCACTTCTTGCAGTAGCTTGCGGTTCTGCTTGAAGAAAGCGTGTTTGGTTTCCCACTCACCTTCTACTAATGCACTACGCACGAACAACTCGCGGCTGACGGTTGCATCAATCGCACCGTAGTTCACAAGGCGCTTAGGTACAATTGGGATTCCGTAAAGCATCACTTTTTCGTGTGCCATTACCGCCGCTTGCTTCTTCGACCAATGTGGTTCGCTGTAGCTACGTTTAATGAGGTGTTTCGCTAGCGGTTCAATCCATTCAGGTTGAATTTTAGCGATAACACGACCCCAGAGTTTCGAGGTTTCCACCAGCTCAGCAGACATGATCCACTTAGGTTGTTTCTTGAATAAGCCAGACGCAGGGAAGATATGGAAGCGAGCATTGCGTGCACCTTGATATTCATTCTTCTCTTGGTCTTTCATACCGATGTGCGAAAGCAGACCTGATAGTAGCGACATGTGAATGCCATCGTAGCTACCTGGTTCAGTGTTCAGCTTGGTATCCAATTCACGCATCGCTTGGTGAATTTGGAAGTACACATCTTGCCATTCACGAATACGTAAATAGTTCAGGTAATCCTGCTTACACTGTTTGCGGAACTGGTTACTCGACAGCGCTTTTTGCTGCTGCTTGATGTAATCCCATAGGTTCACAAACGTGATGAAATCAGATTCTTTATCGAAGAAGCGTTTGTGCTTGTCGTCAGACGATTGTTGCTTGTCTGACGGACGCTCACGTGGATCTTGAATCGACAACGCAGACGCAATAACCATCACTTCATGCAAACAGCGGTTGCGTGGCGCTTCAATGACCATACGCGCTAAACGTGGATCGATAGGTAACTTCGCTAGCTTACGACCAATCGCCGTGAGCTTCTTCTTATCATCGCCGTGATTCTTGTTTTTGTTCGCAGCAGGCTCAGTTGTCGCAATTGCACCAAGCTCTTCAAGCAGCCTTACACCATCTTGAATGTTGCGTTTATCTGGCGCTTCAACAAATGGGAACGCTTGAATGTCGCCTAGACCTAGCGCTGTCATCTGCAAGATAACAGATGCTAGGTTAGTACGAAGTATCTCTGGATCAGTAAACTCTGGACGTGACTCGAAATCTTCCTCTGAGTACAGACGAATACAGATACCTTCTGCCACACGACCACAACGACCTTTACGCTGGTTAGCACTCGCTTGAGATACTGGCTCAATCGGTAGGCGTTGTACTTTGGTGCGGTAGCTGTATCGGCTAATACGTGCTGTACCCGGATCGATTACGTACTTGATGCCCGGCACTGTTAACGAGGTTTCTGCCACGTTGGTTGCCAGAACGATGCGTCGACCAGTGTGAGACTGGAAGATTCGGTTCTGCTCGCCCGCCGATAGACGTGCGTAGAGCGGAACAATTTCAGTATCACGCAGGTTACGTTTACTTAATGCATCTGCGGTATCACGAATCTCTCGCTCACCGTTCATGAAGATCAAGATATCGCCTTGCCCTTCATCACACAGCTCATCTACGGCTTCAAAAATGCCTTCGATTTGGTCACGGTCTGAATCACTTTCATCACCACCTAATGGGCGGTAACGCGTATCTACAGGGTACGTTCGACCTGATACTTCAATGATCGGTGCATTGTTAAAGTGCTTCGAGAAACGCTCTGGATCGATGGTCGCCGATGTAATGATAACTTTAAGATCAGGACGCTTTGGCAGCAACTCTTTCAGGTAACCCATGATGAAATCGATGTTCAGGCTACGTTCGTGTGCTTCATCGATGATGATGGTGTCGTACTGATTTAAGAATCTGTCGTGTTGAATTTCCGCCAGTAGAATACCGTCGGTCATCAATTTGATTTGGGTGTTGTCAGAAATCTGGTCGTTGAATCGAACCTTATAACCAACGAACTCACCAAGCTGTGTTTCCATCTCTTCAGCAATACGGTTCGCAACCGAACGCGCCGCAAGACGACGAGGCTGAGTGTGACCAATTAAGCCAAAGCGGCCGCGGCCAAGCTCAGAACAGATTTTTGGTAACTGAGTGGTTTTACCCGAACCCGTTTCACCCGCCACAATAACCACTTGGTTTTCGGCGATGGCTTTCGCGATGTCTTCGCGTTTTTGGCTAACCGGTAGAATTTCTGGGTATTCAATCGTTGGTTTTTGCGCAGCACGCTGGGTTGCCGTCATCATCGACTTGGCAATGTCTAATGCGATTTCATCGAAAACAGCATGCTTAGATTGTTCGTTCTTAATGCGGCTTGCACCAGAGATACGCTTACTTAAACGGAAGCGGTCGCGCATCATGCACTCATTTAAGGCCTTACGAAGAGAGGCTGGGCTATTTTGAGATGCGCTAGTCTTGGGAGCTTGCTGCTTTGATTTTTGGTTTTGTTTTGGGTTTTGCTTAGCTTGATTAGCAGAGGAATCTGATGTCGCGTTTGAATTCGCGTCATGGTTCTGCTTATTCGCAGTATGCTTATTTTGGTCTGCTTTTTCCGGAGACGAAGTCACAGCGTGTCCTATTCTTTCTCTTATATAAACTCGCGCGATTGTACCACAAGTATTCAATAAAAAAGCCTGAGAGCTATGTGAAAACTGCGCTAACGTTTAAAAACTCAGCGATTTCACAGTGGCTATCAGGCTTCTTATCTCAGGTTCAATCAGCGCCTAAATCAATCGTTAAAACTCGTACTGGAAGTAAACCGTGTTGTAGTTACTGCCGCCTTTGATACGACCAAACTGAGAGGCGTTTTCAAAGATCGCAGAGCGATGATGCAACGAGTAGCCGAACCACAAGTTGTTCAAGTCATTCTTACCAATCAAGTCGCCGACGTTCACATCGAATGAGAAGTCTAAGTAATTCAACAGATGGCTGGCTGTGTAACCTTTACGGTCCATTTCAGAGCCTTCGATATACGTAATCGAATCAATGTAAGACATACCTTCCGCTACACCAAATCGCCACTGAGTTGGCCAATTAAATGTGTAGTAGGCTTTGATCGCAATGATGTATTCGGTGCTACTCGACTGAACCTCTGAACTCCAGTGGTGAGCAATACCCGGCGTTAGGTAGATATCCAATGGGAAGCCAAAGATCTCATCGGTTAACGGGTGGCCATAAAAAAACGAGGTCAACTGGTTGTTGTATTCGTCTTTCTCTGTGTTGAACTTCATGATATCGCCGATATTCGACGGTGTTGCCCAGCCATGTGCGACACGTAAATACGGCGCATTGCTCAACTTAGGTTTCGGCGCTTTCTCTTTATCGTTAAAGAAACCAAAGCCAAGGTACAGTTCACCTTGATAACGATCTTCGACAATCGACGAATCGTAAGCGTTATCGTCCAATCGAGTGACACTGGTTGAACCCAATAAGTATAAGTTTGAAACCACATGGTAACGCGCTTCAACACCGACATTTAAGTCAATACCTGCACCAATGCTCTCACTCGCTGGAGAGTAATACTCACTGTTGAAGTCAGCACTCTTATAACGCAGTGTCGCGCTCGGGTAGAACTCCCAATCACCTGTTTCATACTTGGCTTTAGCACGCAAGTTACCGTGGAGGTTAAACTCACTGTCACTCATGATTTCTGTTTCAACAGCCCACTGCTCGTCCAACTGGTACGCAAGTTGCCCACCGAAGTCAGCTGTATCACCCTCAATCGCGTTCTGCTCAGATGCTGGGATATCAATAAACCGCATGCGAGAAATAGCATTGAAAGACCATTTTTCATCATCAGTTTGGTAGAGGTAAGCCCCCATTTCCGTGCCATCAATGAACACATAGTCGTTCTTGAAAAACAGCATTGGGACAAACGAACTTACGCTCTTATCACCACCTGACGTGTCATAAGGGATACTAGCAGTACGGAACATTGCTGCAATGCCCCACTCTTGCTCTTCAGCGGCCCACACATTAGTGCTTAGGAACGCGCTACCAAGTAGGATCGCACCCGATGAAGTGAGAGTCGGTAAATATTTGAGCTTCATTCTTATGTAATTACTCTTTGTAATAAATATTGTGTTACTGAATAGACATTTATTAACCGTGATGGCTAACTATTTTTAGGTTTGATCGGCATTGACCGTTACAATGTAGGATATTCTCGGTTAAATGAAAGTATTGTGAAAGTCTCCGAATTACAAAACATTATAGATCACTTACCCAAATATTCCGATCCAGATATTGTTATGGGCGAGGCGTGGCTACCCGAACGTTTGGTGAATACCAACCTAGACGGCGACATGCTATTCCTCGAATTCGATAATGCCCCTGAAGACAATCAAGGGGATGAAGAAGGTCGTGGTTTTGTTGAACACGAAATCGCGATGATTCGTGAAAAACTGGAGCAGGTGTTAGACGACCCTTCCGATACCAAGACCAAAGCCGATGCCCTATTGGCAATATTTCTAATGGGTCATGAACTTTCTAGCTCGGAAGTTATCGAAATCTTGGAATCAACAGAGCCAGACATTGAACCCAATGAACATGAAGTGGCCGCTCCACAATGTAACGCCGAAGCGCTGAACGACTAACCACCAAAGATTTAGGAATCGACTTGAAACGCCCGATGACATCTTCTCTCCCCTTCTTACTCGCTGGCCCTATTTTAAGAAAGACGACCGCAACTGAGGTTGTGCTTTGGGTTGTTACGAGCACACCACTCAATGGTAATGCTGAGCTATATAACCAAGGCCAAGAAGCCCCTTTCTATAGTTCACCACTGAGCGAACATGAATCGATTCAAATCGGTACACATGCTTGGGTAAGCCTGATTCAACTAAAGGGTGAGTTTCCAACCAACACGCCTTTGGAATATCAGATAGAGACTGATCAAGGCGCGTTAACCAAGTTGGCTCCGCATTTAGTGTACCAAGAGCAACAAGACACCACTGGTGCGCCAAGAATAGCCTTTAAGATCTCAACCAGCGCCGACTACATCTTGCATGGTTCCTGTCGCAACCCTCATCACCCAAGCAAAGACAGCCTAGTCGCAGCCGATAATAAAGTTGAGCAGCAAGCCGTATTAGAGCGTCCAGATATGCTGATGATGAGCGGCGACCAGATCTACGCTGATCACGTTGCCGGTCCAACACTCGATGCGATTGATCAAGTGATTCAGCGGCTTGGATTAGTGAACGAAGAACTACCGACCGATTCATTAGACGGAAAAATCGATAGCAGTGAAGCTCTGTTTAACAGCGACTATCACCTCTATCAACGTGATCATTTACTACCGCACCATAACACATCGCATTCATTGCTCGATAAGTTGTTCCCTAAACGCGGAATACCCATCTTCAGCTCCACTGATTGTGAAAATCACTTGGTGACATTGTCTGAATTTATTGCCATGTATCTGCTGGTTTGGTCACCGACCTTGTGGCAGTGCATTAACCGCGAACGGTTGATCGAGAATAATTTCATGCAGGCTGGCCGCCAGCTCACACCAGCCGAGCAGCAACAATGGTGTGACGAGAGCATTATCATTGATGACTTCATAGCAGGTCTACCGAAAGTGCAGCGTCTGTTCGCTCATATTCCAACGTACATGATCTTCGACGATCATGATGTCACCGATGATTGGAACCTGACTGTGGGTTGGGAACATGCTGTCGATCAAAATCAGTTTGCTACTCAAGTGATTGGTAACGGCCTTGCCGCCTACTGGATGTGTCAGGGTTGGGGTAACAAACCGGAGAGCTTTAACAAAGAGTTCATCAAGCAAGCAAAACAGCTCTTTGGTTTTCAATGGCATGCTGAAAATCAAGCGCAGAATGAAACTGGCGGCAACAATACTGAACACTCTGTTGGCAACATAGAACCAAACAAACACCAGGCCTTCATTGAGATGCTCGGTCGCTTTGAAGATTGGCATTACACAATAGATACCTCACCCAAAGTCATTGTGTTGGATACTCGTACACGTCGTTGGCGTTCAGAGTCACGCATGAACAAGCCTTCAGGTTTGATGGACTGGGAGGCCTTGATTGAGTTTCAACATCAGTTAATGAATCAAGATAAAGTGGTGATCGTTTCTGCTGCACCGATGTTTGGCGTGAAGTTTATTGAAACACTGCAAAAGATGGCGACCACAATCGGCAAGCCATTAGTGATTGACGCTGAAAACTGGATGGCACATCCGGGCAGTGCGAATACGCTGATCAGCATCTTCACCCACACCAAAACACCGACCAACTTCGTGGTACTGTCTGGTGACGTTCACTATTCCTTCGCTTATGACATCAAGCTTCGGTATCGTCGCAACAGCCCGAACATCTATCAAATCACCTGTAGTGGTATTAAAAATCAGTTCCCTGCTCCGTTGCTTAAATTCTGCGATGTATGGGACCGCCTGTTATACAGCCCTCGCTCAGTTTTGAACTACTTCACTAAGCGTAAACGCTTGAAGATCGAAAAGCGAAGCCCCGACAATCAAACCTTCTATCGCCTTTCAAACCGCAGTGCGATTGGAGAATTGAGGCTAGACACTGATGGGAAACCGCAATCGATCACGACACTCAGTGGCGATGGCAAGGTTACACGTTTTCCGGAACCCGATTGATAAAGTGCTCCTTATCGCTCGCCTAACCGTAATGTCAGTTTTTAGTAAAGACGCTTGCGATCACACTCTGTAGACCCAATAGTTGTAGTTGATAACTATCAGCGTTACGGAACCCGATACAAATTTTAACTGGAGCTCGTTATGTTCAATTCTCTCACATCAATGTTTAAACAATTGATTGAAGGCCAGGACCTAAGCAAAAACCAAGGCACATCACCTAATATCGCCATCGCGAGTTTGTTGTGTGAAGTGGCGGGAGCCGACCATCAGGTCAATGAATCAGAAAGAGTCGCTAAGCTACAGCTTCTGCAACGTTTGCTGGATTTAGACGAAGAACAAGCAAAGGTGCTGCTCGCGCAAGCAGAGCCGAAAGTAGAGCAATCAGTATCGCTGTATGACTTTACATCGCAACTCAGAGACCTATCTCAGCCAGTGCGAATCGACTTAATCAAAGCGATGTGGGAAGTGGCGCATGCCGATGGGGAAATTGATCCTATCGAAGACTCTGTGATCCGTAAAACAGCAGAACTGCTCTACGTCGACCACAGTGACTTTATCAAGACTAAGCTAAACGTCCTCGGTAAAAGCTAACCAAAGGTTTTTTATTCACGTTAAGCTTCTGTATTAACGTAATCGATCGCCATGCATGATGCCTTTAAGTTCTAATGGCGCGCCTTTTTTCGTTACATAAAGGCCGCGCTGATTCGATACCAACACACTGCGCTTACCTTGGGTTTGTTGAATATATAAGTGCTTGATATTGAATGTCTGTTTATCTTGGGCCTGCTCTTGATCCAATTGATAAAGGTAATAGTGATTCCCCCAGCGTAAGAACACACCAAACATTTGCTTGGTTTGAGCGACATTCCCATCCATGTCGTAACCAATGTACTGCATTTTAACTCGACCATTTTCCAATCGAAGTGAGATTTTCTCCCAGCCTATCATCGGATATTCTGCTGTGAATTTATAAGTACTTTTGGTTGCGAGCCCAGAAATTAAGCCTACATTTAGAATCACAAAAAGCGTCAACAAGATAGGCATCCAAAACTTACGATTCATATCGTCTATCCTCGCTCATCGTCATTGTCGTCATCACAAGAGAGCGATTTAAACTGGTGGCTCATCTCTTTCCAGCGCCCGTTTATCAAAGCAACGGCTTGAATGTTCTGACACCCAACGCCAATGCGATGCAGGTAGAGTGATTCAACACCGAGTTCTGACACGGTATTCAACTCAGTTAAAAGCTCTTGATCAAAATTCAAACTGTCGTGATAAACATCCATGCCGTGATAACTCGTCTTATCCATAAAAAAAGCAAACTGATAAAACAGCATTAAAAGAAATCCGCTGACTAATATTCCTGCGATACGAGATCGATGACGCGCGATAAAATGCTGCACCTGACGCTGTTTATACGAGTCTGGTTGCTTCGTTAAGGCTGGCTCATGTTCATTGTCACCACGTTCAGTGCCCGAGCTCTTTGATACTGAGGTTTCTTTAAGCGCTTCACCTTTAGGCGATTCATATTGAGATACTTCAACTTGAATAGTCGAGGTGGGCGTTGATAGATAGCCATCGAGCTGTTGAGGTCTACTAAAACTGTACCCTTCCTTTTGCACCGTTAAGATTTTGCAATCACACTTAAGTGAACCTAATGCTGTACGAATGTTCTTAACTGCAACATTAAGCGAACTGCCTGTCACCACCCTGCCCGGCCAACAATGCTCAAGCAAGAAGTCGCGACCCACAGCTTTGGGGCTGTTCTTCACTAAGAACTCAAGAATCAAGGCTTCTGAGGGAGACAAAGTCACCCGCTTGTCCAAGTTCGAATCAATGAGTGTGTTGTTAATCATCTCGATACCCGAAGCGTCTAAGATGATTTTTTCAGGGCTGCTAGCGTTCATTTCGGCGAGGTGTTCATAAATAAAAAGGTCATCAAAAAGGTACTTGTTTGGTCGAGCTAATGCCAAACCATACATAGAAAAGAATAGTGATAAGTTTAGCCAATAATTAAGCCAAATATAAGCTCAGCAGGTAACAAGATAAAATAACAATAAGGTGAGTGAGTCACGCAGACTCACTCACATTAGTACAAAGCCTAGCCATTAGAACAACTAATGAGGTCTATAGAAAGAAAGCTACATCGATTGATTTTGATAATTCTCGTTTTCGATAGCTTTCATTTTTCTTTAGTTCTTATCGTCTATAGAACTTATTTATAGGTCTAGTTTAAAGCCCAGTTCACTGACCATGACCTCAGCAAAGCCTAGCTTTACTGCATTCAACTGACTGGCAACTTCGCGAGCTTGCTGTTCGTTTTTAGCCAATATTGCCATTGAGTAGATAGGTCTGATCATCGCTTTTTGGTTTGGCTTCTCTTGGGCTATTTCTTGATGTTTTAAGTAAGCAGACGTAATCACGCCTTGAGCGCTCCAATCGACAACCATTTGTAAATCTTGACTGATAATTTCATCAACAATGAATTGATTCTCAGGCTCTGTCCAAGCGAGTTCGACTGCGTAGTTTTTGAAAGCAACTTCGGTGTTTAACCACTTATTACCGATGTCTCTGATTTCGGTCACCTCGACAAGCTCTTTAAATTGGAATGGTAAGTTACCAATCAACTCTCGAACGTGCTGTTCACTGTCCGCTTCAATCACAAACTTGATGATCGGAAACTTCTTATCTCCGACAAAGCTTTCTGATACGAACATGTCGTGGACCAAGCCTGCATCAACTAAGTTAGCAAAGGCTTTTTGCTGATGAGGCATTGCCTCAAATACCGCTTGAGCGTCATCGGTTTTCCAAGCCACTGACACGCCGTATGCCGCAGCATGGCTATAGCTAGAAAATAGAATCGCTGAAAATAGAAAGCTAAAAATAGCTAAAAAGGTTCCTCGAATTGTTTTCATTATGTAGTTTCCTAATTAGTCGCGAATAATTTCATACAAGTTAGGGTCAGCAGAAACCCCTTCGATTTTTAAAGGTGGTAGCTCTTTTCTAATCACTTGTATTGCATCATGGAATTGCTTCTTACTCTCCCATTCAGCAACATTGATAAAGCGGTATGTCGCGTCCGAGCTTAAAGAGCGGTGCAATTTGGTAGAGATATATCCGGGTTGCTTCACCAATACATCTCTCGCATCTTCCCAATACGTTAATGTCGCAGCTTCATGGGTTGGCTCGACTGCAAAAGTGTTTATCAATACAACGGGTTGTGCCGAAACCAACGCACTTACGCTTAGCGCCCCCAGTGCCAATCCATACTTAATTATGTTCTTCATCCTATTCTCCTTGTTTTGGGTGAGCTAACGCTATCATCTAGCCCTACCCAATCAAGGCTGCAACCTGCGATTTAATATTAATTAAAAAGCTAAATTTCAAACCAATATTATTCACTCGTTAAATAAGCGATGTAGCCATTCACTATTGATAAACCACTCGCTGAAATGAGTTTTCTTTGGAAGGGAGTTTTCCTTAAATTACAGGCACAAAAAAACCACCTAATAAGTAGGTGGCTCTTAATTTGAATAACTCACAAGAGTCTTGCTGGTTTGAGTTTTAGCCAAGCGCCGTTTAATGCAAACGACTACAGCATCGCCAGCGTTAGCTTAGCCAAGTTATAAGCATCGACATAACCCGAGTGCTGACGACCTTCCCACTCAATGTTTTTCGCTTCTTGTGCGGCGCGGTGACCAATGCGTTTGTCTTTCAATCGATTCTGAACTCGATAAAGCGTGGCGATATTCAAGAACTCGCTAAATGGAGGTTCAATGCCTTTTTCAATACACTCTTTGTGTAAGATGAGGTCGTCACGTCCCCACGCTGCATAGATTTTTTTGGGACCACCGAAGTTCTTAATCATCGACTTGATAACAGACT
Source organism: Vibrio splendidus 12E03 (assembly GCF_000272105.2). GTDB lineage: Bacteria > Pseudomonadota > Gammaproteobacteria > Enterobacterales > Vibrionaceae > Vibrio > Vibrio splendidus_I. The sequence continues at coordinate 25,487 of NZ_AJZD02000313.1, forward strand.
CTAATGGGCGACCCTGCTTTTCGATTTTGCGAGGTGTAATGCCCGTTAACTCGGCACAGAATAGAGAGACTTCGTCTTTCTCTGGCTTAACGTAGTATTGCGCTCGCTTCACGATAGTGCCGGATGCTAGATCAATCTCAGCAAGACCAACTTCAATGATCTCCCCTGTTGTTCCCACACCGTCTTCGCTCCAACAGCACATTTCCAAATCGAAACATACAACTCGATTGTGATTCATACGTCGCCTAATTCTCTCGTCAAAAATTTCGTGAAATTGTACATGAGCCCAATACAGAACTCGACCCTAGTTGTATCAAGTGCTCATTTAGCCTGCAATTGTCACTCGATTTCGGCCATTCGACTTACTTTGATAGAGCATACTGTCTGTTTTTTGCAGCAATTCTTCTGTGTCTTCACTGGTATGAATCGCGGCACCAATACTCAATGTGCAGCTTAACTGTTGCCCTTTATGCTCACAATGAGAGTGACTTACTGTATTTAGTATGCATTGTAAGTAGCGGTCTAGCGCTTCATGATTTGAGATGCTCGAAATAATACAGAATTCATCTCCGCCCAAACGGAAAAGGTTATCCCCTTCTTTCAGGTTTACCGAAATCAACTTGATGACATGCACAAGCAAAGCATCACCAGCAGGGTGACCAAACTTGTCATTGATGCTTTTAAACTTATCGACATCAAACCCAATCAAGCTAAATGACTCACTTCGCTTAACCGCCCTATCAAACATCTTATTGAAAGCTCGTCGGTTATAGATTTCAGTTAAGCTATCGTGGTTCGCAAGGAATCGGAGCTCTTCCGTTCTTTTGTCTAGCATGCGGTACAGGCGCTCTTTTTCTCTGATCTGCATATTCACGATGTACGCTAACAACAATGAGATGGTTGTTCCGACTAAGGCAATTCCAGTTAGTACTAGGTAGCCATAAAAAGAGATGCAGGCATCTATCTTGTAATCGATCTTCCAATTTCGGTTGGTCAACTCGATTGTCTTAGTTATATGGTGCCCTGTTACTCCCTCATAACCTTGAGTTTCAAATAGAATTGGGGAGTCTTCAGCTTCAAACCCGGTATCCGTAACGCGAATGTACACGTCCATATCACCGACGGCAGAGGCTAACAGGTTCTCAAAGTAGTAAGTTGTGCGAACCACGCCAATCACAACACCAAGTAGGTTATCACTTTCGCCTTCAAACACAGGGTGATAAACCAGCATGCCTGCCTTAGGCGTATCTTGAGTTAGACCATCTTGAATAAGGCGTACTTTGTCCGAGATATTCGCTTGGCGCGTCTGTTTAATATTTTCGATGATCAGTCTAAAACGTTCACGAGAAGAGTAGAAACCAATCACTTTGTCATTGGCTTCGGTATTTGGGTAAATATCAGTCGCGATATAAGCTGGCTCTCCATTTAGGATGTAGCCATAAGTTTTCTCTTCATGTTTAGGGATAGTGAACAACTGGTAAGCCGGATACTTTTCTTCCATTTTCGCGGTATGTTCGGCAATCTCATCTGCCGTAACTTTCTGCATCCACTGCAAGCCAATCAAGCTCTTTGAACCGTTAATGGTTTGCTGTGCGAATCGATCGAACTTGTCCCAATTTTCAGGATCATTCGAATAGAAGAAGTTTGCACCCGAACCTATGTAGGCCACATCATTGTCGATAAACGCTTCCAAGCTCAGTGTTTGGTGTTTAGCAAAACTGTCCAAATTCATGTTTAAAGCACGATTTTGGTTAAGTGCGACGAGTATAAAGCACAACACTGTTATCAAAAAACTGACCGAAAATACGACCAGTGGGAGCGTCCGTCTCTTCAACCCTGTTAGTGGGTCGGTAGTGTGTGGCATAAAGGTTCCAATTAGGCTTCGATGAGCTAAAAGTATATAACGGAAGGGAATGATGCTCCATTTAAGTTTTCGTCCTAAAAATGACATAAATCGTGCACAGTTTACTTCGCCCTTACATCACAGGTTAACAATCGACCAAATCTCGACTAAATTTCAAGCTAACACACTCAAAAACCACTTGTTTGAAAACATAAATTACCACTCTTAAGCCTTGAATATGCTAGTATCCATTCATATTTATAGCTTGAAAGCGACCATTTTGGTTTTGTGCCAATGCGTTTCTTTCCAACCTGTATATTCCATGAAACCGACGAATATACCGTTAAATCAATTTAAAGAGAAAAATCACTATGATCGTTGATTTGAACCTAATCCCACAGACGTTTGATATGCTTCACGCAGGCCTTACTGCATCAAGCGTTTTACTACTGCTAATTGCCGTTTCTCGTAAAACCAAAGTGGTTGAGAAAGTCGTAGAAAAACCAGTAGAAAAGATCGTTGAAGTTGAAAAGCCAGTTGAAAAGATTGTCGAAGTAGAAAAAGTTGTTGAAGTAGAGAAAGTCATCGAAAAAGTAGTAGAAGTTGAATCTAAGCTGGCAACAGCACCAACAGATTCTGCAATGCAGCTACTGTCTATCATGCAACAAGAAGCGCGACTAATCGACTTCCTAAAAGAAGACCTGACTTCGTTCTCTGACGAAGAAGTTGGCGCAGCTGCACGTGTTATTCACACGGGCGGTCAAAAAGTACTAGCAGACTACGTAACGCTTGCTCATATCCGCAGCGAAGATGAAGAGACTCGCATCACAGTAGCTGAAGGTTTCAACCCTCAAGAAATCCGCTTAACAGGCAACGTAACAGGTAACGCACCATTCAACGGTACACTTGTTCACAAAGGCTGGAAAGCAACTGACATGAACCTACCTAAGCTTGCTGAAAACTACGATGCATCTGTAATTGCACCGGCAGAGGTAGAGCTATAATGGAACACCAAGAACATTCACAAGAACAGCAAGCACCTAAATTCAGCGTTGGTATCGATTTAGGTACTACACACTGCGTTTTGTCTTACATCGACACAACGAATGAAGATGCACGTGTTGAGGTAATGCCAATTCCTCAGCTTACTGCTCCTGGTACAGTAGAAACTCGCAGCCAACTTGGCTCGTTCCTATACCAACCGCACGAGCACGAAATGAACGAAGCATCACGTGTTCTACCTTGGTCTTCTGAGCCAAAAGCACTGGTTGGTGCGATTGCTCGTAACCTTGGTTCTAAAACCCCTATCCGTTTGGTCGCTAGTGCGAAATCTTGGTTGTGCCACGGTGGTGTAAACCGTCGTGATGCTTTCCTTCCTGCAGGTAGCCCAGAAGAAGTAGAAAAAGTATCTCCGCTTAAGACAACTGAGCTTTATCTTGAGCATCTTAAAGACGCTTGGAACCACGCGAACCCAGAACACAAACTGGCAGACCAAGACGTAACAATCACGGTTCCTGCTTCGTTTGACCCTGCCGCTCGTGATTTAACAGCTGAAGCTGCACGTAATGTTGGTTTCACTCATCTAACGCTTTTAGAAGAGCCTCAAGCAGCGCTTTATAGCTGGATCGATAACAGCAACGACAAGTGGCGCGACGAAGTAGACGTTGGCGACATCGTACTGGTTGTGGATATCGGTGGTGGTACTACCGACCTTTCTTTAGTTGAAGTGACTCAAGACGATGGCAACCTGAGCCTGAACCGTATCGCTGTAGGTGAACACATCCTACTTGGCGGCGACAACATGGACTTGGCTCTGGCTTACCGCTTGAAGATGAAGCTAGCACAAGAAGGCAAAGAGCTGGCACCTTGGCAAGTTCAAGCGATGACTCACGCATGTCGTGACGCAAAAGAAGCGCTACTGAACGACGCAGAGCTTCAAGCTGTGCCAATCGTGGTTCCTAGCCGTGGCTCTAAGCTACTTGGCGCGACGCTAAAAACAGAACTGACTCAGCAAGAAGTACAACAAACATTGGTTGATGGCTTCTTCCCTAAAGTTGCTGTGACTGATCACCCGGTACAAAAAACGCGTGGTGCACTGACTCAAATGGGTCTGCCTTACGCTCAAGACGCAGGTATTACTCGTCACATTGCCGCATTCCTTTCTAAGCAAGCGAACGCGCTTTCTGGAAATGGTGAAACGGCTCAACAAGATTTCAATCCGTTTGCAAACATGCCCGGTATGCCCGGTACAGAAGCGCAAAGGTCAGAAGCGCCAGCGGCAGACTTCATCAAGCCAACAGCAATCCTGTTCAATGGTGGTGTTCTAAAATCTAATCTACTTGCTGCTCGTCTTTCAGACACGATCAACGAATGGCTGATCAATGCTGACGAAGAGTTCGCTAAACAACTTTCAGGCCTAGACCTAGACCTTGCGGTTGCAAGTGGTGCTTCTTACTACGGCGCGGTACGTCGTGGTCAAGGCGTTCGTATCCGCGGTGGTATCGCTTCTGCTTACTATGTAGGTATTGAAAGCGCGATGCCTGCAATCCCAGGAATGGCTCCTCCTATGGAAGCTCTGTGTGTTGCACCGTTTGGTATGGAAGAGGGCTCAAGCGTTCAAGTGCCTAGCCAAGAATTTGGTCTAGTGATTGGTCAGCCAGTTCACTTCCAGTTCTTCGGCTCAACAACTCGCCGTGAAGATCAAGCTGGTACTCATCTTGATCACTGGGCGCCAGAAGAGCTCGATGAGCTTCCTGAAATCCAAGTGACACTGCCGGTTTCTGAAGGCCGTCGCGAAGGTGAAGTGGTTCCGGTGACTTTGGCTTCTCGCGTTACTGAGCTTGGTACTCTATACCTAGAAGCGATTGCCACTGACAACGGCCAGAAATGGCACGTTGAGTTCGACGTTCGTGAAGATTCGAACAACGACTCAAGCAACGAAGCATAATGAATCAACGGCACCTTAGCGGGTGCCGTTATTTTATCAATACCGTTCCTAACCCATTCCTACCTGTTTCTCAGGAATGACGATTACAAATAACAACAATAAGACCAAAGCTATCAACATACTGGTCATCACTCTGGAAGAATAAGGTTTTGTATGGCAACTCCTCGTTTTTTAGTCGGCATTGACTTAGGTACAACCAATACGGTTGTCGCTTACTGTGAAATCAACGACGACCTACAACATGCTCCCGTTTCTCTTTTCGATATTGACCAACTCATCGGCCCCGGTGAAGTGGTTCGCAAGCCCCTACTTCCATCATTTCGTTACCACCCAGCACAAGGTCAAATCTTCCCTTCTGACCTGACAATGCCATGGGAACCAAGCCCCGTTGAAGGCGATATTAAGAACGTTATCGTCGGTGAATGGGCGCGTGAATTGGGCGCTAAGGTTGAAGGTCGCCAAGTGTCGAGTGCTAAAAGCTGGTTATCACACCAAGCGGTTGACCGTAACTCAGACATTCTCCCTTGGGCAGGCGCAGCTGATGTCGACAAAGTATCGCCAGTTGTGGCGAGTGCAAGCTACCTGAATCACATTCGCCAAGCATGGAACTACCGCAACCCAAGCAACAAACTTGAAGACCAAGATGTTGTAGTGACGGTTCCGGCTTCATTCGATGAAACAGCACGTAAGCTGACACTCGAAGCCGCAGAGCTAGCCGGTTTAGGCAAGATCCTCTTACTCGAAGAGCCACAAGCAGTTTGTTACGACTGGTATGCACGCCACCAGCAAACGGCTGCGGAAGAACTCCAAAAGATCCCGCTTATTCTAGTGTGTGATGTTGGTGGTGGTACCACCGACTTGAGCTTAATTGAAGCCAAATTCGATGCGAACAACGACGGCAATAACGAACTCGCACTCGACCGTATTGGCGTTGGTGAACACTTGATGCTCGGTGGTGATAACCTCGATTTAGCGCTTGCTCACCTTGCAGAGCAACGCTTCAATCAAAACAAAAAGCTGAATGCTTCTAGCCTGACCAAACTGATTCAGCAGACTCGCGCCGCAAAAGAGAGCCTACTTTCTGCCAATGCACCCGATGATGTGAAGATCACCATGCTAGGTAGCGGCTCGAAGCTACTAGGCGGTACTAAGAGTATTGGCTTAACCAAACAAGAAGTTCATCAAATCGCATTGGAAGGTTTCTTCCCGCTTTCTGAGTTTACTGAAACACCCGACAAGCGCCGCAGTGCTGTGGTTGAGTTTGGTCTGCCTTACGTCGCTGATCCTGCGGTGAGTAAGCACGTCGCAGAATTCCTAACAACACACCAACAAGTGTCTAAAGCCGCATTAGAAAACTCAGACTCTATTGAGTTCGATAACACCAAACCTGCAATTCCAGTTGGCGTGCTGCTCAATGGTGGTGTGTTTAACAGTGAATTGGTCACTGAACGAATCACACAGCTACTTGGCAACTGGAACGGTTCTCCGATCACAGTGCTTGATAACCCTCATCCAGATTGGTCTGTTGCCCTTGGCGCGGTTGCCTTTGGTAAAGCTCGCCGTGGTGCACAGCTGAAAATCGGTGGCGGTGCCGCTCGTTCTTACTTCTTGCATCTACAAGAGAAGAACAAGATGGGCAAAGCACTTTGTCTGCTTGCCAAGGGGACTGAGGAAGGACAAGAGATACGCTTAAACAGCCGTCGTTTCTCGCTGACTTTAGGTGAGCCAGTACGATTTAATCTACTGACTTCAACACACGATCAAATTGCTCACGACACCTCCATTCAAAACGGTGTGATGGTCAATGTGGATGCCGACTTGTTCTCCCCTCTCCCACCGTATATTTCTACGTTGGAAGGCTCAGGTACTGCAGAACTTCAAGCCAACCAAAAAGAGCGTGTTGAAGTCCTGCTCGCTTGTCAGTTAACCGAAGTCGGCACACTGAAAATGGAGTGTGTGAGCACAGAAGATGACTCTAAGCGTTGGTTGCTTGAGTTTGAAGTAAGAAACAAGCAAGGCGACGAATCTGATATCTCAGCTCTTCACCCAAGATTGGATGAGTGTAAGGAATTAATTTCTCGCCTGTACAGCGGCAACAAAAAGAGTGCTGAATCGAAAGAGATCAAAACGCTATCGAAAGATCTTGAGAAGCGATTAGGTAAACGCGATGAATGGGACTTCACGACCCTTCGTCATCTCTTTGATACCTTTTCATTAGGTCGTAAACGTCGTCGCCGCTCAGAAGCACACGAGAAGAACTGGCTACGTTTAGCGGGTTACTCACTACGCCCTGGCTTTGGCGATCCGACTGACTCATGGCGTATCGAACAAATTTGGGGCCTTTACCAACAGAATATTCAGTTCAAGAACCACCAAGGCTGGACAGACTGGTGGGTATTCTGGCGTCGTGTCGCTGGGGGGCTTAACCAAGAGCAGCAAGAAAGTATCTTGGCGGACATCGCTAAGTACCTTCACCCAGGTGCAATGAAGAACCCGAAGACAGCCAAAGATGCGCAAGACAATGGTTATGAAGCCATGGTTCGTTTAGCGGCGTCACTTGAGCAACTTGAGGTTGAAGACAAAGTGCTGCTGGCAAGTTGGTTCTTAAGCAAGGCGATTAATCATAATCAGTTTGAGCAAGCACACTGGTGGGCTCTAGGTCGATTGGCTTCAAGAATGCCTTTGTATGGCAGCCAACACAGCGTGATTCCAAGAGAACAAGCTGAACAGTGGTTACCGAAGCTGCTTGAGCAGAACTGGCATAAAGAGCAGATGATCGCCTTTGCAGCGGTGATGATTTGTCGTAAAACTGGTGATCGTCAATTTGATATCTCTGACGACTATCGCAATCAAGTGATTGAGAAGCTGAAACAAAGTAAGGTGCCAGAATCTTGGTTAACGCTGGTCAGTGAAGTGACTGAGCTTTCTGAAAGTGAATCTAAGCGTGTGTTTGGTGATGCATTACCAAGCGGCTTAAGCCTAATCAATAACTAGGTCTAAAAACGATTAGCTTTCGTTGTTAACGGTAAAGAAGCTAACAAGAAAAGAAAAAGCCACTTTCGATTCGTTGAAAGTGGCTTTTTTATTGGTGGCTTAAGGCTGGTATGTTTAGTCGACTTGTAGCTTTTTGGTTAAGAGCCTTAGCCGTGTTGCAGTTCATCATTGTTAATGTTTGGTTCCAGTTGGGTTGATAGGAAAATCCGTATTTTCATAAATGTCAGATAGTTTTTTCGGTTTCTTCTCTTTTGCTCCTTTGTTTGATTGATTATGAGTTTCGCTTAAAAGCCATTCCTCATGCATTTTTGCTGAATCCAAAAACTCTGGATCCTCCATTGCTTCCTTGCGAAGTTTATTTACACGTTCGAGAGTATCCCAAATCATAATACTTCACCTCCACTAAGGCAGTAATATAAAGATAGCCCAACCCCAAAAAACTTCAACTAACCCAATGAGATAGCGATCTCAATTTCGTAATTTACCTACTTTGAACGAGTGAAAATGGTCACCTTTGTCAGCACTCAAATAGTGGGCACTTCTCCATGATCTTCGAAGATCATCAGGCACAAAAAAAGCGAGCTCAATGCTCGCTTTTTGTTTGTCTATCAGTTGCTCGAATCACCAACACCTACTCGATTAAATCACACCGAGGTTAAGCACGGTTACCGATTTTCACCTTGCCATTGGTAGCAAACCAAAGGGCTTCTGAACGACGACGACCGATTAGAATCGGGCCATCATCGTAGAACAAGAAGTTCTTCCAATGCTTCTTGAAAATCGCCCATTTGGTTTCAAGAACATTGTACTTTTCGTAACAAAAATAAACAGTTACGTCATCTTGCCAATCAATAAAGTTAAGAATCTCTTCTGGCATTTCTGGCTCATCCGCTTCCCAATGCGCCATCCAGTTTATCTCTTCATTCCAGTTCGATGCTTTGCTTGGCCAGTCTTGCGAGCTCAGTCGTTCTGAATCTGGGCTTTGAGGGCTAACGTTCTCTTTCCAGAACTGTGATGCTCTCGCCTGTGTCATTGGCTTAATCTTTTCCAAGTCCTCTGCCGGCAGCGGCATTGACTGGTGTGTGAAAATCCATTTTCTTTGGTATTCGTCCAAAGTTGTGTATGACATCAAAATTCCTCAAATATCTTCTCAGGCTGATGGATTTACCATGCCTATCTGTTCTTTTTGATGCAGTGACGGTTTCATTTTATCTATGTCGTCACTGCCTCTAACTCTGTATTTACGCTTAATTGATACTTACGCCTAATGACTATTGGTCTCTATACAGCTCGCCTATCTTCCCAATTCGGGTTAACTAATGCCGTCAGTATATGGTCTTCCCATTTACCGTTAATCTGTAGGTAGTCTTTAGCAAAACCTTCTCGGACAAAACCAAGATGTTCTAATACACCCGCACTGCGTTCGTTGTGAGGCATGTAGCCCGCCATTAAGCGGTGCATGTTCTGCACATCAAACATGTAGTCTTTGGCCATGCTCAAACCTCTGCGCATGTAGCCGTGGCCCTGTGCACTTTGCGCCAATGAGTAACCGACATTACAGGCGTAGAACGGGAAACGAGACAAATTACTGAACGATATTGTGCCTAACATTTCATTAGAGTCAGCATTAATCAGTAAACAGTAATAGCCTAGTCCCATTTTATGAAGCTCGTTTAACTTGATCAGTCGCTGCGCCCAACTCGCTCTATCAAAGAACGCGTCTTCTCGAATCGGTTCCCAAGGTTTCAGGTACTCTCTGTTAACCTGAAAGTACTCACTGAGCATCGCTGCGTCGTCGATTTCAGCCGTTCTCAGAATCAGGTTACCGTCCCGCTTATAAATGCGCTCCGGTGTACTCAAATCTTCCATAATCTTGTTCTTATTCGATCAGTTCTTTCTAATACCGTAATCACGAAGCTTATTCGCAATTGAGGTGTGAGATACATTCAAACGTTTTGCAAGCTTACGGCTTGATGGGAAAGACTGGTAGAGCTTCTCTAGAATCTGAGATTCATAGTCTTTCATGATCTCGTCAAGCGAGCCGTCTAAGCTCAAGTTCGCCATTCCAGCCGTCATGGTTTCAAGCTGTGGCAGGTGGAATTGCTCAACCGTTAACGTATCTGAATCCAACTCTGTTAGTGCACGTAAAACCATATTGTCTAACTGACGGATGTTGCCCGGCCATTGGTAATTACCTAATTGGTCGATTAGTTCTTGAGTCAGCTTTGGTTTCAACATGCCTAATTGCTGTGCGTACTTTGCAACGAATAGCTCCAGTAATGGGGCAACATCGTTTGAACGTTCACGCAAAGCAGGAATCGATAAAGTCAGCACGTTCAAGCGGTAGAACAGATCTTCACGGAACGAACCTGAGTCGGCTAATTCAGAAAGACGATGGCGCGTTGATGCGATAATACGAACATCCGCGTGCATCTCTTCTTCTTCACCAACACGACGGAATGAACCATCTTGTAGGAAACGCAGCAGTTTGATTTGTAGATGTGGGCTCATCTCGCCAATTTCATCTAAAAATACGGTACCGCCATTCGCTTGTTCGAAAATACCTTTATGACCTTGCTCATGGTTGAATGAACCCGGCGCATGACCAAACAATTCCGTTTCCGCTACGTCATCAGGCATCGATGCACAGCTTAGAATCAAGAATGGGAAAGACGATCGATTTGAACGGTTATGACACGCTTTCGCCAACATCTCTTTACCTGTACCCGTATCGCCTTCAATTAATAGAGGCTGATCCAGCATAGCCAATTTCTTAGCTTGGCTGATCAAGGCTTTATGGCGATTAGAGACACCAACAAAGTGTTCGAAACCTAGGTTGTTCTGTTCTGGGATTGAATCTGGCGAGTTCATCTCTTGATTACAAGAGCGAATCGTCATTACTGCGCTTGCCAGTACCGCTTCGTTGACATCACCACCAAGGTAAATCGGCAGGATCTCAATAGAGAAATCTAAACCATCCAACACGACAACTTCACGATGACGCGTTACATCGCCTTCGATCCAGCGAGCAAAGTTAAAGCTAGGAACAAACGTCGCTAGCGGTTCACCGATGACTTCATCTTCTTGTTTGTTGAAGAGGTTCAATGCAGCGTGGTTAGCCATATCGACTGAGCCTTTAAGGTCAATCGCAATCACAGGATCAGGTAGGTTTGCCAGCAGAGCAATCAGCTCTGTGTTATGCCTTTCGCTTGGCATAAATTGGATTTTACGTACATCCTTCACACCTGAAATTCGGCGAATTTCAGCCATAAGTTCACTAAAAGCATCAAAATCGATATCAGGGCAGTTTAGGTAAATAATGCCTTTAACATCAATTTCGATTCCTCTTAAATCAATGCTTTTTGAGGCCAAGATATCGAGCAACTCACGCGTTAAGCCGAGTCTGTCTTCACACAATACTTCAAGACGCACAAATAGTCCTATTATAGGTGTCAGGATAAGTTGACAGTAGTGTGGATTAAGCTCTGAGTTCAGTCAAGAAGAAGAGTAAACATATGTTTACTCTTCTTCTCAAACTATTGAGCTTCAAATGCTTTATTTGAGAGTGATACGCTTTATTTCAGAAAGGACGGCTTTGCGGAGGTCTGCCAGTTTTACTTTTCGTTCGTTATGCCAAGGCATCGGACGCAGCAATGTCATGGCTTTTAAACCCAGTCTCGCAGTGAGAATACCGACACCGAGCCCCTGCCCTGCTCGAGCTGAAACCTTGCCTGCAAGATCCATCGAGACGAGATCCATACTTGCGTCTATCGCGAGTTCACTGGCTCCTGCAGCAGCCATGTTGATTAACACCAATTTGAACAACTTAATACGCGACCAGTAACCAAGCTCAATGCCATACACATCAGCAAGCTTGTCGATCATGGTGAAATTGCGCCACGCCACCAGCAACATATCGGCAGCCGCTAATGGGCTCACAGCAACCAAAGCGGCCGATTCGGTCGAGAACTTAGTGACGATTTTAGTCGCCACTTTATCTTGTTGGGCAACAACGAGTGCATCATACATATCCAACACTTCAGCATCGCTGTGCGCCGGATTAATACTGTTTCGCCATTTATCATAAGCGGGTGATTCAGCGACAATACCGCCCTGCTTCGCAATGTGTTCACAGAACGCTTTGCCTTTACCAACGCTTTGGCTCTGTAACAGCTCTTCACTCTGCTCTTGAACGCTGAAATGATCTTTCAATGAGCGTAGCTTCCACAGCTCTTTGCCTATTGCGCCCAAGCCTAATGAAGCGATTGCAGCAGTAAAGCCTGCCCAACCTAACGCGAGCCAGTCTGCTGTTTGAATCGCTGTAATGACAGAGTCAATTGCCTGCCAACCGACTAAACCGGAGAAAGCGACTAACAAGCCCGTTCCAAACCACTTCTTCTTTTTACTCGGTCGAATCACTTGTTCCAGTTGGTGCTCAGCGTCACCATCAAGCTCGGTTTCCACTTGTGGTGCGACAGGAACAAATTTCTCTTGCTCTGTGAACAGTTGTTGAGCGCCTAAATCCGGGCCAACTTCGCTCTTGTCTTGCTCATCAAAAGAGGTCTTCAACGGTTCATTAAAGACCTGCTTTGTTTTTAATTCACTCATTTTGATTGCCTCAATTACTTCAACTTGTCGCCAATGAGATACTCTAAAACCTTGTCGACTCTTAGATGTTGGCAAGGCTCATCGGAATGTTGCTCCATCGGCCTAAAGCTCGTGAAATCAAACTGGTTGGTTTCCCAATACTGTTTATTGGGCAACTTACGCGGCACCTCTCCCGGATACATGGTTTGAGGGACATTATCTAAAGTCACACCTTGCAACGCCGGAACATTGTCTGAGCCCGACGAGATATAGCCCGCGCTGGTCGCTTGAATAGACGCGATGCTCATGCAACTCATGTCGATGTGTTCAAACGCCGCCTGTTGCCAAGCCGGATGCACCATCTGTTGTAACAGCGATACCAAGTTCGGGTGTTGATCCGGTGTCACGTGATCGGCCTTGGTTGCGGCGAATAATATCTTGTCGATCTTCGGCGCGAATAAGCGTCTTAATATATTGCTTCGACCATACTTAAAGCTTTTTAGTAGCTGCTCTAATGCGCCACGCATATCCATGAAAGAGTCATAGCCCGCATTGAGCGGCTGTAAGCAATCCACCAGCACGATTTGTCTGTCGAACGTAGCAAAGTGATTCTTGTAGAACGCTTTCACGACCTTCTGCTGGTACTCTTCGTAACGCGCTTTCAGTACCGCATAGTTACTTGTTTTTGAGAACTTACCCTCAGGTGCGTTACACGGGAAGAATTGTAGTACAGGCGCGCCTTCAAGCTCACCAGGTAATACGAATCGACCCGGCTGTACCCAATGCAACCCGTTACTTTTACAAGTATGAAGGTACTGGGTGTATCTATCGGCAATCGCGACCAGTTTCTTTTCGTCCGCTTCTGCTAGCAAATCGATATCACCACGCATGGCGTTCCACTGTTGCGAGTAAGTTTCTCTGTCGCCTTTCAATGCGGCAAACTGAGATTGGCTCCAGGTATCGAAGTCCATATCCAGTAACGGCAAATCAAGCAGCCATTCACCTGGATAATCGACAATATCGAGATAAAGGGTGCTGTTTTTACTCAGTAGCTTCTTTGCGCCCTTCGCAGGCTTATATTTGATTGCTAGACGAATCTCACTGACATCACGCGTTGGCACCGGCCATTCTGGTGGCTGTGCATTCAACGACTCCATCGCTTCATCATAAGAGAAGCGTGGGATCATCATGTTGTGTTGCGGGATGCGCTTTGCGCCAATAATTCTTCCATCTCTCGCTGATGCAAGCAGTGGCAAGTTTTTGTGGGTAGACGTATGAAGAAGCTGATTAACCAGCGAAGTAATGAATGCTGTCTTACCCGCACGAGAGAGCCCCGTGACCGCTACTCGAATATGAGAATCCGTTCCTCTGCTTATAAAGTCACTCATTTCTTGAGTTAGGTGTTTCATTTGAACGACTCCGTGATAGTTAGGCTAGCTGGTTATGATAATAGAGAGGCAAGCCTATGTTCTTTCCCAGTTGGGATAGTTTGTATGCATTTGCTTATCTTGATGTTGATGAGTATGCAATACACATTCTTAATGCTAGATGAATAAAAGCCCCTGACTACATTCATAATCAGGGGCTTTAGAATTTTTGCACGATATCCGACGTTTAATCGTCTTCAATCAACTTGTAGATAACAAACAGCGCAATCTCTGCAATTAGCCAAAGCGCACATGTAATCGTCACGTATTTATTATCAAAGATACTGATCCCTTTCAAGATCAGGTCGTAGCCAACAAAAGCACCAATCACCACTGCTAAGATAATCTGTAGGATCTGAATAAAACGAGGCATTCCTCTCTCCTATGTTCTTATATCAAACTATGTGTTTATCACTATATCATTGATAATATGACAAAAGTGCAGATAATGCTGCACTTTTGTCTTTAACTTTCTGTCAAAAATTGCAATTCAAACGCTGAAGTTAACGACAATTACAATTTTTTGGCGTCGGTTAATTACGCTTTCTCAGCTTCAGCAATCTTCACTTTCCAAGTGTCAGGGCCGATCTGGTGTGCGTTCACGCCGTTAGAGTCAACGGCTACCGTTACAGGCATATCTTCAACTTCAAACTCGTAAATCGCTTCCATACCTAGATCTTCAAACGCAACTACGCGTGCTTTTTTAATTGCTTTCGCGACTAAATAAGCTGCGCCGCCAACCGCCATTAGGTAAACCGCTTTGTGCTCTTTGATTGATTCAACCGTTGCAGGCCCACGTTCTGCTTTACCGATCATGCCCATAATGCCAGTTTCGTTCAGCATCATGTCAGTGAACTTATCCATACGTGTTGAAGTTGTTGGACCTGCAGGACCTACCGCTTCATCACCTACAGCATCAACAGGACCCACGTAGTAAATGAACTTGCCTTTGAAATCAACGCCAGCTGGTAAGCCTTCGCCGCTTTCTAGCATGCCTTGAATACGTTTATGAGCCGCATCACGACCGGTTAAGATCTTACCTGACAGAAGAACCGTTTCGCCGGTCTTCCACTCTTGTACGTCTTCTTTAGTCACTTCATCAAGGTTAACACGGCGTGTGTTTGCGCCCGCTTCCCAAGTGATGTCTGGCCACTCTTCTAACTTAGGTGGCGTTAGCTCTGCCGGGCCGCTACCATCTAGCGTGAAGTGCACGTGACGCGTTGCTGCACAGTTCGGGATCAAGCAAACTGGCTTAGATGCAGCATGAGTTGGTGCTGTTTTGATTTTCACGTCAACCACAGTCGTTAGACCGCCAAGACCTTGTGCACCAATACCCAGCTTGTTTACACGGTTGAAGATATCTAGACGAAGCTCTTCTTCTGCGTTCTCTGGACCTTTCTCGATAAGCTCTTGGATATCGATATGTTCCATCAAAGATTCTTTCGCTAGAACTGCTGCTTTCTCAGCCGTACCGCCGATGCCTATACCTAGCATACCCGGTGGACACCAGCCCGCCCCCATTGTTGGCAGCGTCTTCTCTACCCACTCTGCAATATCATCAGAAGGATTCAGCATAACCATCTTGGTTTTGTTCTCAGAACCGCCGCCTTTTGCCGCGATTTGAATTTCAACTTTGTTGCCTGGAACCATATTAATGTGAACAACCGCTGGTGTGTTGTCTTTGGTATTAATACGCTTACCTGCAGGGTCCATTAGGACAGATGCACGCAATGGGTTATCTGGATTGTTGTAAGCTTGACGAACGCCTTCATCAACCATCTGTTGTACTGTTTGATCCGTTTCCCACCTAACATCCATACCGATGTTCACGAAACAAGTAACAATACCCGTATCCTGACAAATTGGACGATGGCCTTCCGCAGACATGCGTGAGTTGATAAGAATCTGAGCAATAGCATCTTTAGCTGCTTGGCTCTCTTCTTTCTCGTGCGCTTTTTCTAGGGCTTGGACAAAGTCTAAAGGGTGATAATAAGAAATGTACTGAAGTGCGTCAGCGACACTGCTGATCACATCTTGCTTACGAATAACCGTCATTGCATGCCTCTTTATTGTTCTGGTTCCATGTGGGGTCTTGGTTTGACTGTTTTTGTCTAACCGGATTAGTTGGCTTAGCTTTTTATTATGTTGAGCTGTATTTAGTTGCTTTAGCAATCGCTTGCATAGCTGTAAACTAAACCATGTAGTTTGCACCGTTCTAATCAAGAACCCATTTTATTTTCAATTTATGATACTCTTGCTTCCTCTCACACGCCATGCAGTGATCGAACTCTTTGTCACAAATTAAACAAATGAATAACAACGAATTTCGCTCTATCCAAATCAAGCCGCTTGAATATCAATCAACTTTAGCTAAACAGCTGTTTTCCCATATTGAAAACCTGCCGTGGGCAATGCTATTACGCTCCGCTTCAGAAAGCCACGTTGATAGTCGATACGATATTTTAGTTGCTCAACCCATCGCCACCTTCGAGACAATCGGTGCAAAAACGACCGTTAATGTTAATGAGACGTGCGAGGTTTCAGACTCCGATCCTTTCGAACTACTCGACCAATATCAGCAACAGTTATTACCTGCGACTAAAGAGCACACTGAGTTGCCATTCGTTGGCGGCGCTTTAGGCTATTTTAGTTATGATTTAGGGCGCAGAGTCGAGACACTTCCTTCACTCGCAACGCGTGATATTGAAGCACCTGACATGGCGGTTGGCTTATATGAATGGGCTGTTATCGTTGATCACCAACTGAAAACGGCGTGTATTGTCGGCAGCAATATCGACGAACATCATGATTGGCTGATGCAGAAAATGGGTCAATCACACCTAACACATGCGCCCTTTGGATTAACCACACCGTGGCAATCCAATATGAGCGAAGAAAGCTACGCCACTAAGTTCGATAGTGTTCAAGAGTACCTGTTATCCGGGGACTGCTATCAGATCAACTTAGCTCAGCGCTTCAATGCTCAATACCAAGGCAGTGAATGGTTGGCTTATGACAAGTTAGAGCAGTACAACTCAGCGCCCTTTTCGGGTTTTATCCGTTTGGCCGACTGCGCAATCATCAGTGTTTCGCCAGAGCGTTTCTTAGAACTCAAAGACAACGTCATTGAAACCAAGCCAATCAAAGGCACACGACCTCGTTCTGATGACCCGATGATTGATGATGCCAACGCGCAAGACCTAGCAAGCGCCGATAAAGATCAGGCCGAGAACCTGATGATCGTCGACCTGCTTCGTAATGACATTGGCCGAGTGGCAAAACCGGGCACTGTTCATGTACCAAAGTTATTCGATATTGAGAGCTTCCCTGCCGTGCACCACTTAGTAAGCACGATACGAGCAGACCTTGATGATCAATATTCTGCGACTGACCTTCTGAGGGCGTGTTTCCCTGGAGGGTCGATTACTGGCGCACCAAAAGTTCGCGCGATGCAGATCATTGAAGAGTTAGAACCGCATCGACGTTCAGCGTACTGCGGCAGTATTGGCTACATCAGCCGAAATGGCAGAATGGATACCAGTATTACCATTCGTACATTAGTCGCCGAGAACAATACGCTTTATGCATGGGCTGGCGGTGGTGTGGTGTTTGATAGTGATTGTGCTTCTGAATACCAAGAAACACTGGATAAGCTGAGTCGAATTCTACCGGTACTTGAAGATTGCTAAACCTAATGTCATTAACTGCTAGTTCCGCTACTTAATGACGAGTTCCGCTGCTTAACGGCCAGAAAAAGCTTTATATAAGAAGAAACCGAAGGATCGCAAGATCACTTCGGTTTTTTAGTCTTTAAGTTAGAGTACATGACTCACAACGCTTTATTCGCGTGTTTAAGCGACCTTCGCCGCAGAGAGCCCCCACCTCTTAAGCATCTCTTTAAGATCGTTGGCGGTGTAAGGTTTACTCAAAATGTCATCCATTCCACACTGAATACAACGTTCGCGTTCTTCAAGTGTCGTTCCGGCGGTCAGAGCCACAATAGATTTAACGTAACCCTTCTCTCTTAGCTTCTCTGTCGCTTCAAAGCCGTCCATAACGGGCATTCTGCAATCCATGAATACAATGTCGTATTCATTGTCTGACGCGAGCTCAAACCCTTCGACACCATTACTTGCAATAGCAGGTTCAATCTCATGTTTACGGAGCATCTGTTGGATGATGATCTGGTTCATCTTAATATCATCAACCACCAGCACTTTAAGTAGTGACAATTCCGCCTCAGACTCAAAGCCCTTGGTAACACTATCACTCTCAGCCGGAACATCGACAACTTGAAGAGGAATCGAGATGGTAAACGTCGTGCCTGAACCAACGACACTGGTCACCCCAATATCACCATTCATCAGAGCCACCAGCTTGCGACAAATCGCCAACCCAAGCCCGGTGCCTTCATAGTTCCGGCTACTTGAGTTATCTGCCTGCGTAAAAGGTTCAAATAGCGTCTTATGCGCCGATTCAGCAATTCCGACTCCGGTATCTTCTACAGAGAAAACAAATTGGTTTTTGTCCCACTTAATATCAACATTCACATGCCCTTCTTCTGTAAATTTAATCGCATTACCGATTAAGTTCACAAACAGCTGAGTGATGCGCTCTAAATCGCCTTGAAAATGGGAAGGAACGTTCGACGCAACACTGATATTGAATTCAAGCTGCTTCTCTATTGCTCGATTGACGAAGATACTATCAATCGTGTTTCGCAAGTCATTCAGGGCAAATTTCTTTGGAATCAGCTCTAACATCCCTGCGTTAATTTTGCTGAAATCCAGCAAGTCATTAATGATGGTTCTGAGAAACTCTCCAGACTGGCGCAGGTTGTTCACTATTTCACGTTGAGAGCTGTTCAGTTCCGTATCACTGATCAATTCTGCACTACCTAACAAGCCATTAAGCGGAGTTCTTAACTCATGGTTAATCATGGCCACAAAGTCACGCGTTGCCCTTTCGGACTCTTCCGCTCGTTTACGTGATTCAATATTTCGGTTGATTGCTAGTTGATGGGTTAAGGCACTGCAGATAAGGTCCGTTACTAACAACAGTTGGCTTTGTATAAACTCGTAGTCTTGGTCTAACAACCTGACTCTGACGATTAACGCGCCAACTATGACTTTTTCAACCTCTAAAGGCACGGTCAGCAGGTCGTCTTGCCAATGAGGTTCTTGAATGTCTTGCTCTAACACCTCGACAGTCTCATCGCCATAATCATAGGTCTGTAACTGAGGGATGAGCTTGGGAGGTAGAATCAAACGACTGGCTTCGATTAAGTAACTGCTGGTCACGTTGGTCGTTAATTCAGATAGCATGACATCATCGAGATCATTTCTTAGAAACGCGCGCCCAAAATCAATCAACAGGTTGTCGATTTGTTCTTGGAATTCAATGCGGCGTATATTCGCGTTGGAGCGCTTTTCTAACTGACGCAAAGCAAGCTCAAGTTGTTGGTTAGCCTCGAACAGCTCGAGGCTCTTCTGTTCCAACAATCCTTCAGCCGCTTTTCTTGCCGCGATTTGACGCTTAAGCTTCTTCTCTAGGGCAGATGCCAGATCCATATTACTTTTCTACTTTGAGATTAAACCTAACCACACTTTGGTCATCATTTTGTGGCGTCATCTCCACCGCGATAGATTCACCGTGGTATTCAGCGCATCCTTCTATAAGTCCTAAGCAAACATGAGACATACACCTTGCGCTTTTGTAGTCAAAAACAAGTTGTGCTTCGGTAGTGGTGATAAAACTGAATTCAGGTGGCTCAGCATCTGGATAAAGCTTCTTCACTTCAACGTGAATGTAGCGCTCTACGTGCTGAATAAATTGAAAGGTGGTATTGCTGTGAGCAAGGCTCGCTTTATTTGGTAATGAGGCCAGTAAGTTCTTAAAAACAGACTGCCCCAAAACGCGTTGCAAGCTTGCCGCATCAATATCGGTTTTCTTACTCAAGTTGATAATCAACCTGACAAGGTCTTTGTGGTCGTAACTGCCGACCGACGTATAGATCCCTTCATCTTCTGACATTTCTAGAACTTCTTCCAAAAGCTCTAGCCCAAACTTGTCTTCAACAAGCTCTAAAAATTCGGTGAATATGATTCCTTTCATCTCATACCTTTTCTTCTATTTCTTTTTAGAATGGTCCACTAAGTTATTGTTATCAAATTCTTAAACAAAAAATCTACGTTTCGTCACCCAATTTTATGACATCGATAACGCTTACTTGCCTGTATGCACATATTGAATATAGCAAAAATCGTCATGTTGAGGAGATTCAGTGGTAAAAAGCCCCTCATGGCATCCAATTGATAACTAAAAGAGGGAAAGTAAATGAAGAAAAATTCAATATTGGTAATCAACCCACGGTTATGTCTATACTTAAAATCATAATAATCAATATATTGGCTTGATATGAATAAAGAAAACTTCCTTCAGCAATTCCAACTTAACCCTACCGTTGGCTATCACCCTGAGTCAGTAGAGCGTGTTTCGCACATCAGTGGCGAGCAATTACGTAAAGCGGCAGTGGTGGTAGGTTTAGTTGAAAGAGAAGATGGTTTACATGTCATTTTTACTAAAAGAGCGGCTAATTTAAAGCATCACCCCGGCCAAGTCAGCTTTCCTGGTGGTAAACACGAACTTTCTGACCCTTCTATGCAATTCACTGCACTCAGAGAGCTCCATGAGGAGGTGGGAATTCGATCGGATCAAGTTAAAATTGTTGGGCAATTACCTGCATTGAGTACTATTAGTAAATTTTCTGTGACGCCGATTGTTGCCATGGTCGATCCTGACTATAAAGCCATCATCGATGAGAACGAAGTTGCCTCAATTTTTGAGGTGCCCGCTACCTATGTTTTAGACCAAGCCAAGTTACACAGTCACATGGTCAACTTTAAACAAATCAAGCATCGCGTTTTTGCGATGCCCTTCCAAGAGCACCTAATTTGGGGCGTTACGGCTCAAATCATCCAATCACTGCAGCAACATGTAGTGCAACGAATTACATAGCAACTACGTTTTGTTTAATCTCTGTTAACAAATCGCAAGCTTTGTATGGAACAGAATTATTAATACAATTTTACGCAAACGTTTACCTGCTATAGATCTATACAACCCGCCCTTTCGCATAAAAAAAACTAATACCAAGCATAAACATAAATCACCTGTGGCACGCTATTTTCGTGATCAAAAATCCGTTTTTCGCATATCATGTGACACGCCGTTTCATTACATGATTTAGATCTATTTTTTGCAGACGAAAATTCTGCAGAATTAGCCCCGACTTATTTCCTGTTCCCAAAAAATGAGTAATTTAACATGAACACAACAACTTCTTCGGCAAATGCCGTTAAAGATTCAAGCAAGTTTAACTATAAAGATTTTACCTGGTGTTTATCACTATTCGGTACAGCAGTTGGTGCTGGCGTACTATTTCTTCCAATCAAAGCTGGTGCGGGTGGTTTTTGGCCATTAGTTATCCTAGCTCTAATCGCGGCACCAATGACTTGGTTCGCACACAAATCTCTAGCTCGTTTCGTACTGTCAGCTAAAAACCCTGAAGCAGATATTACAGACACAGTTGAAGAACACTTCGGTAAGACTGGCGCAAACATTATTACTTTCGCTTACTTCTTCGCTATCTACCCAATCGTTCTTATCTACGGTGTTGGTATCACAAACACAGTTGATTCTTTCCTAGTAAACCAAATGGGTATGGAATCTATTCCACGTCCTCTTCTTTCTGGTGCACTTATCCTAGCTATGACAGCAGGTGTTGTATTCGGTAAAGATTTAATGCTGAAAGCAACGTCAGCAATGGTTTACCCACTAGTATTCATCCTACTAGCGCTATCTTTCTACCTAGTTCCTGATTGGAACACTTCAATGATGGACGTAAGCCCAGAATGGTCAACAATGCCTTCTATTATCTGGCTTGCTATTCCAATCATCGTGTTCTCTTTCAACCACAGCCCAATCATTTCACAGTTCTCTAAAGAGCAACGTCGTGTATACGGTGAAGACGCAGTTAAAAAAACTGACGCAATCACTGGTGGCGCAGCAATGATGCTGATGGGTTTTGTAATGTTCTTCGTATTCTCTGTAGTACTTTCTCTATCTCCAGAGCAACTAGCAACAGCACAAGCGCAAAACATCTCTGTACTTTCTTACCTAGCTAACGTTCACGAGTCTCCACTTATCTCTTACATGGGTCCTCTAGTAGCGTTCGCGGCAATTACTTCAAGCTACTTTGGTCACTTCCTTGGTGCTCACGAAGGTCTTGTTGGTCTAATCAAATCTCGCTCTGGTTCTTCAGTAAGCAAGATTGAAAAAGCATCTCTAGCGTTCATCGTTATTACAACTTGGATTGTTGCGGTAGTTAACCCAAGCATCCTAGGTATGATTGAAACAATGGGTGCTCCAATGATTGCAGCTATCCTGTTCCTAATGCCTGTATTCGCAATGAACAAAGTACCAGCAATGGCTAAGTACAAAACTTCAGCACCTGTGCAAATCTTTACAGCTTTATGTGGTCTAGCGGCTATTAGTTCTGTAATCTACGGCGCTCTTTAATCTCAAGCCCTTTTTATAAGATGGCATCCATCTTATATCGCGAGATTAGACAAAAAATATAATGATAATAAATGAGCCTCCCTACTCCCCTTGGGAGGCTCTCTTTTTGAGGTAATCGCTATGATTAGTGTATTTGATATCTATAAAATCGGTGTTGGTCCATCGAGCTCACACACAGTTGGACCAATGAAAGCGGGTAAAGAATTTATTGATGACCTACGTTCAATGGGAAAATTGCGCGACATCACTAAAATCACCGTGGACGTATATGGATCACTATCACTGACAGGGAAAGGTCACCACACAGATATCGCAATCATCATGGGTCTTGCTGGCAATACTCCTGAGCGTGTTGATATCGATTCTATTGCTGGCTTCATTGCTCGCGTAGAAGAAACTGAGCGCCTTCCTGTTGGCATGCACTGTCATACAGTATCGTTCCCACGCGATGGCGGTATGAACTTCCACACTAGCAACCTTTCTCTACACGAGAACGGCATGAGCATTCATGCATGGGTTGGTGACGAAGTTGCATACTCAAAAACGTACTACTCAATTGGTGGCGGTTTCATCGTTGACGAAGAGAACTTCGGCAAAGAAGAAGAAAACCCAATCAAAGCACCTTACGAATTCACAACAGCTGAAGAGCTGGTTAATCAGTGTAAAGAGAGCGGTCTTTCTATCAGTACA
Source organism: Vibrio splendidus 12E03 (assembly GCF_000272105.2). GTDB lineage: Bacteria > Pseudomonadota > Gammaproteobacteria > Enterobacterales > Vibrionaceae > Vibrio > Vibrio splendidus_I. Next base: position 48,555 of record NZ_AJZD02000313.1, read on the forward strand.
CTGGTTATGAAAAACCAAGCAGCATTCCACTCAGACGAAGAGTCTCGTACTTATTTCGCTAACATCTGGAAAACGATGCGTGAGTGTATGGATCGCGGTATGAATACTGAAGGTATCCTGCCTGGTCCACTGCGTGTACCTCGTCGTGCTGCAGCACTTCGCCAACAGCTAATGACTTCAGAAAAAACAACCAATGATCCAATGACAGTTGTTGACTGGGTAAACATGTTTGCATTCGCAGTAAACGAAGAGAACGCAGCTGGCGGTCGTGTAGTTACTGCACCAACAAACGGCGCATGTGGCATCATCCCTGCTGTTCTAGCTTACTACGATAAGTTCATCCAAACTGTGACTGAGAAAGACTACATCCGTTACTTCGCGGCTTCTGGCGCTATCGGTGGTCTTTACAAGCGTAATGCTTCTATCTCTGGTGCAGAAGTTGGCTGTCAGGGTGAAGTTGGCGTGGCATGTTCTATGGCTGCTGCTGGTCTTGCTGAGCTTATGGGTGGTAGCCCTGAGCAAGTATGTATGGCTGCGGAAATCGCAATGGAGCACAACCTAGGTCTAACATGTGACCCAGTTGCTGGCCAAGTACAAGTACCATGTATCGAGCGTAACGGTATTGCTGCTGTAAAAGCAATCAACTCAACTCGTATGGCACTTCGTCGTTCTTCAGCTCCTACTGTTTCTCTAGATAAAGTTATCGAAACAATGCTAGAAACCGGTAAAGACATGAACGCTAAATACCGTGAGACATCTCAAGGTGGTTTGGCTGTTAAGGTTGTTTGTTAATCGACTCTCGCTAACAAACAAGCAAAAAAAGGAACGCATATGCGTTCCTTTTTTTATGTCTCAATATCAGCTGCTGTTCAGCACAGCAATGGTTAAATCACTTGAGAGATAAGTAAGAAGCAACCAAACAACAATGAGAAAAGCATCATTGGTTTGCCACCTTCTGCGCTGTACCTGTCTTCTGCTACTTTCATAAAGCGTTGCTTGTGAACCATGACCAGAGGTACGAATACCGCCAAGAACACCAGAATGATGCCAGCGTAGTTCAGCACTTGTAGAAACTTATCCGCAGCCAGTAGTGAGCCCGCTAATGGCAGGATAAAGCTAATGCAGTAAGTCACCGCTGTATTTTGGTTGAACATGTCTCGGTTTTGGTTGAATAGCGACATTGCCACACCAAAGAACGAAGTCAGCAGCGCCAAACCAGTGAAGATAGATAGCACAGTACCAACCCATGGCGACTGAGCTTCAAATGCAGCCATCAAGTCAGATACATTGTGGAAGCTTCTAAACTGCTCTTCACTCAAGTTACCTACCACGGCAAACAACCAACATAGGTAGCACACTAAAGGAATAAGCGAGCCTACAATCACCATATTACGAAGCTGTTTATCGGTTGCTTCATGGTTGTAAGAAACCAATGTTGGAATCACGACCATAAAGCCAAAGCTGGTGAACAAGATTGCACTCGTTTTAATTAGGTCTACATGATTGTGACTTGTTACCTGCATTAAGTTATCTTGCGTCATGCTTGGCGCTAAAAACGCCATCGTTGCAAACAAACTTGCTAGCATCACGAAGAACAGTGCACGGTTGAGCTTATCAATCACGCCTGTTCCACTCGCCACAACAGCACCGGCAATCAAGGTAAAAGTAATTTGACTCGTTGTTGCAGTAATATCGACACCGAGGTTAGACAGCAGCTTACTCAGCAAGTCACCTGCACCTAATATATAAGCCATTAGCAAGCAAATCAGTAAGGCGTAAAGCAGACCATTGGTGATCAGCTGCCCTTGTTTGCCTAGTGTCTTTCTAGCGATAGAGTTTAATCCTAAGCCACCACCCGCTTTGATGGTTGCTTCAAGAAGTAGTAATGCGGCGTAAGTGGTACCGAAACAGATCAGAACCATTAGCAGTGTGCCGTAAAGCAATCCGAATTGAGCTAATACCATTGGGATTGCAAGCATACCAGCACCAAGAGCGGTACCAGCGATAATTAGGGAGCTACCCATCATTTTAATATTCATTGTCTTTAACTTATTTATTTAGTTTTTAATAGGCGTAGTTCTCTGTCATCAACCAAGATGCAAAGAAAATTCGAAAGAAGTTAAGCTTTAAAACGAATATCGATAGGAGCGATAAGCGGAGTTAAATCGCGAAAAGGCAGTAGAAAACGAGTAGTACAAGCGAGAGTATAGAGAGGTGTGATCAGATGAAGAAGCCATCTTCTGATGTGGTGACCCTTCTGTGGGTTCGATGATCGGTGATGTAATCTTGAATTTCATGTATGTGTCCAATATCAATAAGTCACATTCCATATTATTTAAAGCAGCGTATCCGTTGCTGCCCTTCCTCTGTCATTAGAGGTCACTTCATATTATCGAATGAACTCTGAAACACAACGCCATAACCACATTTTTTGCTATTAAATTGAACAAAAAAGCCGTTTGGATATAAATTAACCGCTAAGCCATCTAAAACAATAGTCTTTATTGATAAAAGACAAGCTGACAAATACATCGAGCTAATCAACAACCAAGGCTCTTCTAACTATCAGCAGACTCACAGCCCGTTGCTGCACTTCAATAACAGCGCTCTATTCCCAAAACAGCAGTCTGTTTCAATAAAAGCTGTATTTTTCACAACACGATGTTTTAAGAACCACACTATGTTTTGAGAACAGTGACGAGCTTGAAGCGCGTTCCATTTCAACATCAGACACGACACAAACTCGCTACATCACAGAAACATAACCACAACCGGAGTGTGGTCACACAATTCGTTATACCCCATAGGTGGTAGGAATTCTTACTAGTACAGTATTTGCGTCATTATAATTAATAAAAACAAACACCTTATGCGCTCAACAATCACCTTTAAAATCCTAGTGGCCCTCGCCATCGTGTTCACCTTTTTGCTGGCAATATCGACCTATTTCCAATATTCGCAACAAAAGCAACTTGTAAACTCAGTGTTAAGTGAGCAGCTTCACGACAAAGCAAGTAACTACTTCGATAGCCTCAACATGATGATGCTCACCGGCACCATGGCACAAAAAGAGACCCTTCGTCAGAAAGCACTGGCTCAAGAAGGCATTGAAGACGTTCGTGTTTTACGCGCCGACGCTGTCAGCAAGTTATACGGCCCAGGTGATGACAACCAAACACCGGTTGACGATATTGATAAACGAGCGCTAGCGGGCGAAACCGTTATCGAACCTTTTTCTGCTGATTGGGGCAAAGGCTTGGTTATTGCTCTGCCAATGAAGTCGAGTGAAGATTACCGAGGAACCAATTGTGTCGCCTGTCATATGGCACCAGAGGGTAAAGTCTTGGGTGCGATTCGCCTCGAATATAACCTCAACCATGTTAACTCGTTGATCAACACTCAAACCATGGCTGCTATTGGCATTATGGCAGTGATCTCGTTTGCCGGATTTGTCCTTACGATGGGATTAATTCGTAAGATTATCGTGCGCCCGCTGCAACAGACTTCTCGCTTTATGACCCAAGTCAGCGACGATAAAAACCTATCCACTCGCCTGCCGGAACAAAGCAAGGATGAGATTGGCACGCTGGCTAACTCCATCAACTCGTTCATGGGAACCGTATCTGACAGCTTAGAAAAGGTACAAAGCACCTCGCACAAGTTAAATGCCTCGGCAAACCAACTGACTAGCGTCGCGCAAATTACCGAGCAAGCCGCCAGCGACCAGCAAAGCGAAACCGCAGAAGTGCAACACAATATCGAAGGGATACAGGCGCAACAAGTCAATGTAGAACAAGCCACTTTAACCGCTTCAGAACTAATCAATCACACCGCCGATGTAGCGTGTAAGAGTGCTAACCAAGCTCATGATGCAAGCAGTGAAATAAAGAACCTAGTCAGCAGCATAGAAGAAGTGAAACACAAAATCCTGACACTCAATGAGCAAACCGGAGAGGTCTCTTCAATATTGAGTGTGATTCGTGGTATTGCTGACCAAACCAATCTTCTGGCCTTGAATGCAGCGATTGAAGCGGCGCGAGCGGGAGAACAAGGCCGAGGCTTTGCGGTAGTCGCAGATGAAGTTCGCCACCTTGCATCGCGAACCGCTGAAGCAACAGGCAGCATTGAGTCAATCATTCATCAATTCCAACAAGGCAGCGAAGAGTCGCTGACATCTGCCGATCGCGTTTGCGAACAAGCCCATCAAAGCTCAACCGATATCGACGCACTGTCCGTTGAAATGAATGGTGTCGTTGAAGAGATGAAACAAGTACTGGCTCATGCGAAAAATATTCAACAACAGACGCAATCCACTACACACGCGACCGAAGATGTTCAACAAAAGGTTGAGACCATCACTTCTCACGCCGACAACACATCGCAGTCTGCGGCTGAGACTCGTGGAATCAGTAATGATTTAGAAGAGCTGTCTGATCACCTTGAGTCACTGATTAATCAGTTCACTTTGTCGAGTACAAAGAAGAAGTCATAGATCGCCAACAAAAAAGCGCTCAACAATGAGCGCTTTATCTTCCTAGCAATGTCTAGTTCAGGCTTTCAAAGAACCTTAGACAATGATTAGTGCGTAATGGAAACCGCGGTTAAGTCTTTATGCTTGTGATACATCGCGTGTTTGAATATGAGATTCGCACTCACAGTATCCATTCCGGAAACCTCCACATAAGCTCCCTTTTTACGGAACTTAAACACGACCTTATCAAGCGCCTCTACCGATGTATTATCGAGAAACGATGCATCAGATATGTCGATGGTCACTAAAGAGGTCGCGTTGTCGTAATCGAATAGGTCAACAAACGCATCTGAAGACGCAAAAAATACATGCCCTTTTACTCGGTGAATGGTGTGCATTTCGTTGGTCACCACTTCATCTGATATAAAGACCATAGACTTGCTAACATGCGCATAAAATAACGCAGACAGAATCACGCCCACCGCCACACCTATCGCTAAGTTATGAGTAAACACCACCACCGCCACGGTTGCCAACATGGTTACATTGGTTGGCAGTGTATGGTCTTTAAGCTCAACAACAGAACGCCATAAGAATGTGCCGATAGAAACCATGATCATCACAGACACTAACGCCGCCATCGGTATCAGCTTCAACCAATCAGAAACAAACACCACCATTAGCAGTAAAACCACCCCAGCGATCATACTGGACAATCGGGTTAAGCCACCTGATTTGATGTTAATGATCGACTGACCGATCATTGCGCAGCCCGCCATTCCACCAAAAAGGGAAGCCACGATGTTCGCAACGCCCTGCCCTTTACATTCATTGTTTTTATTACTTTCAGTATCGGTCAGATCATCGACTATGGTTGCTGTCATCAAGGATTCCAACAAGCCAACTAGAGATAGAGCAATCGAATATGGAAGGATGGTTGCGAGCGTATCAAACGTGAATGGAATATTAGGAATCAAGAACACAGGCAGTGAATCCGGAAGCTTGCCCATGTCGCCAATCGTTCTCACATCTAATCCGAACAACAAACTAATGATTGTCAGGGTGACAATAGCGACCAGTGGAGAAGGTATCGTGCGACCAAACTTTGGAAAATAAGGAAGCAGATAAATGATCACCAAACCCAAAGCGACTAATACGTAAACACTTGAAGGGACATTGATCAATTCAGGGAGCTGGGCCATGAAGATTAGGATGGCGAGCGCGTTAACAAATCCAGTAATCACCGATTTGGAAACGAAATTCATCAGGTTACCAAGCTTGAGATACCCAGCCGCGATTTGAATGACGCCAGCTAGGAATGAAGCTGCGAGTAGGTACTCTAGTCCGTGCTCTCTCACTAATGTGACCATTAACAGCGCCATAGCGCCTGTTGCACCGGAAATCATCCCCGGACGACTGCCAACCAAAGCGGTGACAACACAGATACAAAAAGATGCATAGAGCCCTACCTTAGGGTCGACGCCTGCGATAATTGAAAATGCGATGGCTTCAGGGATCAATGCGAGTGCAACCACAATCCCAGATAATGAATCTCCTTTAACGTTTGATAACCAGTGTTTTTTTAAATAATTAAGCATGTAATTCTCTTTTACTTGTACAGCCAGTCCTGCCTTGTTGAGACATAATTTGATCGACTGTTTTTCTTGAATGAGCGAGCGCTCGAAAAGTGCGGGTGTAGAGAGAATGCAGGGGCTAAGGCGGCGTAATTAACACGTAAATATTAAACTCCTCTTGTTGCTTTAGTGGGAAATTAAGAAAGTGATCAAGTCCAATATGACTGAATCCGCGCCAATATAGAGCGAGTCTCAACACAATCACACTCCCATTATTGAAAACAAAGGTTTCGATTACGCCTTGCTCGTTCAACGACTGACATTGGGCTGAAAGGTAAGGTGCAGGCTAAGATCGAACAAAAAACACACCCTCAAACGGTTTTATCGTCAGTAGACACAATATTTCTTTCACCAAGCAAGAATAAAGGTTGAAGCTGTCGGTATGACAGGTAATATGTTCAATCGATTTAAAAAGTTTATACAACTTAATGTTTCGGCTAATTATTGTGCAAATGTATGTTTATATGCAGCAATGCCAGAGACTTTGAGTTGAATTTGTCCCTCAATGGAGAATGAAATCAACATGACTTACGCGCCTGTAACAGACGTACTTGGCGGCAAGCTAGCGGTAGACAGTGAAGTAACTGTTCGCGGCTGGATCCGTTCACGTCGTGATTCCAAAGCTGGAATCTCTTTCCTTGCCATTTATGACGGCTCTTGTTTCGACCCGATTCAGGCCGTGGTTCCTAATAATCTTAATAATTACGAAAACGAAGTATTAAAGCTAACGACTGGCTGCTCTGTTGAAGTAACAGGTAAGATTGTTGAGTCTCCTGCGAAAGGTCAAGACTTCGAACTAGCAGCAACTGACGTTAAAGTTGTAGGCTGGGTTGAAGACGCTGACACTTACCCAATGGCTAAGACACGTCACTCTATCGAATACCTTCGTGAAGTTGCTCACCTACGTCCACGTACAAACGTGATTGGCGCAGTAGCACGTGTACGTAACTGTCTATCTCAAGCGATTCACCGTTTCTACCACGAGCAAGGCTTCTTCTGGACTTCTGCTCCGCTTATTACTGCATCTGATGCAGAAGGCGCAGGTGAAATGTTCCGCGTTTCTACGCTAGACATGGAAAACCTACCACGCACTGAAAAAGGCGACGTAGACTTCAACGAAGATTTCTTCGGTAAAGAGACGTTCCTAACAGTATCTGGCCAACTTAATGCTGAAGCTTACGCTTGTGCACTAAGCAAGGTTTACACGTTCGGTCCGACGTTCCGTGCTGAAAACTCAAACACAAGCCGCCACCTAGCTGAGTTCTGGATGGTTGAGCCTGAAGTTGCGTTTGCAGATCTTAACGATGTAGCGAAACTGGCTGAAGACATGCTTAAGTACGTTTTCGCTGCTGTTCTTGAAGAGCGCCGCGACGACCTAGAGTTCTTCGCTTCTCGCATCGACAAGCAAGCAATTACTCGTCTAGAGCAATTCGTTGACGCTGACTTCGCACAAGTTGACTACACTGACGCAATCCAAATCCTACTAGACTCTGGTAAGAAATTTGAGTTTGACGTTGAGTGGGGCATCGACATGTCTTCTGAGCATGAGCGTTACCTAGCTGAAGAGCACTTTAAAGCGCCTGTTATCGTTAAGAACTACCCGAAAGACATCAAAGCTTTCTACATGCGCTTAAACGACGACGGCAAAACAGTTGCAGCAATGGACGTACTTGCACCAGGCATCGGTGAAATCATCGGTGGTGCACAACGTGAAGAGCGTCTAGACATTCTAGACGAGCGTATGATTGCTATGGGTATCGACCCTGAGCACATGAGCTGGTACCGCGACCTACGTAAATACGGCACAGTGCCACACGCTGGTTTCGGTCTTGGTTTCGAGCGTCTAGTATCTTACGTAACAGGTATGGGCAACGTTCGTGACGTGATTCCATTCCCACGTACACCACGCTCTGCAAACTTCTAATTCGAAACCTATTCGATATTAAAAGTTAAGAACAAATAAAAACCTCCGCACTTGCGGAGGTTTTTTTATGTTCGGAATAAAACGAGACGACGGCTGTTTCTGCGTGCCACCATCTAAGACTCGTTACTCAAAAGCTAATCAACATCTTGGTCGATAGCGTATTTTATTGCGAGACCGCAGATTGCCATCATAACGAATGGGATCGCGGCAGTGGTGTATTCTGCCCACGCCATATCAGCGAATGCTTTTGCCAGCAGTACGTGGCCGAGAATAAGCAGAAGCGCACACACAATCGCGACAATAATCAGCTTAACTTCATTTCCCATAGTCATTTTCAACATAACGGTATCTCCAATATTTGGTCTACCGTTATTGAATCACAACTCTTTGGTCAATTAGGCGTACAGTTACCCCACAAACAACCCGTACAGTTGGAATGATTGTCTTTTTATGAGGGACTTAAGGTTTTACGAGTGCGTAAGTTGATGTGCCAGTTTGCCAAGCCAGATGAGCGCCTGTTCTTTCTCTTCTGTCAGTTCGTAAGAGAAGTTCAATCGTATCGCGTTATCTACTCTGCCCTGCTCACTGAACAGATCGCCAGATGCGACGCTAATGCCTTGTTCGATAGCTAGTTGATGAAACTGTTGGCTGTCGAATTTTTCAGAAAAGCGAATCCATATCAAGTAGCCACCAGCCGGTTCTTCAATCTCGATTGAATGCGGAAAGTACTGCTTAATGACATCTATAAATCGCTCTTTCCTGACGACAAGGTTTTTACGCAGTTTACGAAGGTGATTGTCGTAGCTTTCATGTGTTAAGAAATGGGCGACACCAAGTTGAACGGGAGCGCTGCTCGATAACGTAGAAAGAAGCTGTAACTTTTGAATCGCATCGTTAAAACGCGTGTTCACAACCCACCCTACTCGATAACCGGGACACAAGCTTTTTGAATACGACCCACAAAGCAAGACGGAATCGGTCTTATCGAAAGCCTTTAATGGCTTCGGCTTGTGCCCTTCATAATAAAGATCGCCATACACGTCATCTTCAATAATGTAGGTTCCATGCTGTTCTGCAATCTCTACCACACGGCGCTTTGCCTGTTCCGACAAACTGGTTCCCGTTGGGTTTTGAAAAGTCGTCATCAGCCAACACGCTTTAACATCTTGGTTTTGTAGCGCGTTTTCAAACTGCTCTATATTCAACCCATTGATTGGGCAAACGTCCACTTCGATAGGGTTAAGCCCTAGCCTCTCGACAGCCTGCAGAGCACCATAAAATGCGGGAGACTCTATCACGACGTTATCACCCGACTTAGTGACCGTTTGCAGGCTCAAGTTGAGCGCTTCCATAGCACCCGACGTAATCACAATGTCTTGATGATTAACCGTAATGCCTTGTTGCAGATAACGCTGCGCGATTTGTCTTCTCAAGGACTCACTGCCCGGTGGCAAATTATTGATCACACTCGCGCCAGTCATCTTCCTACCCGCGCTGGCAAGGTTTCGAGTCAAAGTAGGTAACGGGAAAAGGTCAGGATCGGGGAATGCAGAGCCGAAAGGAATCACTCCTTCAGCTGAACTCGACTTTAAGAAATCAAATAAGCGGTCATTAATGGCTTTCTTTTCACTAACGAGTGGCTGTGCGTAATCAACGCCGTCCAGCCTTGGCGCTACAAAGTAGCCCGACTGAGGTTTAGCGATGATCCACCCTTCGCTTTCTAGCAACTGATAGGCTTGTAAGACAGTACTATTGCTGACGTTGTAATTTCGACAACTCATGCGTACCGAAGGGATCTTCTCTCCGGATCGCCACGTATTGTTGGCTATCTGAGTTCGAATATCCTTTGCAAGCTCTTCATAACGCGCCATCTAATTGTACTACCTAGAGAAATTCTGTGAGCCGGTGATTTTATCACTTACGCCAACAACTATTGCTGCTATCCATATGATCGCACCTAATTTCCACAATAGTGTGAATTAGTTCACAGATAACTTTGTAAGCTTTGCTAAGTTTGTACCCAAGGTAGGAACTAAGTTGGCTTTCTACCTCAATAATTTGATGTAACCCAAAAACATGCGAGATAACAATGAAAAAAATAGAAGCAGACCAATTAGGTTATAAAGGAGAGTCAAACGGTGTTCACAGTTGGACAACACCGAGCGGTCAGCCATATTACTGGCACCCGGATTGGCTCCATATTGCTGAAGATGCGACAGGCTCACATCCAAAGCAAAAGATCGATGTCGAACAAGACCAAGCACCAACGGAAAAACACGCGGTGTCTGCTATTCTGAAACACATCAACCAATGGGCTGCAGACAAACTAGCGTCCCACCCTGAGATTGAAACCGGATCAATCGAAGCTGAAATCAATCTGAAAAAGTAACGGGTTAAAGTAGATAGCGAACTCAATCATTTGCGATTCTAACCCAGTACACAGACTGAATAGCCTCGAACCTCGACCGAGGCTATTCAAGTATCTTCATAAAAATGCTGCAATAACCCCCACCTAGCTAACAAATCTCTAACACAAACCAGTTTCTTGTATCAATCCACGAAAGCTATCGATAGAATTTCCGGTCTTATTCACGTCAGTTATGCTAATCATTCGCAGTTCTAAAGTCGTGAATCAATGAATGCGTAAATCTAATAAGAATGAGAACAAAGGCTTATCGATGGATACTTTAAATTACAATCAATCGCTAACGACTAAGTTATACGTCATTGCTGGCGTGCTGTTTGGCACCTATGGCAGTCGGGTGTGTCCTATGCTCGAGAGCTTAACGACGTTAGAGATTTTCACACAAGTCAGTATTGTGTTTGTCTTATTATGGCTCGCGCGTCGTTACCTATTCGCTCAACATACCTTGGTCAAGCAAGGCCGATTCGCGCAACTCGATACCCTGCTATTTTTTGCTACAAGTGTGCCTTTCGCGCTCTACTACAACTTAAGCTATGAATTCACCATAGATAGTAATTTGAAGGTGCTGTTTGGAATGAGCCTATTCGGCTTCTTTACCGGAACCATTCTTCAATTGAACGCTAAGCTCAGCCAAATGGATAAAATGGAGACGACTGGACAATTCGACTTCCAACTGGTTGGTGAAAGAAGTTCACTAGTCAAGCAGATGATAGGCTTGGTTATCGTGCTTCTGGTAACACTGACGACTATGTTGACGATGATTGCTGTCAAAGACATCTTTTGGTTAGAACATAACCCTGACCGCTTATTGGATGGCACCGGCAAGATCAGCGTGATCAAAGAGTTTATTTATTTGGCTGTGGTACTGGGTGGCTACGCGATTACCATCATGACGCTTGGAGCAAGCTAATTAAGCGTATTCTCCTAAGCCAAGAGCACGCATTAAACAAAGTCACCAATGGCGAGCAAGGCGTTCGCTTACCTATTTTCGGCTACAACGAGCTTGGCTCAATGGCATCTATGACCAATACCATGCTTGATAGCCTCGAAACCGCGCAAAACGAAGTCAAAACCACACGTGACGTGGCCATTGTGAGCTTATCGGCATTGGCTGAATCTCGAGACAATGAAACGGGTGCTCACATTTTAAGAACTCAAGAGTACGTCAAAGTTCTCGCACAAGAGCTCAGCAAATCAGAAACCCACTCGAGCTTGTTAACACCAAACTACATCGAGTTGCTCTACAAATCTGCACCTTTGCACGACGTGGGCAAAGTCGGTGTGCCTGATAGCGTATTATTGAAACCGGGTAAATTGACGGACGAAGAGTTTGAGATAATGAAAGGTCACCCCGCGATTGGGGCTGAAGCGTTATCTATTGCAGAAAAGCAGTTGGGAAGTAGCTCTTTCTTAAGAGTCGCAAAGGAGATATCTCTGACTCACCACGAGAAATGGAATGGCAGTGGTTATCCTAATCAGTTGTCTGGTGAAGATATCCCGTTATCTGGCCGTTTAATGGCATTAGCTGATGTTTATGATGCGCTCATCTCGAAGCGAGTCTACAAGCCAGCCTTTACTCATGAACAAGCTAAACAGATCATCTTAGAGGGCAATGGGGCGCATTTTGATCCGCAAGTTGTCCAAGCTTTTCTAGCCGTCGAACAAGCGTTTGTTTCAATTGCCGCGACCTACAAAGATGGTAAAAATGTAGCGAGTGAACTCGAGCGCGAAAGCTTTATTGCTCAACCAGCGTAATCTATTCAAAATCCACTAACTTCTTGCACCCTATAGGTTAATCCGTAGGGTGTTTTGTTATCAAATACCCTCTTTAGTCAATAAATCTGATTGAAATGGATTTTTTTTGGTCTTTCTGTTCACTTCGTATTGTCTTAAAAATTCCATACAGGTATAACTACCCATAGATACTATCCCCTCTCAATTGACATGGATGAAGATTATGTTTGAAAAAGTGTTAGCTGCTCCCGCCGATCCTATCCTCGGCCTTACTGAAGAGTTTAAAAAAGACTCTCGTGCAGAGAAAATCAACCTTGGCGTTGGCATCTACAAAAATGAAGATGGTCAAACACCAGTACTTAAAACAGTAAAGAAAGCAGAAGCTGCACTTCTTGAAAACGAAAAAACCAAATCTTACCTAACGATTGAAGGTACAGCTGAATACGGTCTAGCGGTTCAGAAACTTCTTTTCGGTTCAGACGCAGAGATCGTTGCATCTCAACGCGCTAAAACAGCACAAGCTCCAGGTGGTACAGGTGCACTTCGCGTAGCGGGTGAATTCATCAAGCGCCAACTGGGCGACGTGAAAATCTGGATCAGTAACCCGACTTGGGCGAACCACAACGGCGTTTTCGCTGCTGCGGGTATCGAAACTGCTCAATACAGCTACTACAACGCTGAAACTAAAGACAAAGACTTCGCAGGCATGGTTGCTGACCTAGAGAAAGCTTCTGAAGGCGATATCGTTCTTCTTCACGGCTGCTGTCACAACCCAACAGGTATCGACCCAACAACTGAAGAGTGGGAAGTTCTGGCTAAATTGGTTGCTGAGAAGAAACTGCTTCCTCTATTCGATTTTGCTTACCAAGGTTTTGCAAAAGGCGTTGAAGAAGATGCTGCTGGCCTACGTATTTTTGCTCAATACAACAAAGAGATCCTTGTTGCTAGCTCGTTCTCTAAGAACTTCGGCTTGTACAACGAGCGTGTTGGCGCATTCACTTTGGTTGCTGAATCAGCAGACGTAGCAACGACAGCGTTCTCTCAAGTTAAGAGTATTATCCGCTCTATCTACTCTAACCCACCAGCGCACGGCAGTGCTGTGGTAACTCACATCCTTGGTGATGCTGATCTACGTGCTGAATGGGAAGCAGAAGTAGCAGAAATGCGCGACCGTATCCAAGAGATGCGCGAACTATTCGTAACGACACTGAAATCTGAAGGTGTTGATGCAGACTTCACATTCATCGAACGTCAAAACGGCATGTTCTCTTTCTCTGGCCTAAGCAAAGAGCAAGTAACTCGCCTAAAAGACGAATTCGCAATCTACATTGTTGGCTCTGGCCGTATCAGTGTTGCTGGTATGACTAAGTCAAACATGGGTCCTCTATGTAAAGGTATCGCTGCGGTTCTTTAATCGAAAAGCGAAACCTGTATTTGCAGACCAATAGACATGCAAAAGCCAGCAATCAAGCTGGCTTTTTTGTGTCAGTCTCTTTGTATATAAGAGCTATTAGGGCACGTAGCCTTTTCGTTACTGGCTAATACTCTAGGAAAAATTCCACTCCCAGCTCATTGGTTCGTTCACTGCGAATCTTACCTTCACCATCTCGATGTTGGTATGACCCACCAATCGCAAACTTGTTGGTCACTAGATAACGTAAACCTAAGTGATAAATCTCTTCATCAAACAGGTCACTCCGATTCACCTGCACACTCCCGTTAGCTATCCAACGTTTCGCAAAGCCATAGTTAAGCTCAGCTTTTACCCCTTGGATGAACTCAGTGTCTGAAGATTCAGTTCGGTTGGTGTCATTATCTTCAACCTTACCTTTAGTGATACCAAGCAGGTAGTAAGCCACTATATCTAAATCTTTCTTAATGCTGTAACGGTAACCAACACCTGGCATCAGCGTATCAATTCGAGTTGTGGTGTCATCAGGGTGAATAAAGCGTGCGCTGTAGTCTCCCAGCAACAACCAATCATCCGTCATCGCGTAACTGACGCCTAATCCATACGACGAGGCATTGTTATTACTGCCTGCATCTTCATTTAAACTGCCCGAATGCGCCGTGGCATAAATATGGTCGTAATCCAAAATATCCACCGCGTTAGTGTCCGCCCACAAACTTGGAGAAAACATAAAAACCGCAGATACAAAACTAAGCTTCCACTTCGACATTCCTATCATCCTTAAACTGTCACTCCATTAATTGAAAGGTTAGTCTATCCATAAGACTTTAAAAAGGTTTTAGCTCACAGATTGATTTGTGACGGCAAAATATTATCAAATGTTGTACCATGAAATCATACAAACCAATGGATGATCATTATGGATGCTGAGTTATTAGAGATTCAAAACTTTCTGGCACAATACCCCCCTTTCACAGAACTCCCTGAGGAGATGTTGGCGAAAGTGACCAGTAGCGTGGAAATTTCTTATTACCGCCAAGATACCCCTATCATTCACTTTGGTGATCAAATTCATGACTTATACATCGTTCGAAGTGGCGAAGTCGAAGTCTACCGTCGTAAAGGCGAACTCTATAACCGCCTTGATGAAGGCCACTTGTTCGGTCAAATGGGCCTACTGACCAACAACAAGGTGCGTTTCCCAGTTAAAGCGACTGAAGACACCCTACTCTACTGTATTCCTGAGCCTATCTTTCAAGAGCTCTACGACAACTACGACTCCTTTGCCGATTTCGTAGAAGTAGAAGATAACGCGCGACTGCGCCAAGCCAACTCAGACAGCAACGACGCTAACGACCTAACCACATCAAAGGTAAAAACGCTGCTGACCAGCGAAGCGCCAATGATCGAAAAAACGCGCACCATTCAGCAAGCCGCGACCATGATGGCACAAGATAATGTTTCCTCTTTGCTGATCATCGACCCAGATATCGTTGAAGATGATGAAGATGACTCAACACCCGTGATTGGCATCATCACCGACCGAGATTTATGTACGCGTGTTCTCGCCGAAGGTCTTGACCCATCGGATGAAGTATCCAGCGTAATGACACCAGAGGTTATCTCACTCGACCATAATGCTTACGTATACGAAGCTATGATGACCATGCTTCGCTATAACGTGCATCATTTACCAGTGCTTAAAGATAAGAAGCCGATTGGTATTATCGAAGCGACCGATATTGTTCGTTATGAGTCTCAAAACTCGCTGTTATTGGTAAGTAGTATCTTCCAGCAACAAAGTATCGAAGACCTGAAGGTGCTTTCCGAGCAAGTGAAAGACAGCTTTGTGCGCTTAGTTAACGAAGATGCCAATGCCCACATGGTGGGTACTGCAATGTCGGTAATTGGCCGTAGTTTTAAACAGCGTATTATCGAGTTGGGTGAAGAGAAGTTAGGTAAATCACCAATCCCATACTGTTTCCTTGCGTTAGGTTCGATGGGACGTGATGAGCAACTACTGGTTACCGACCAAGATAACGCCATCATCCTCGATGACACATACGACGAAGCAAAACACGGTAAGTACTTTGAAGAACTTTCAAAATTCATTTGTGACGGCTTAGACCAATGTGGTTATGTTTACTGTACTGGCGACATCATGGCGACCAACCCGACTTGGCGTATGACACGTCGACAGTGGGAAGAGTGCTTTGCCGATTGGATTGATGATCCAAACCCGAAAGCCTTGTTGAACGCATCTATCTTCTTTGACTTAGATGGCGTTTATGGTCGCCTGAAATGGGCCGAGCAATTGAACAGCTTTATTGTTCGACGCGCACGTAAGAACAACCGCTTCTTGGCGTGTCTTGCTCGTAACGCGCTCAACCGTACTCCACCACTGGGCTTTTTCAAAGATTTCGTGATGGAGAAAGATGGCCGCCACAACAACTCAATCAATCTTAAGCGTCGTGGTACTGCACCACTGGCCGATTTGATTCGTGTTCACTCTTTGGCTGTCGCGTCTCGCTCGAAAAACTCTTTTGAACGATTGGATGACATTATCGACGCTGGTATTCTGCCGAAAGGCCGAGCTCAAGATTTGAAAGATGCGATGGAGTTTATCTCTCTGGTTCGTATTCGCCACCAAGCACACGATGTCGACAACAACATCGAGCCTGATAACAACATCGAGCCAGAGAACCTGTCTGACTTCGAGCGACGTAACCTAAAGGATGCATTCCAAATATTAAGTAATGCGCAAAACTTCCTTAAGTTCCGTTATCAAGCCAGCAACAAGTTTAAGTAGGGCCTATGAACAAACTATTCAGATCACCTGCGGTCGATTGGCCATTTAAGTTTGCTCAGAAGCTGGAACGAGCGAGAGACGCGCGCTTAAAGCACTTTTATAGCCAGCCTCTTCCTGCGCCTGATACGCCACTTTCAGAAGTGATGTTCTTGGCTGTCGACTTTGAGACAACGGGGTTAAACCCAAACAAAGACGGCATCATCACCATTGGTTTAGTGCCATTTACGCTCAATCGCATCTACTTGCGACAAGCCAAACACTGGACTCTAAGACCAAAACAGAAACTTGAAGAAGAGTCTGTCGTGATTCATGGCATCACTCACAATGACATCATTGATGCGCCAGACCTTAGCGAAGTGTTGGGCGAGATCTTAGAATCAATGGCGGGACATATCCCTGTGGTTCACTATCGTCGTATCGAACGTGACTTTTTGGACAATGCATTGAAAGTGCGACTCGGTGAAGGCATTGAGTTCCCAGTCCTCGACACGCTGGAGATTGAATCTCAGATCCAAAATAAACTGGCTGGCGGCTTGTGGAATAAGCTGAAAGGTAAGAAGCCAGCTTCAGTGAGACTGGGTCAGAGTCGTCGTCGATACCATCTGCCCGACTACACGCCGCATCATGCATTAACTGACGCTATTGCGACCGCTGAGCTACTCCAAGCGCAAATTGCTCATCACTTTGACTCTGAGATGCCTCTGAAGAGTTTCTGGCTCTAGCTGAGTTACGTAAGCTAAATACAAACACAAAGCCCATCAACTTCCATTGGTGGGCTTTTTCATTTTTATCGTCTGTGTTTAAGCAACGGTTGGCCCGACTAAGCGCATTTCCCATAAGCGTTTAAACATATTATAACGTCACACCGCAGCAGTTCCGCTCTAATGTGCGTCGAAAATCGTGATCGCTATTTGTCAGCGTGATTGGCATTATTACTTCCCAACCACAGACAACGTTTGGTAATAAAGACGCTTTTGCTGATACATATTCTCATCAGCGACTGAGAACAATTGCTCAACGTCTGTTGAATCACTAGAGGCTGCACCAATCGAGAATCTGACAGGAATAGAGATACCCGCTTTAGTCTCGATTGCCTGTTGCTCCTGAGCAATGTACAACTGCTCAGTCATCTTTGCGACATTGAGCGAACTCGACTCACCAGACGTTAAGGTAAGCACCGCAAATTCATCTCCACCCAAACGATATAGATTACTGGCAGGTGTCAATTCGTGGCTGATTACGTCTACGCAGCGCTGTATCAGCTCATCCCCGATCTCATGCCCATGAACATCATTGGTCGTTTTCAAGCCATTGATATCAAAAATGATCAAAGAAACCTGATATTGATTGTCGTTAATGCTGCGTTTACTGAATTCAAGATCTTCATTAAAAGCTTTACGGTTCAAACAGCCAGTCGGCATGTTAATCCGTGTAATATTTTCGAGCTCTAGCCAACCAGCTAACTGTTTTTGGTACATGTCAAAAATCAGAAGATCTTCTTCACTGAGGACATCAAATGAACTTGAACAAAAATACCCGATCGCCGTCCCCTGTGAGTCACAGAGTATCAGGTCAGCCTCGCCAGTCCGGTTAAAATGAAACTGAATCGAATGTTGAACAAGTAATGTCTTTAACTCTTGATCGACCATTTGAGGAATCAACCGATATTCAGCCGCGTGTCTTGATGATGCAAACTGAACGATCTTCAAAATACGATGCTTCTGGGATTCTTCACGCGCGAGCGAATACGTTAACTTGCTGGTTTTCTCTTCAACTAAGTCCTCTAGCTGAACATTAAATCTTTCGAGTTTATCGTTGCTTTCGGTCAGTTCACGGACTTGGTATTGTATACGGCCCCACATGGTTTCCAATAAACGACTCAGCGTGACGAACTCTGTAAAACGATGTTCATCCACACTATGAGTCGGTGACTGGTTATGCGAATACGACGTAACAGATTCAGCCAACAGGTTTAATTGCCCTGAGAACCAGCGGCTTAGGAACAGAGCAAACACAATCGAGATGGCAAGCGTCGCCACCAATATTCTGACAAAGACCACCTGAGCTTGTTGCATCTCTAATAAACGCGCACTGTCGGAAATATGATGTTTGACGTTCAGTACCAATTTGTCGGTAAAGAATGTGCTGTCGATAGAGATAATGTTCGCACTTTGTTTAGAAGACTGAGCATCCGTTGAATCAACATAGTTAAACTCAACCGACTCATTTTGATAAAGGAAAGGCGTCACTTTAGTGTTAAGTCTGTCATACCCCATAAGAACCACAAGATAACCCTGCGGCGTGTATGTAGAACCTTCAATCAAACGATAAGGTAAAATCGGCGCGACAAAAGCAATACCGGCAGTGGCATTATCCGCCACTTCCGTTTCGGTAAACTCGGTGTGAAACAATTTCCCTTGCCCATAAACCGATTGAGGACGTTTCAAGCTTTCTAATAACTGGCTCTGCTCAAAATGGTACAAGCTGCCTTTGCTGTCATAAATGGGCTTCCAGTTTTGGTCCAGAATATAAGTCGCGGACACACTCTCCGCTAGCGCATTGAAGCTATCCATCTTGTCCCAAACCACACTCGAGAAAAAGATGTTACCGCCCGCTTTAATCAGTGATCGGTCTTGCGAATACCATTGGGTTAGGCTCGCCGTCAGCTTAATTTGCTCCTGTACAGTTTGACGAATACCGGTCGTAGAGTTGTCCAGCTTGGTTTCTTTTTGCTCTAAAGAACTTTGGTTTTGTTTATTGAGAATCAACTGCCCCGCTAGGTAAACAGGGAGCATTGAGCAAGCCAACAACACCAAGCCCATGGTATATTTTAATGATAGCTTCAATCTCTTACCCTCATATTCGCCGAGTAATATTGAACAAAATCATTGTAAAACTTATGCAGTTCACTCTTTGGCATCCCAGACTTGTAACGCTGATACGCCCGAGCCGATGCCTCCCAAACGATCGCCATCTTGTAGTCACTCGACATCATTTGCGACGCTTGAAACTCATCGTACATATTTGAAAATGTCTGGTTACCTTCCTTAACACGACGTTGATTAACCTCATAAAACGGCGAAACCATGGCACTCGAGTGAGCTAAATAGGTGAAACTGTTTGATTGCAGGTATTGAATGACTTCTTTCAAAGCTAATTTCTTATCTGGGTTCTTCATGCCTTTTTCCGTGACAGCAAAAATCTTCGCGCCACTAAATGAAGACATACTCTCACCACGATAGGTCGGCAACGAATTGATGTACAAATCTCGACCAAAAGCAGCATCGAGTTCACTGAAAGCCCAATCGCCGTCAATCAAAAACTCGACTTCCCCATTGATGAATCTCTGCCTCGCGCAAATATCACTGCACGATGATTCGATGACTTTTTTCTGCTGCAACATATCGATGAAATCAAAGATAGCAACTAACCCTTCACCGTTAACATTCTTAGACGATAATAAGTCTTCAGAAAAAAGCTGATAGAAAGCTAGATAGAAGTACATGTTTGGGTTGGGAAAAAGCACACTCACTTGATCGGACTGAGCAGAGCGTTCAATTAGGCTCTCCCATGTAACGACTTGCGCTTGAGGTTTGCTCGAATACAGAACGACCTGGTTTCCAATGCCAACCGGTAACGCCTTAAGCTCACCGTTAATGACCACCGCATCGAGCGCCTTTTTCTCATAGCGTTGGGTATCAACCCAAGCCTCGGGAAGTGTCGCTAATTCGATATATTCAGTTAGACCTAAGAAGTCCGAAGGAACCCAAATGGCGTCGGGAAAAGTATTGTCTCTAGGGTCAGCAACAAGAAGTTCAGAACGAATACTGTTGACGTCAAACGAACGAATTTCTACGCGATGATCCGTCATCGCTTCGATATGTTCTTTTACATAATCGGCCGTTTCATAATTAATACCAGCCCATATTTCAAGTGTGGACGAACAAGCAACGGCTGGAAATAGCATCGCAAATAGACTCAATAACCTCACTCTTGCTTCCTTGTGGTAAAAATTAGACGTTGGATTTTAATCGCCAATCAATAAACCGGGCGATGCGACTTATCGCTCGCTGCTCATGATTAGAGACCTAACTTTGGGCGACACGTTATATAGTAAAAAGTGCCTGAATAACAGTTGCAACTCTCGCTTTAAGAGAAAGGTCTGCTCATTCCGATACATCCGTCATATCTCTCGATGACTGTTCTTACAATAAATCAACATACCATACCCTTTATTATTAACGACAAAAAAATGCCGCAAAAGCGGCATTTATCTCGTTTGGTGCATTCGACACAATAAAAATCAAATAAGCAATTTATCGGTCAAAGCCCTGTCATCGATTAAGCGTACTTCTCTTCGAAATCTTTCATGAAGCTAACCAGTGCTTGAACGCCTTCCAGAGACATTGCGTTGTAAAGTGAAGCTCTCATTCCACCTACAGCTCTATGACCTTTTAACGATTTCAGACCTGCAGTATCAGCCAGCTCTAAGAACTTGCTGTCTAGCTCGGGTTTCGCCAACTGGAAAGGTACGTTCATTCTTGAACGGTTTGCGGTGTGAACATCGTTTTTGTAGAAAGCAGTGCTATCAATCGCATTATAAAGCAACGCCGCTTTCTCTTTGTTCACCAACTCCATCGCTTCAACGCCACCTTGAGCTTTCAGCCACTTGAATACAAGGCCTGATAGGTACCAAGCGTACGTTGGCGGTGTGTTGAACATTGAGTCTTTTTCAGCAAGTACTTTGTAGTTCAGAATGCTCGGCAATACTTCGTTTGCTAGTTCTAGTAGATCATCACGTACGATAGCAATGCAGATACCAGCTGGGCCGATATTCTTTTGAGCACCCGCGTAGATAACACCATACTGAGAAACATCGATCTTACGAGACAGAATGTTAGATGACATATCCGCGACGATTGGCTTATCCGTTTGAGGAAGCTCACTGATTTCAATGCCATCGATGGTTTCGTTTGGACAGAAATGTACGTACGCAGCTTCTGGGTCGATTTTCCAATCTTTAGCCGGAACAACCGCCGCTTTGCCATCAAGATATGTCTTCGCGTTAAATACATCGATTTCGCAATATTTGCTCGCTTCAGTCACTGCGCTTTCTGCCCAGTAACCCGCATCAATGTAAGTTGCTTTCGTCGCGTCACCTAGAAGGTTTAGAGGAACAGCAGCGAATTGAGCACGAGCTCCCCCCTGACAGAAAAGAACTTTATAGTTGTCTGGGATGTTCAGAAGATCACGTAGGTCTTGCTCAGACTCATCGGCAACTTGAATAAACTCTTTGCTGCGATGGCTGATTTCCATAACGGAAGTGCCTAAACCATTCCAATCAATGAAGTCTGCTTGCGCTTGTGTCATTACCGGTTTAGGCAGTGCCGCTGGGCCAGCACTAAAGTTGAATACGTTATCTAATGTAAGTTCCATGGGGATAATTGCTCCTGCTAAATAATAACTATGAAAGTAATACCATGTTTTACCCAACATAAAAACAACAAAAGAGGTCTTAAGACCTCTTTTGTTTTGTACTGTATAAAATGTTTAAGCTTAACCTGCTAAATCACCCTATCAGTATTCAAGCCTGTTCTATTTATTGAACAAAAACCGGCATAAGTAGAGCGATTAATGGAATTTCTTGTCCATTTTCGAACACTAGGTTTCCATTTTCTAAGTCAGCGCTGATTTCATAACCACTTTCTGTTTCCTTGATCATTTCCATCACAAGCAATTCATCGATACCTTCACGGATGAATGGGTACTCTTCAACAAGCTCATTTGAGAAGCTAGAGTGAACGTTACCCGTTAATGCCGGCATGATCATCGAAGGGTTGCTGCTGATGTTTTCGGTCCCTTCCGGTACGCTCACCAACCACTTAGATTCGAACTGCCCTTTACCTAGCTCTAGTGACATGTTGTTCATTGAAAGGTCGAAACCTTTAGCAAACAGGATATCGATAAATGGAATGATCTCTGCAACGTCTTCTTGCGTCATCACAGGGTTAGATTGGTAAATCTCAAAGATTTTCTCAAACGACTCGCTATCCAGCTTCGACATTTCAAAATCGACGTTTAGGTTGTTCAACTGGCCTTCACTGGTCTCTATGTTGGCGATATCCAGCTTGAGATTGCTGCGCAGACGCTTAGTTGCTTCATCTAAATGTGATTCAAAATCGTACTTAGAATTTTCAATGGTCATGAAAGGCTGCATTGCAGAGTCTGAAACCAAGAAGCTATCGATAGTAAAATTCTGAGTACCTAACCAGTAGCCTTTCGCTTGTTGGCCTGAACCCACACCTTTCAGATTAGACAACGTTACCTCTTCACCGGTTTCAAAATCAATTTGAACTGAAGGGATTGAAAGCTCGTAATCAACTTGGCCTAAAACAGTCGCATGGCCAGAAAGGTTCGATTTAGTGATCGATACCGACGTACCATTCTCATCAGAACCTTGATGATTGAACTGGCTTAACTCGAAATTGAAATCTGTGTTGCCGTTTAGTTCCGTGCTGGTAGTCAGAGTAAGAGGAAGAATGTCAGCGTTCTCAAACGTTGATAGCGCGTTTAAGCTTACTAAACCGTGGCTAACCGCACTATTAATGACAAACTCACTGGGTAAGCCATCAATCGCGAGTTGCTCTTTCAGGTTTTCATCCGTCACAGTTAAACGAGTGGTTACGTTGGAAGACAAGTAACCTCTATCGTATTCCACGATCTCAGCTTGAATGCTTGAATTGTTAAGCGTTGCAACGCCATCAGTAATCGCATTTTGTCCAATTTGGCCAACCGCTAAAGGCCAGCAAAGAGCCAATGAGATTGCGCCGCCAATTGCACCAATTTTTCTTAACTGTTCCATGAGTTCTCTTTCTACACGTGTCTGTTTTTTTAGTCTAACCCATCAGTAGCAAACAAGAAACATTGAGTTAAATCAGTCTATTGCTCGATACTTCGATTGCCTCAATAAATTAACGGCTAGCTCTCATCCTTATTAGGCGGTTCTTGCTAGGCTAGAGACGTCGCTACTATTAAGGTTGAGCTGTGAATCAATACGCTGTTATCTGTTTGGACAATAATCCGGTTAGCATTGAAAGAATACGTTCGGAGCTGGCTCCGTTGGCTTCTGTATTCGATATTTATACTGCCGAGAACATAGAAGACGCACATCACGCATTAGAAGATATTCATGATCACAACCAAACCGTAGCCTTGGTGATCACTCATCATCATTCTGAATTTAATGGCGTGCAATTTCTGATTGAACTCGAACAGCTGCCCCATAGTAATACCGCAAGAACGATATTAGTCAGCGCTTCGTCAGACATTCAATCCATTCTAACCGCTGTAAATGAAGGCAGGCTTAACCACTGTCTAACCAAGCCGGTTCAAGATCAGGTTCTATTCAAATCAGCGCAAAAAGAGCTGACTTCTTTTGTTATCCAATACGACTCAGAAAACCTGTTGTCTTACAGCGACGCACTCGACCAGCAGCGCTTACTCAGAGCGCACATTGAACAAAAGATTCACTCATTCCAATCGGGTTTCATTCACGATTACCACCAGCTTTCGGATAACGCCCTTGCAGAGCGTGTCGTCAGTGCCTTACAAGATGTGTTTTCAAAAGATGATAAAACCAAGGCCATTCGTGACTATTCCCCCGAGCATCTGCTCACTGTGGAAGGCGAAGACAATCGCTTTTTATGGCTGATCATTGAGGGTGAAGCGGCTCTTTATAAGAAAGATGAACTTGGGCAACAACGGGAAGTGGTACGTCACTCCAAGGGGAACATTGTCGGCGGGATGTCATTTGTGACAGGTGAGCCTTCGTTTTCTACCGCGATCACCCTAACGCAAACACGCGTTATCAAGCTGGATAAAGATAGCTTTGCTCAGGTGATGCATTCAAACAATACCCTGCTGCCTTTGTTTACCAATCTATTGCTTCGTCATTTCAATCGACGTTTGCAACGCAGCATCACCAATAAGATCAAACTCCAGCAAACACTGGAATCGTTAGAATCAGCCCATCAACAACTGATCGAAAAAGAGAAAATGGCGATGCTCGGGCAGCTAGTCGCGGGAGTCGCACATGAGCTAAATAACCCGATTGCAGCCATATTAAGAAGCATCGAAACCTTGTCTGAACATCTCGACCAGATACTAGAAAACTCGTCAGTCCCAGAATCGAATAAAGGAATAGACGTACTCGCTCATTCAAAACTAGCAAAACCACTATCTACAGCTCAAGAAAGACAACTCGTAAAACATCTCACCTCAACTATTGATGATCGGGCGCTAGCCAAAAAAACCGTGAGACTAAACCTAAGCCAAGACTCTGCGGTTCTAAACACTTTGAAAGACTCCCCTATCGCAGGCAAAGAGCTGCTCAATGACTTAGAACATTATCACTATGTTGGAAACTCTATCCGCTCAATTCAAGTGTGCAGCAAACGGATTGCCGACATGGTTAAAAGCCTAAAAAGCTATGCCCGGGAAGATGAAGAAGTTCGCCACTACACAGATATCCATGAAGGGCTTGAAGATACCTTAGTGATCTTTGAAAACAGGCTTAAACATCACCAACTCGAGAAGCATTACGACACCGACTTGCCACCTTTATTGTGCCAGTCGCTCTCGCTACAACAAGTGTGGACCAACCTTATCTCCAATGCGCTCGATGCCCTATCTGAACGAGGAAAAGTGTCCATCACCACTTCTCAACAGACAAAAGGCGACGACACGTTTCTTGTGGTGCAAATCTCCGATACTGGCCACGGCATTGCCAAAGAAGACATCAACACCATTTTCAACCCAAACTTCACCACCAAAAAAGAAGGCAACTTTGGTTTAGGGATTGGGTTATCCATTTCTCAACAAATCGTTTCGGCTCATCAAGGATTTATTTTGGTGGAGTCAGAGGTAGGCAGTCATACAAACATGCAAGTGTGGCTTCCATTCAAACAAGAAGGAGCACCTCATGAATAAGTACCTAATTTTATGTGTCGATGATGAACCTGAAGTTCTCAATAGTGTCCTTCAGGACTTGGCGATATTTGAAGAGAACTTTCTGGTTGAAGGTGCTGAGTCGGTCGATGAAGCCAAGCAAGTCATCAAAGAAATGGGACAAGATGGTATTAAGCTCGCGTTAATCTTGTGCGACCACATCATGCCAGAAGAAACCGGCATTGATTTTCTGATCGAACTCAACCAACACGACGCGACTAAACCAACGCGTAAGCTGTTGCTCACCGGGCAAGCTGGGCTAGAAGATACCATCACAGCCATTAACAACGCAGCACTTGATTTCTATATTTCAAAACCTTGGCAAGGCGACCAACTGAGAGACACGATTACTCAACAATTGACTGACTATGTCATTGCCAACGACAAGCAATTGCTTAACTGGACTTCGATCTTGGATACCGAGCGCATACTGACTTCAATGGCGGATAAACGCACCAGTTTTGGTGAATAGCACTGATTGGTTAATGGATACTGAGAAAAGCGGCATCCGATATAAGAACCGTCCGAATGCATACAAATTTTGGATAATTCGCTCGTCTATTTTTCTCATTCGCCCTAAAACATGAGATCTCTGTTACATACTGATCCTTAATTTGCTTGTTTTTTAACTAAATGAGTAAGGTTTTACATTTTAAAGGATTACTTTTCCGTGAGTTAGATTAAACTGTCTCAATGTTTATGGTTTGCCGATTTGTCTCAAACCAAAGGAATTAACACTAATATAGGTTTACGGTCGTTATGCGCAAAATTCTACTTACTACCGCTATGCTATTGGCTTCTGGTCAAGCACTAGCTGTTGATGAACAACCACAGGTAATGAGCAACTTTAACTATGATTACTTTGAAGCACGTATCGGTGCTAGCCCAGTAACATTTGGTGGTGCGTTCAGTAAGTCCATTCATCCGAACGCTCATGCTGTAGCACGTATCGATTCAGAATTTGAAGGCGATTACGACTCAGCTGTCGGTCTTGGTTTCCACGCTCCTTTAAACAACTGGGCAGACCTAACAGGTGAAATGCTAGCTCGTATCGTTCAGCCAGAGAACTCAAGCTCTACTGATATCGGTATGGAAATCAACGTTGGTGTTCGCCAATGGCTTGGTCCACAACTAGAAGTTGGTGGTAAAGGTGGTTACGTTTCTATCGATGACAACGATGATTGGACAGGTTCTGTTTACGCACGTTTCCACTCTACAGAGCTTTTCTCTCTAGGCGCTGAAGCTCGTATTAACGACTTCTACGGTGACCAACTTATGTTCACTGCTCGCTTTAAGTACTAATACTTAAAACCAAGCTAGCTCTTAACGAGCACTTAGCCTTTTGATACTTAGTCTTTTAAGAAATCCGGCTAAGACAGAAACAAAAAAAACCGAGGACATTCCTCGGTTTTTTTTATTGACAGTAATCTTAAGCATATAAGGCAAACTTCTTTAGTGGCAGCTCTTCAGTAATTGCTGCTTGCGTGGCTCTTGTAATAGTTTCCAGTGAATACCATCAATTGCACCCGCAAATTTCCAAAGTAGTTTTAGGTCAACATCGTTTCCGTACGCTTTGCGAACCTTATTAAACACTTCAGGCGCGCCCAACTGCATAAACATTGAAACATCATCCACACCCGCCTTTTTAACCATGCGCTCTAACGTAAGTTGCATGTTTGGTAGATCTCTTAATCTGCGGCTAGCTGATGATTTCTTGAAGCTACGTTGCTGAATTGAATTATCGATTGAAGTACGAATAATACTATCCAATTCAGGATGTTCACAGGTAAACAGATCCGTAATGTCGTAGTAATTTACGGTAGCTGTTGTCTGTTTTTTTACATGACGATACTTTTCACAATCAAGATCCGTCAGTTTTTTATCTAATGATTTTCCACCTCTAATGAATAAACAACCTTCACTCAATAAAGCGAACATAGCGTCATTTTGAAAGAGGCCAATACCTCCAAACATAGAACGTTTTTGATGCTCACCAAATTGATTCACGTAATTAATAAATGCTGTCTCGGTCATATCCGTTGATCCTTAATCAAATTACCCCGATTAGGTTGATCACCAGACAAGCAGCTTGTTATGCGAAAAATTTTAAATCTATTTTGTTATTCTATAGGTGAATATTATGGTTTCGTTTTCCACCTTTAAATAAATCATACTTCGAAAAGAAAAATAAGTCTGGACTTAGTTCACATCAATCAATTGAGCATTCTGGTTTTTCATGATTGACATCACAATAACCTATCAAACCATGCTTGAATTTGGACACCTAGTGATACACCGGTTCAAATTATTAAAGGTTATGTGGACGGATGAGTATTGCCTCGCAGCATCGTGGCTTGTAAAATGGCAAGACATACATGTTTTTACTCTTTATATGAATCATTTATCGTTTTTCTGGCTACCACAAAATAAGACTCTTCTCTTAAAGGGTCTGGAATCAGAGTTTGCCCAACTTGTTGGCCATTCTATCTCAGCGGGAAAAATAACACTTCCTCCTATCCCTAACGTTGTACTGAAAATTCAAAAACTCTGTACCCTCGAGTCAACCGGGATTGCCGAAGTTGCCGAGTGCCTACTCGAAGATCCAGGCCTTACTGCTATCGTCATTCGTGTGGCTAACTCTGTCGTCTTCAACAGACGCAACATTACTTGTGTCGATATTATGACAGCCGTATCCCGCCTTGGTATATTAAGAGTTCGTGACATCGTGACGGCTCAGGCCATTGAGCAACTCAAGCATTCAGTTGACCTAAGCAGAGAATGTAATGAGTTATTGGTTAATAGCGCTTCTGTATCCAAAGAACTAGGCGCCACCATGGTATTGGTTACCAACGGCTTCAAAGAACTCTCCCCTATTGAATACCGCTACCTTGAACATGAAAAATCACTGCTTGTTGGATTGCTGGCTGATATTGGCTTGTTCTGTTTGGTTAGCGAATACCACCTCTACCTCGAAAACGGCAATTATCTAGACCACGACATTGCTCTACAAATCTTCCAAGGCCAATGTTCTGCTACCAGTAAATTGGTGCTTAATCGTTGGGGCTTCGACAGCGACTTTATTGATGTGTGCAGCAATACCATCAATAACCACGAACAACGTGAAGTGTCTTACTTAGATATCGCTCGAATCGCTAACCACCTACTGATGTTCAGAAACAAGGATGAGAACATCGATGAACACGAAGTTGAACTTAATGTGACAGGTGCAGAGGTGCTCTATAAATTAAGCAACTTGAGCAAACATGATTTTAATGCAAAGCTAAGCGACGTGATCAATACTAGCGGCTTCTAAGTCACTGTTAAGTGACAAGTAAATGTAATATGAAGTAAATGCAATGGGGAAAGCATGTTTACAGGGATGATCTTTATATTTGCGCCACTCGTCGTGGGGTATCTTTTTGCAATTTCGAACGCTCAGACATTAGAATTTATCAACCGCTCAACATCGCGGTTGATCTACGTGATTCTGGCGTTGATGGGACTAAGCTTAGCCGCCCTCGATAACCTAGGCAGTAATCTGCAGACAATCCTTCTATATACCGTCACTTTCTTTGTCTGCTTAAGCATTTGTAACCTAATGGCACTGCCCGCTATTGATAAGTTATTGCCACTCAAAACCGACAGTAGCAAGAAGAAGCTTCCCCTCTCTTCTATGGCGATGGAATCTGCCAAACTCATCTTAGTGGTGGGTTCAGGGCTAATCGCTGGCTTGGTGCTGCCTATTGGCCTTGATTGGGTTGATACCGCAAGCGAATGGATTTTGTTTGTTCTCCTGTTCTTTATCGGCATTCAACTGCGTAATAGCGGACTCACACTTCGTCAGATCTTACTCAACAAGCACGGCATGGTTATCGCAATCACCATTATCATCACCTCAATGTTAGGTGGTATTATCGCGGCTTACATCCTAGATATCCCTTTGTTCAAAGCCTTGGCAATGTCTTCCGGATTTGGTTGGTACTCTCTGGCTGGCATCTTAATGGGTGACGCCTTTGGCCCTGTCTATGGTGGCGCTTCTTTCATGCTTGAACTGTTAAGAGAGTTAGTTGCCTTGGTACTGATTCCAGTGCTGATTCGCAGTTATCCATGCACTTCCATTGGTTATGCTGGTGCGACTGCGATGGACTTCACCCTACCGGTCATTCAAACAACAGGCGGCGTTCGATGTGTGCCTATCGCTATCGTCAGTGGCTTTATCCTCAGTTTGCTTGTTCCGATATTGATGTTGTTCTTTGTATCTCTTGCTAACTAGATCGCAGGAATAGCGTTTGTTTTAGATTAGAATGCAACTCGAATACCAATGCCCAGACACCGATACAGTTACCGAAATAAAAAGACACTAAGTGTCATTGCTCAACAAATAACGATCACGGTAACCTATAACGACAAAGTTATAAAAAGAATAAACTTACAAAAGGAACTACTATGAAACGCCTTTGCGTCGCATTACTGCTAGCTTCAACTTCTACTTTCTCTTTTGCAGCAGATTCAATGTCTGAGACAAACCAGTGCCAAGCAAAAAAATATGATGCGTACATCGACGCTTCTTTGAATTGGTATGCCGACCTTGCTGCATTAACCTCTGAGCAATATCCAGAGCTAACAGAAGTGAGTGAGTGGTTCCTAGAAGGTCGTAAGCACCACTTTGAGCTGAATCGTGCTGCGGTTAACTACTACCTTGTGAACGATTCAAGCAAAGTGGCAACAGAGCAGCCTGTAGAAGGCTGGTTGCAACTTGAGCAACACGACATTAAAACGCTATCAACACGTGATGATGAGCTTGGTAAAATCGCGAAAACAACGTTCGACGACCGCCAATCAACGCCTCACGCTCAAAACTACGAGCTACGTTCTGCCTTTGCAGAATTGCTTAGCCACCCTAAGCAAATCGACTCGGCGCTACAGCGTTACAATCAGTCGATCAGTAAACTTGAAGCGATTAAGTGTAAATAACCCCGCATTTAATATGCTTTTTTGAGAAGTTGGATTTCATAATTAAGACGGGACATTGTTCCCGTTTTCGTTTAGATTGTCCCGCTCGCGTCAATATTAGAAAAATAACTCGCTTGCTATGGTTACGGAACAAAAAACAGCAGATGTTAGCTTCGACAGTCTTCTACGTATCTTCACGGTACCTGAAGGCCCAGATTCAACACTCACTCAAATTGAAGACAAACTTTCACGAAACCTGAATCAATTCTTACGTGAACATATTGTGGCTGAAGAAAAGCCGCTGCGTGAAATTGAGAAAGATTTTTCAAATGCTCATATCCCAGAGCAGCCTGAGTTTGTTTCTGAACATACTGAGCATCTCCTCGATTCTCTTGTGTCTCATTCGGTTCACACGTCTTCGCCAAGTTTTATTGGCCACATGACCTCTGCGTTGCCGTACTTCCTGATGCCGCTTTCAAAAATCATGATTGCGTTGAATCAGAATCTAGTAAAAATCGAGACCTCAAAAGCTTTCACTCCCCTAGAACGTCAAGTTCTGGGCATGTTACATCGCCTGATTTATCAAGATAGTGACCAGTTTTATTCTCGTTGGATGCACAGCGCAAACCACTCTTTAGGTGCGTTTTGTTCTGGCGGTACCATCGCGAACATTACGGCGCTTTGGGTTGCACGTAACAACGCACTAAAAGCACAAGGTTCGTTCAAAGGTGTGGAAAAAGAGGGCTTGTTTAAAGCCATGAAGCACTACGACTACGAAGGGCTTGCCATCTTAGTCTCTGAACGTGGTCACTACTCTCTGAAAAAAGCCGCGGATGTCCTTGGTATTGGTCAAGAAGGTCTAGTGTCTGTTAAAACAGATAATGACAATCGTATTTGTACTGATGATCTAAGACTCAAGATTGAGCAACTCAAGCAGAACAAGATCAAACCTTTCGCCGTCATTGGTGTGGCTGGTACAACCGAAACCGGTAATATCGACCCGCTAAGAGACATTGCTGAGGTGTGTGCCGAATCCGATTGTCATTTCCACGTTGATGCTGCTTGGGGCGGTGCGACTCTAATGTCCAACAATCATCGTCACCTGCTTGATGGTATTGAACTGGCGGATTCAGTCACGATTGATGCGCATAAACAGCTTTATATCCCAATGGGTGCGGGCATGGTTCTGTTTAAGAAGCCAGATGCGATGACAGCGATTGAACATCATGCTCAATACATTCTTCGTAAAGGCTCAAAAGATTTAGGTAGCCATACGTTAGAAGGTTCTCGTTCAGGTATGGCAATGCTGGTTTACGCCGCAATGCACATCATTAGCCGCCCAGGTTATGAACTGCTGATCGACCAAAGCATCAACAAAGCGCGCTACTTTGCCGACCTAATTAAAGATCAAAGCGACTTCGAACTGGTTTCAGAACCTGAGCTTTGCCTACTGACTTATCGCTACGTGCCTGAATCAGTCAAAGCTGCACTCCTTAAAGCTGAGCCTGAACATCGTGTCGAACTGAATGAGTTGCTCAATGAACTCACGAAATTTATTCAGAAGAAACAGCGTGAAACAGGTAAGTCTTTCGTGTCACGTACACGCTTAAACCCTGAAGCATGGGTACATCAGCCAATCATCGTTTTCCGCGTGGTGTTAGCAAACCCACTAACAGGCAATGACATTCTTTCGTCAGTGCTTGAGGAACAACGTGAGATCTCTAAACTAGCACCAAACTTGATGGGCAAAATCAACAAACTGGTTACGCAAATCAACGCATAGTCATTCAATTTTAGTTGCATCAAATTGAAAATTTCTTTCTTTTTGATGTAACTAACCTGTCAGTTCATACTCATTTTGCATTCTTTTTGCTCAAACTCTCTTCCAATTCTGTAGTTTTCTAAAATTTTGTTGAGGTTTGTCATATTCTTAAGCATTCATGCCCTGTTTTTGTATTAGTAAATAGTATGTTGGGTTTATACTGACTCTATGGTGCTAGTTAGCTTGATATCTATTTGACGCAGCAGTATTTACGATACCGAATATACATTTGGCTTTGTGTTTACTGATATTTGCTTCAGCCATACCCCCTGGTAAAAGATATTAACTAGCAAGTTGTTCTCTATACCCTTGTGAACACTATGAATACATTAGAAAAAATACAAAAAAATCTGGAAAATTTCAGCAAGTCTGAGCGCAAGGTAGCCGAAGTAATTATGGCTTCCCCTCAAACTGCAATTCATTCTAGCATTGCTACTTTAGCTAAAATGGCTGACGTGAGTGAGCCTACAGTTAACCGCTTCTGTCGTCGATTAGACACAAAGGGCTTCCCTGACTTCAAACTTCACCTAGCTCAAAGCTTGGCGAACGGTACACCTTACGTGAACCGTAATGTTGAAGAAGATGATGGTCCAGATGCTTATACGCATAAGATTTTCGAATCAACTATGGCGTGTCTAGACGTTGCTAAAAACAGTTTAGATGCGATGCAAGTAAACCGTGCGGTTGACTTGTTGACTCAAGCAAAACGCATTTCATTCTTCGGACTGGGTGCCTCTTCTGCTGTCGCCAAAGATGCTCAAAACAAGTTCATTCGTTTTAATATCCCAATCACGTGTTTCGAAGACATCGTGATGCAACGAATGAGCTGCATTAACTGCAGTGATAACGACGTTATTGTTCTTATCTCTCATACTGGCCGCACTAAAAGCCAAGTTGAGATTGCAAACTTAGCGCGTGAAAACGGTGCGACAGTTATTGCTATCACAGCAAAAGATTCTCCACTGGATAAAGCGAGCTCGTTGTCTATTTCTCTGGATGTTCCAGAAGACACTGACGTTTACATGCCAATGGCAAGTCGCGTTGTTCAGATGACGGTTATCGATGTGCTAGCGACAGGCTTTACGCTACGTCGTGGTTCTGGTTTCAGAGAGAACCTAAAGCGCGTCAAAGAGTCACTTCGTGATTCACGTTACGAGAAGTACTCTCAGTTCTAATCTGCTTAGTCATGAACTGAAAACAGATGACCAGAGAACAAGTTAAATTAAAAAAACGGAGCCTAGAGCTCCGTTTTTATTTGTCTGTATAAAATGACTTATACAACGAACGAGTTTAAGACCGTTAGATAGTCCAACTATTGCCCTTCTCAACCACGCTGTTTTCGGACGCATAAGAATTGATAATGGTAAAGCTCGACTCGACAGCTGGCTCTTGCCCAATTTGATTCATTGAAGCTCCCTCATGATGCCCTTCTCTACAACTGCACTTCTCACACACCTGCTTCAAAATGTGTACGAGCCTCTCATGGTTAAGCGGCAAAGGGTTTCCTTTAATCGCCACGGATTTGAGCGCATCTGTAGACACCTCATCAAACTGTGCTTCACAGACACCAAATTCCAGCAAGTTGGGTAACTTAAGCGTATCAAGCACTTCCGATAACCAAGAAATTGCCTCCTCTTCTACTGCTTCTACGTTACCTGTTATTATCTGAGCGATTCGCTGATAACGCGCTAGGATGTCGCTTCTTTGCTGCTCTTTCGCGACAGCTATGTTCTCCAACATCACAAATGGCGCTAAGCGCGCGGTAATCACACTATGAGGCGCAGAAATCTTACCTCCTAATGCAGAGGCTAAACCATGGGCTGCGCCAAGCTTGGCATTGGTTATCGCCATACCACCGAGCATAGAGGCGAAAGCAAGATCAGAACGCGCTTGAGGCTCATCATAAACACATGCCTGAACCACAGAACCACTCAACTTACGCAGCCCTTCTTCACAAATCATGTCGGTTAACGGATTCGGCTCACCACACACGTAGGCTTCCATTAGATGAGTAAAGGCATCCATCGCACCTCGTCCAGATAGATAAAGATTAGTTCCATGAGTTAGGGTTGGATCGACAATCGCAACGTCAGCCAGCATGTCTGGGCTTCTAAGGCTGATTTTTACTTGGTCTTGGCCTGATTTCAGCACCGCGTTTTTAGTGACTTCGGCGCCGGTACTCGCTGTGGTTGGAATTGCGATAAACGGAAGTGGTTTGGTTTTAAGAGGAACATTACGCCCGACCACTTCAACATAGTCATATAAATTGCCTTGATTAGGTAAAACCGCGGCTAACGCTTTTCCCATATCGATGGCACTGCCACCGCCCATGGCGACGACCATGTCAGGCTTAAATCGACGAGCAGAAATAGCCGCCTCTTCAACCATTTTAATATTAGGTTCACCGGAAACGGCAATGTGCTGATAACGCATACTCTGCGCATCCAGATAGTCAGTAACAATTGAAGTGCGCTCTAATGTATTGCCTGTAACCAATAGCACACTGTAGCCATATTGATTAAAGAGAGACAATGAAGCGGAAAGTGCTCCATCACCAAAGATGATCTTTGTAGATGTCATAAATTGAAACATGGTGCCTCCTGCGCCTATGACCGAACAAAACTGCGAACTCTTGGTTTTTGGAATGTAGACTTTGTAGCTCGTTTTTTCTTGCCTTTTTAACTGACAGATTTAGTAGCGAGGGTAAGAGTTTGCTGAAAACAACAGATGGCTACCAAAGAATACCGCACATGGTGGCTGTCCGTGTATTTACGCCATGCTGCCCCTTTTCAATTCAGCTTCTTTCCCGCGCATCAGTATTAAGATGCCTCGTTCTATGAGTACGTTTTTTGACAAGGTGCAACTTGTCGCATTAAAGATGGATTAAAGTCCTATTCTTAGGGGTAATTCACACTCTTAAATTATGGGTACTCAACCTAGATACCCATCAAAAATCATCACGGATCCTTTTTGTGACCATTATTTGCTCTGATAGGCAAAACCTATTGTATTAAGAGGCAATTCCATCTTTATTTCCCCATAGCATTGAGGCATAGTTGGTTTTAAGAAATTTTGAGTGGCATTCATAAAAGAATAGTTAACATAAATGAGTTAACGAGCCTCATCCCGTATTTAGGAGAAATTAAATGTTTGTAGTTATTTTTGGTCGCCCTGCTTGCCCATTCTGTGTTCGTGCAAAAGAGCATGCTGAAACTCTTAAAGCTAAACGCGATGACTTCAACTACCGTTACGTTGACATCCACGCTGAAGGCATCAGCAAAGCTGATCTAGAGAAGACTGTTGGTAAACCTGTAGACACAGTGCCACAAATCTTCATCGACCAAGACCACATCGGCGGCTGCACAGAATTTGAAGCATACGCAAAAGAAAACCTAGGTCTTTTCGACTAAGCTAGGATTTCTCAAACGAGAATCAAGGCTAAAGCCTTAAACAGCTGCCCCATTTAGTCGTTAGACTGTACGATTTATAGAAAGCCCGCTCACTGTAGCGGGCTTTTTTATAACCAGTTTTCATACGGAATAAGAATAAGGTCAAAATCAAGTAAAATAGCAAAATATCGCTTATAATTTATTTATATTTAGATACAATTCACCCCTCAAACTTACCCTGTGTTTCACGCCAATTATTGAGCGACCACTGTGAATATCGACGTTGTTTTTCTGTTAGAACAAAACCCCATTCTCCTCATCTTTGTTGTTTTATCGATTGGATTAGCCATTGGTAAAATTCGTTTCGGTAGTCTCCAACTCGGCAACTCAATCGGTGTTCTGATTACTTCCCTCGTTATGGGACATCTTGGCTTTTCTTTTAATGCAGATGCACTCACCATTGGCTTCATGCTGTTCATCTACTGTGTTGGCATTGAAGCGGGTCCAAACTTCTTCGGTATCTTTTTCAGAGACGGTAAGCACTACCTCATTCTAAGCCTTGTGGTACTTTCTACTGCGATTGCCTTAACCTATTTCAGCAGTCATTACCTTGGCCTAGGCTTTGGTTTATCTGCAGGCATGATGGCAGGTGCCTTAACAGCAACGCCGATATTGGTAGGTGCTCAAGATGCTCTGAATTCTGGGCTTGCAGAATTACCAAGAAATATGGATTTGAGCCTGATTATCGAAAACCTATCAGTGGGTTACGCGATGGCTTACTTGGTTGGCTTAATCAGTATGATCATGTTCGCTCGCCTGATTCCAAAGCTGCAGAAAGTGAACCTGCACGACTCAGCTGAACAAATCGCTCAGGAACGCGGTCTAGGTGCTTCTGGTCAACGTAAGGTTTATCTTCCTATCATTCGTGCTTATCGTGTGGGACCAGAGCTTATCTCTTGGACTGACGGTAAGAACCTGCGTGAATTGGGTATCTATCGCCAAACAGGCTGTTACATCGAACGTATTCGTCGTAATGGTATTCTTGCCCACCCAGATGGTGATGCAATTCTGCAAGAAGGTGACGAAATCGCATTGGTTGGTTTCCCAGATAGCCACGCTCGTCTAGACCCAAGCTTCCGTAACGGTAAAGAGGTTTTCGACCGTAACCTTCTCGACCTGCGTATCGTGGAAGAAGAGATCGTCGTTAAAAGTGACAGCATCGCAGGTAAACGTCTATCTGACTTAAACCTGTCTGAATATGGCTGTTTCCTTAACCGCGTAGTGCGTGCTCAGATTGAAATGCCGATGGACTTAAACATCGTGCTTTCTAAAGGTGACGTCCTACAGGTGAGTGGTGAAAAGAGTCGAGTGCACGGCCTAGCTGAAAAAATTGGTTTCATCTCAATCCACAGCCAAATGGCGGATTTGATGGCCTTCTGTAGCTTCTTCATTTTGGGTATTTTGTTTGGTTTGATCACCATGACATTCGGTCAGGTGTCTTTTGGACTAGGCAACGCGGTTGGCCTTCTTCTATCAGGCATCATGCTGGGCTTCTTACGAGCGAACCACCCTACTTTCGGTTATGTTCCTCAGGGTGCGTTAAACATGGTCAAAGACCTCGGCTTGATGTTCTTTATGGTCGGTATCGGCTTAAGCGCCGGTGGTAAGATATTTGAGCACTTAACCCAAGTTGGCCCACAGGTAATAGGTATCGCCCTAGTAGTGAGTGTGCTGCCAGTATTCTTTGCTTATTTGGTTGGCGCTTACGTGTTGAAGATGAACCGAGCGTTGCTGTTTGGCGCGATCATTGGTGCGCGAACCTGTGCTCCAGCTATGGACATCGTAAATGATCACGCTCGCTCAACGATTCCGGCTCTGGGTTACGCGGGTACTTACGCGATAGCCAATATATTGATGACTTTAGCAGGTACTTTCATCATCATAATTAGCTAGCGTCTGCTGCTTTAAAAGCAACCAAGCTTAGATATTTCGAATGCACTAATTCACTTTGGGTTAGTGCATTTTTTATTGCTTGTTTTTAGCAGTTCAAGCCTCCTTCCCCGCTCATGCTCTTAGCTCTCTTCGTATCTCGAATCTCGTCACTCGTATCCGCTCTTAAGCTCTTCGTATCCCGCCACTCGAATTTCTCATCCGCTCTTAGATCTTTTCGAATCTCGACACTCGAATCCCGTATCTGCTTTTAAGACAAAAAAATAGGCGCTCAATGAGCGCCTATTTTGTTTAGATTCGATAGTTTGAATTAGATATCAGCTACATCAAACTCAACAGCTGGGTTAACCTCAGCTTCGTAATCAACACCTTCAACACCGAAACCGAATAGCTTCAAGAACTCTTCTTTGTACTCTACGTAGTCAGTCAGTTCTTTTAGGTTCTCAGTTGTGATTTGAGGCCATAGGTTACGACAGTGATCTTGAATGTCTTCACGAAGTTCTAAGTCATCTAGACGTAGACGGTTCACTTCATCCACTTCTGCTGCGCTGCCATCTTCTTTGTATAGACGTTGGCTGAACATACGGAAGATCTGTTCCATACAGCCTTCGTGAATACCTTCTTCACGCATCTTCTTGAACACCATAGCGATGTAAAGAGGCATTACAGGGATTGCAGAACTTGCTTGAGTCACTACAGACTTAAGAACAGCAACGTTTGCAGTACCGCCAGTTTGGCCTAGTTTCTCGTTAAGCGCTGACGCTGCACGGTCTAGATCCATCTTAGCTTTACCTAGCGCGCCATCCCAGTAGATTGGCCACGTTAGTTCAGTACCGATGTAGCTGTAAGCAACAGTTTTACAACCGTCAGCTAGAACACCCGCTTCAGATAGAGCGTTGATCCAAAGTTCCCAATCTTCACCGCCCATTACTGTAACAGTGTCTTTGATCTCTTCTTCAGATGCAGGCTCAACACTTGCTTCGATGATCATGTCTTTGTTGGTATCAACAGCCGTTGATGTGTACGTTTCACCGATAGGTTTTAGAGCTGAACGAATCACTTCGCCAGTCTCTGGCATTTTACGCACTGGAGACGCCAGTGAGTACACAACCATATCGATTTGGCCTAGATCTTCTTTGATCAGGTCAATCGTTTTCTGTTTCGCTTCGTTAGAGAAAGCATCGCCGTTCAGGCTTTTTGAATACAGGCCTTCTTCTTTAGCTAGCTTGTCGAACGCTGCTGAGTTGTAAAAACCAGCTGTGCCCGGCTTTTTCTCAGTACCGGCTTTCTCGAAGAAAACACCGATAGTTGAAGCGCCGCCACCAAATGCAGCCGCAATACGTGAAGACAAGCCGTAGCCACTTGAAGAGCCAACAACTAGTACACGTTTAGGTGCGTTTGCGATTGGGCCTTGAGCTTTTGTGTAAGCAATTTGTTCTTTTACATTAGCTTCACAACCGACTGGATGTGTTGTAGTACAGATGAATCCGCGAATTCGAGGTTTGATGATCATATTCAACTTCCTTAAAAAATCAGGTTAAGGATAAAAGTTTCGTACGCAAATGGCATCTAATTTCTGTAAAAATGTGGTGAAAATGCAAGTGGTTGGAGCACTCAGCTGATATTTGCTGACTAAGTCACCATTTGTTAACGCATCTATTGCGACTTCTACGACAAAAACAAAAAAGGCACCTAATTAGGTGCCTTTTATCGTTTCTTTATCTAAGCAACGCTATTTAGCTTAGGTTTTAACTCTTTTCGCGTCAAAGTTTCACTAAAGTCATGACTGAAGTGGTCAACTTGAATCGCAGCGTAACGCAGTTTATCGGCAGCCACAATTTGGTCGACTTCTTCTTGCGTTAGCACATCAGCAGCAAGTGCTTGAGCAAGTTTGTCTTGCAGTAAGCCTTTACGAGCCACTTTGCCCTCTTTCACTGCTTTGAAGATCTTACGCTCTAACGGCTTGATGCTGTACATCGCATTGAACGCGTTCTCCATCAGGCCAACACTGTCCTCTTCTTCCTTGCCGATGTAGCAAAGGTGAGTCAGACGTTCGCGGTGTGCGCCCGGAGTCATCAAGCTTTCTGCTAGTTGCACTGTTAGGTTATCACTTGGTTTTTCGAAGTGGTTACCGACAGGGAAAACTAGACCTTTAAGTACTTTACCTACCATCTTGTTCGGGAAGTTTCTGTACGCTTCTTGTAGTGACTTAGCCGCATTGTGGAAACAGTGTTGAACCGCGTAGTGCACGTAGTCCAGGTCAGCTTGTTGACGACCTTCGTCTTCATACTTCTTAAGCGCAGCAGACGCCATGTATAGGTAACTTAGACCATCGCCTAAACGTGCTGAGATAAGCTCTTTACGTTTCAGTTCGCCACCTAGCGTTAGCATTGCGAAGTCCGCACTTACAGCAAGCGCACGGCTTAGACGAGTTAAGTCTTGGTAGTAAGGCTTAGTTGGACCGCTCATGTCGGCTTTAATGAACTTAGAGCCAGTTAGTGCTGCGCCAAGCGCGCCAAACGTGTTCTTAGTTGCGTGAGAGATATGCTTGAACAGCAAGTTATCAAAGTCTTTAGCACCTTGCTTCTCGTCTGGATTTGCTGCCGCTTCCATTTCGCTCAACACGTATGGATGACAACGTGTCGCACCTTGACCAAAGATCATCAGGTTACGAGTCAGTATGTTCGCACCTTCTACTGTGATAGCAACTGGAATACCTAGATAAGGCGCAGCCAAGTAGTTCATTGGACCATCTTGAATTGCACGACCAGAGTGAATATCCATTGAATCATTCAGGATAGTACGTGCCATCTCTGTCATATGATATTTCGCGATAGCCGTGACGATACCCGGCTTCTCTTTCATATCAAGTGAAGTAGTTGTCAGTGTACGAGTCGCTTCTAGTAGATACGTTAAGCCACCAATACGGCCTAAACTCTCTGCAACACCTTCAAACTTACCAATCGACATACCAAACTGCTTACGAACATACGCGTATGCGCCAGTTGTTCTTGCAGTTAGGTGGCCCATTGCTGTACCCAGTGCGGGTAGTGAAATACCACGACCTGCAGACAGACATTCCACCAGCATACGCCAGCCTTTACCTGCGTAATCTGCGCCACCGATTAGCCATTCCATAGGGATAAACACATCGTGACCGCGTGTTGGACCATTCATGAATGCAAGACCAAGTGGGTCATGACGTTCACCAATTACAACACCTTCGTGATCTGCTGGGATAAGCGCACAAGTGATGCCAATGTCTTCTTTATCACCCAGTAGCTTTTCTGGATCGTGCAGTTTGAAAGCCAGACCAAGTACTGTCGCTACTGGTGCTAGCGTAATATAGCGTTTGTTCCAGTTAAGCTTGATGCCTAGTGTCTCTTTACCTTCGTGCATGCCCATACAAACTGTACCTACATCAGGGATACCACCCGCATCAGAACCTGCTTCAGGGCCTGTTAGTGCGAAACATGGGATATCTGTACCGTCAGCAAGACGAGGCAGCCAGTAGTCTTTTTGATCTTGCGTTCCGTAGTGAGAAAGCAGCTCACCAGGACCAAGAGAGTTTGGAACCATTACCGAAACCGCAGTACTGATACTGCGAGTCGCAATCTTAGTTACGATAGTTGAGTTGGCGTGTGCTGAGAATTCACGACCGCCGTACTCTTTCGCAATAATAAGAGAAAAGAAACGCTCTTTACGTAAGAAGTTCCACACTTCTTCAGGAAGGTCTCGATCTTCTTTTACAATTTGGTGGTCATCAAGCATAGCCAGCAAAGTTCCAAGCTCATTATCCATGAACGATTGCTCTTCTGCTGTCAGCTGAGGTTTAGGGTATTGGTGCAGCTTAGTGAAATCTGGTTTGCCAGAAAACAGCTCTCCGTCCCACCACACGCTACCCGCTTCCATCGCTTCTTTCTCGGTGCTAGATAGTGGTGGTAGTACTTTTTTAAAGAGTTTAAAAGCTGGGTCACTTACCCATTTTTGTCTTAGAGAGCTCATAGTTCAGATCCTTTTGTTCACTATATTGGTTGTGAATGTTTCGCTTTTTATTGTTTTATTCTTCTGCTGACATGCCAGCGGCTAAATATGGAATAAGAATATCGACCACTGCCTTAGCATCTATCTTTCTGTCATAGTCATTCTCTGCAATTTCTACCAGAGCCTGACTTGATGCCATGGTGAATACACAAGTCCCTAGGGTGAAGTGTAATCGCCAAAATAACTGTTCTTGAGTGAGGTTCGGATTCGCCTTCATTACTGACGTTGTAAACAAAGAAAGTACTTCGCTATAACGGGTAGTAATGAACCAACGCAAGTGTCCTTGCACATCTGTATAGCCTCTGCCGATAAGTAACATGAACCGGCTTGTACCATTTGGCCTAACATCATTAAGTGCTCTTAGTGGCTGTCTCAACGACTCAAACACGTCACTCATAGAATACGTTTCGTTCAAGTTTAAGTTCACTAATGCATCTTGCAGTGCTGGCATAAATGCTTCTAAGTAACGATTGAGTACCGCACGAACCAGAGTCTTCTTATCGCCAAAGTGATAGTTCACTGAAGCTAAGTTGACATTCGCTTTACTCGTAATCGTGCGTAAAGAGGTGTCATTAAAACCGTGCTCAGCAAATAAGCCTTCAGCCACATCTAAGATTTTGTCTTTGGTTGTACTTCTTGGTGCCATTTCAATCACTCGTATTAAACAACTGTTTGAAATATACGCTTAGTACATTTATTTAACAAGCAAGCAACATCACATTTTCACAAATTGGTCGTACCAGTTAATAAAACTCAGCACTAACCGATTGAATCGCTGTGTGTTTACAAAAAAAGAAAAAAATAATGAATTTTCTTGGAACTGAAATGGAAATGGTGGGTCATAAATTATATAGAAAACAGCGTATTTAGAAGTTTAACAGGCCGTCAAACTTGTTCTTCTCACTGCTTTCTTAATTACTGCATTTTCCTTATTAACTCCTATACTTGTATCCGCCCAAACCACGTTGGTTTGGGCTTTTTTTTGTGTGTTGTTCCGATACCTTTTCTTTAGCGGGTACTCGACACAAAAAAGCCCCCGAAATCGAGGGCTTTTCTTACGTTAAACGTTAGAACCTTTCACATTATCTAATTAAGCAGCATCATTTTTTATCAGCTCTCCCAGCACGGCTAGGTCATTACCTAGGTCAACCGAACCACCTAGTTCAGTCGCAATCCCCTCAACAACGATAGTTTGGACATCATCCCCTCCATTGATTGGAATGGACAACGCGATATCTTCTCCGTCGACAGAGACCTCAATCGCATCAAGTAGCTCGGCCATTTGAGTCTCATCTTGAGGGTCTTCGACCAAATCATTGAGGTCAATCAGATCCCCAGAACCACCTGTATAAAGCTCGAAATCTTTAATAATATCAGTACCGTTGTCGAGCGCAGAGTCTAGCCAAGTGAAAATGTTGTTTCCGCTATCTCCAATCAGCAGATCGTTGCCTGACTCCGCATACAAAGGTTCATTACTCGCAGCACTAATAACGTTATATTGCTGCGGTTCTTCGATATCTATGGTGACCGTCTCTAACGTGCTTTCTGCACCATTAGAGTCGACCGCGACATAATCAAACTGCGGGTCTTCGGTTACTGCCTCGTTACCTTGGACATAGCGTAACTCCCAACTGCCCCCTGTCGATGACAGCTCCATCCCAACAATCGGATTGTCTGGTGAAGAATAACTAAAATCATACAGAATTTGGCTATTCCCCGTATCTCCTGGATCTTTTTGATATTGCTCCGTCTGAGTCGTGCCATCAGCAAAGGTATAGAGCACTTCAACATAAACATTGCTATCAGTGTTAAATGAACCACCCAACCCATCTAAACCAAAGTCAACAACCTCTAATGGATTATTAGTAAAGTCGAGGACCAAGGTCTCCTGTTTGTTCATGCCTCTACCGTCTGTATCACCGATACCAAAGCCGACATGAGGTTGCTCACCTTGATACTGTTTCAACGGTTTATTATTGTTATCTTCGATCGTTAATGTAATCGTATTACCGTTATCTAGCGTAATAAGTCTCTCTGTTGGTGAAACTTCCACACCCCAATTATAGAAACCATCAACAAGCTCTGGCATATCCTCAGGATCGCCACTAAAGCCCATTTCAAACATTTCTCCAGGCCCGGCAACGAAGCTGATATTGTTCGGAACAAACAACTCACCGTTATCAACATCAGACTGTACAATTTCTCTCGTGACGCCATTTTCGTCGGTATACAAGAGGCTGCCGTTGGTTGGCAAACTTTCGATTCGAATATTAAGTGGAATGTCGTCATGGTCATCTTCTATATCTGAGATGTAATCAGGCATGCCGCCATCTTCAGAATCGAAGAGAATAGGTATAATCGCGTCCTCATCATTAACGACCGTAAAGCTGGTCGCTTCAGGTGCGTCATTGACACCATTGATTGTTATCTCGATAACATGCTCTACACCATCGATCGCGGTTACCACATATCTTTCAATAACCGTGTCATCATCATTCAAGTATTGAACCGCATCGTTATCAACGACATAACTCCATGCGCCCTCTGGAGTAATCGTTAAAATACCCAAAGCAAGTGCATAAGTAGACCCAATAGGGGTAAACACACCATTAGGTTTAAAGGCGGGCATGTCACTCGTGTCGACATCAGTAATCGTTAAAGTACCTGACACTGAAAGTTCGTTAGTATCAGGATCGACATTAACATCTTCCGTCACCTCACCCAGGTCAGAATCACCTTCACCAACGGTAATCTCAGATGGATCATCGGCACCATTGATGGTGATGG
This sequence comes from Vibrio splendidus 12E03, assembly GCF_000272105.2. Lineage (GTDB taxonomy): Bacteria > Pseudomonadota > Gammaproteobacteria > Enterobacterales > Vibrionaceae > Vibrio > Vibrio splendidus_I. The sequence goes on from NZ_AJZD02000313.1 coordinate 92,914, forward strand.
TCACTTCGCTTGTGGTT